>DASXMW010000062.1:0-38696 GCA_036495425.1 Streptosporangiaceae bacterium | reverse complement strand
GTCGCTGGCGCAGCCGGAAATGTCTGGCAGGATCATTCGCGTGTCCGCAGATGACTTGGGCCAGCTGGCGCGTGAGGTTGATGCGCGGTGCCGCTCGCGCGGCAGCTTTACGTTGCGCTCTGGGCAGGTCAGCAACGAGTATTTCGACAAGTACCTGTTCGAGTCAGATCCAGCACTGCTGCGTCGGGTGGCCGAGGTCATGGCCGGGCTGATCCCGGCGGGCACCGCGTTGCTTGGTGGCCTTGAGCTGGGCGGCATCCCGTTGGTCACCGTGCTCAGCCAGATGACCGGCATCCCGGCCCTGTTCGTGCGTAAGCAAGCCAAGGCCTACGGCACCCGGCGGCTCGCCGAGGGCGGCGACCCTCAGGCCCGTACCGTGACCCTGGTCGAAGATGTGATTACCACCGGCGGCGCCGTCATCGGCGCCGCCCGGGCCCTTCGCGAGCTTGGGGCCACCGTGACCACGGTTGTCTGCGCCATCGACCGATCCCCATCCGGCGCGAGCAGTCTGGCCGAGGAGGGAATCGCCGTGAACTCAGTCCTTACCAAGGCCCTGCTCGATGCCGCCGCCAATACCACCTAATGACTCACATGGCAATGGTGTACCGCCGTCCGGTGGGCGTAATGCGGCAGAGCGTCAAGCCACAGCTGGCCAGCTGGGAGCGAGCAGGACATCCCAGCCAGGTGAAGCTGGCTCGCTTCCTGGCCCACGTGGACGCCATCGCCAGGCCGGTGCTGGCCACCGTGAGCGGCCGGGTTGCTGCCGAGCTGATCGTAGGGTTCAGCGATGGCGCCTCCATCATTGATGGCGGCCATGACCTGGACAACTACCTGTTCCCGGTCGCTCAGCGGCTAGGCCCGGAGCGGGTGGCGGCCATCTTCGGCCGCAAGATCCACGGGCCATCGTCACTAGCGGTGGGACGGGCCCGGCCGGATACGGCCGCGGGCACCTCGCAGTTCTCTACCCGCATGGCTGGCTCCTATGAGCGCAGAGAGTGGAAACAAGAACTCCACGACCGGCTTGCGGCGCAGGTTGCCACCATCGATCCGGGCCCGGTCGAGCTGAAAATCGCGCTGACGACCGGGCCGGGACGCAACTGGGCCAGCCTCTGGAAGCCGCTCATCGATGCCTTCGGCCCCGTGCTGGGCGAAGACCCCACCCAGCCGTTCCACCCCCACGATGACCGCATCGTCAGCCTCGGCCTGCATCACACCATCGACACCGGCATCGCCCACGACGTGCTCATCGACGCCTGGTGGACCGGCCTGTAGCTGCATCCGGGTTCTGCCCGGTGATGCGGCGCGGACCTATTGTGGTCGCCAGCGGTGCTTAGGAGGTGGCGGTGGAGCGGGTTCAGCCGGCGCGGATCGGGCTGGTCGGGTACGGGAAGGGCGGCCGGTTCTTTCATGCCCCGCTCATCACCGCGGCGGCCGGGTGTGAGCTGGCGGGGGTGGTGACCCGGTCGGGTGAGCGGCGCGGGGAACTGGAACGCGATCACCCGGGGACGCCGGCCTATGACGACCTGGCCTCGGTGGCCGCAGCCGGAGTGGACGCGGTGGCGATCTCGACGCCGGCCGATACGCACGTGCCGCTGGTGCTGGAAGCCATCTCGCTGGGGCTGCCGGTGGTGTGCGACAAGCCGTTCGCGCTGAGCGCCGCGGCGGCCCGGCAGGCGGTGGCGGCGGCCGAGCGGGCCGGGGTGCTGCTGACGGTGTACCAGAACCGGCGGTTTGACGCGGACCTGCTGACGGTGCGGGCGGTGATCGGCTCGGGCGAGCTGGGGCGGGTCGTCCGGGCCGAGTCGCGGATCGAGCAGTTCACGCCGCCGGATGGCATCACGGCCTCGGGCGGCGGGATCCTGCTCGACCTGGGGTCGCACCTGGCCGACCAGGCCCTGGTGCTGTTCGGGCCGGTGACGTCGGTCTACGCCGAGGTGGACCACGCCGACGGCGTTCCCGGGCTTCCGGCCCGGTTCTTCATCGCCGCCCGGCACGCCAGCGGGGTGATCTCCCACCTGGTCGGCGACGTGATGCTGAACGGCGAGCCGGGCCCCCGGTTCCGGGTGTTCGGTACCGCGGGCATCTATGACGTCGCCGCCTTTGACCACCAGGCCGATGATCTGATGGCCGGCGGTTCGCCGACCGCATCCGGCGACGCCTGGGGTGGAGTGCCACCGGAGCGCTGGGGCCGGCTGCATGCCGGGCCTACGACCCGGCCCTGGCCCAGCGAGCGCGGCGACTGGACGGTGTTCTACTCCTCGTTCGCCGAGGCCGTCCGCGGGCGGGGCGCGGTGCCGGTCGACCCGTGGGACGCGGTGGCCGGTCTGGAGGTACTCGAGGCGGCCCAGCGCAGCGCCGACACCGGGCAGGTGATCACGCTCAGTTCCGAGGCGGTCCGTCAGGGCGGTTCAGGGGTGTAAAACTCAACGGCCAGTGTCATACTGGCGCGGATCGACTGGCCGTCTGCTCGGGGGCAGACTGGTGCGGCCCGATCCCGCTCGTGGCGGCCTTTCCGGTCTGTCGCGTCGCACAAGCGGCGCGATCCGCACTGGGGAGGAATACAGATGCAACGCTTTGCAGCGATTGCCCTCGCGGGGGCTGTAGCGACGGGGGTGGCCGTTCCGGCGGTCGCCGCTGGCGCATCCACATCATCGGCAAAACCAACCGTCAGCGTGGTGCGCAGCGGGCTCAACAACCCGCGGCACCTCACCCTCACCGGCGACGGCCTGTGGGTCGCGCAAGCCGGCGCGGGCGGCCCGGTTGGAAAGTCCAACTGCGTCACCGGCCCGTCGATCGGCGGGACCGGCAACACCCAGTTCTGCGTGGGCTGGACCGGCGCCGTGTCGCTGATCCGGCACGGGCACATCGCGGCCTCGGTCCGCCTGCCGTCGGTGGTGGAAGAAGACAGCGGCGAGGTCCTCGGCCCAGCCGCGGTCGCCTTCAGCCACGGCCGGGCGGCCGTGACCATGCAGGACGTCCTGGTCAACAGCAAGGGCGGCAACGCCCTGCCCAAGCCGGTCGGCAACCTGTTCGGCCAGCTGCTGATCAAGTCGGGCCACCGGACCAGCGCGGTGAACATCGCCGCCTACGCCGCCGCTCACCCGCAGTCGGCCGTCAGCCTGGGCACCGTCCCGGGTGAGACCGCCTACGACTCCGATCCCTACGACGTCGTGCCCTACCACGGCGGCTTCGTGGTGGCCGACGCGGCCGCGAACTCGCTGCTGCAGGTCTCGCCGTCCGGCAAGATCCACCTGCTGGCCCGGTTCCCGGCCGTCACCGAGACGGCTCCGGCCGGGGTCCTCGGGCCCGCGCCGGTCACCGTCAAGGCCCAGGCGGTCCCGACCTCCATCGCGGTCGGGCCGGACGGGGCCCTGTACGTCGGCCTGCTCCGCGGCGTGCCGTCGAACCCGGGCACGGCCTACATCTACCGGGTCGTCCCCGGCCACCAGCCGAAGATCTGGGCCAAGGGCCTGACCGCCGTCACGTCGATCGCGTTCGACCGGCACGGGCGGCTCCTGGCCACCGAGTACAGCGTGGGCGGGCTGCTGTCGCCGCCCACCACCCCGGGTGCCCTGGTCCGGGTCAGCCATGACGGCCACAAGGTCACCGCGCTGCCGGTGAGCGGGCTGTTCCAGCCGACCGGCGTCGCGGCCGCGGCCGACGGCACGGTCTACGTGTCCAACTTCGGGGGCAGCACGGCCAAGGCCGCCAACCCCGGCGAGATCCTGAAGATCACCGGCCTGCGGTAACGCCCGCCAGCAGGGTGATCCTCAGCAGGAGGATGGCGGCATGGAACGCTTCCGCAACGAAGCGTTGACCTTCCAGGTCACCGACACCGGCGAGGCCGGGCCGGGTCAGGCCGTCATCCTCCTGCACGGGTTCCCGCAGGACCGGCGGTGCTGGGATCGGGTGGGGGCCAGGCTGGCTGAGCAGGGGTACCGGGTGCTGGCGCCGGACCTGCGCGGGTACTCGCCCGGGGCCCAGCCGGCGGCCCGGTCCGCGTACCGGAACACGGAACTCGCCGCCGACGTGCTGGCCTTGGCCGACGCGGCGGGAGCGGAACGGTTTCACCTGGCCGGGCACGACTGGGGCGCCGCCCTGGCCTGGTACCTGGCTGGCCGCCACCCGGAGCGGGTGGCGTCGCTGGCCGCGATGTCGGTGCCGCACCCGCAGGCCTTCGGCCGGGCCATGGTCTCCAGCAGCCAGGCGGCCCGCTCCTGGTACATGGCGGCCTGGCAGCTGCCCTGGCTACCCGAGCGTGCCCTCACCCGGCGGCGGGGGCAGGTGTTTCGCGACAGCCTGGTCCGGATGGGGCTCGACCCGGTCAGCGCGGACCACTACGCCACCCGGGCCCGGGACCCGGCCGGGCTGCGCGGCCCGCTCAACTGGTACCGGGCCATGCCGCTGCGCCTGCGCGAGCCCGCCGGCCCGATCCAGGTGCCGACCATGTTCATCTGGGGCAACCGCGACCGCTTCGTCTCCCGCGCCGCCGCCGAGCTGTGCGGCCGGTACGTCACCGGGCCGTACCGCTTCGCCGAACTCGACGGCGCCTCCCACTGGCTGCCCGAACGAGCCCCGGACCGGGTGGCGGCCCTGCTGACCGAGCACTTCGCGACGGCGTCGGCAGCGGGCTGACGTCCAGCGCTTTGGACCAGAAAGTCAGAGGCTCAGACGGCCCGGCACGGTCATCGGCCGACTGTGTCAGGGCTAGCGGGCCGTGTAGAGGCTGTCGATGGTGTCGGCGTACTTGGTGTGGATGATGCGGCGCTTGAGCTTGAGGGTGGGGGTGAGCTCTTCGCTGTCGGCGGTCCATTCGGTGGGGAGGAGGCGCCAGGCCTTGATCTGCTGAACCCGAGCCAGGCGCTGGTTGGCGGCGGCCACAGCCGCGCCCACCTCGGCCAGGACGGCGGGGTGCTCGGTCAGTTCGGTCAGCCCGCCCGCCGCCACGTCCTGCGCCCGGGCCCAGGCGGCGGCCATCTCGGCGTCCAGGGTGAGCAGGGCGACCAGGTAGGGGCGGCGGTCGCCGTAGGCCAGGGCCTGGCCGATCAGGGCGTGCGCGACCAGCAGGTTCTCCACCATGGCGGGCGAGACGTTCTCGCCGCCGGCCGTGATGATCAGCTCCTTCTTGCGGTCGATCACGGACAGGAAACCGTCGCTGTCGACCGAGCCGATGTCACCGGTGTGCAGCCAGCCGCCGGCGTCGAGCAACTCGGCGGTGCGGTCCGGCAGGTTCAGGTAGCCGGGGGTGTTGAGCGGGCCGCGGGTGACAATCTCGCCGTCGGCGGCGATCCGCAGCTCGGTGCCGGGCAGCGGCCGGCCCACGGTGCCGAGCCGGAACTCGTGGTCGTTGTTGGTGGTGAACGCGCCGCTGGTCTCGGTCATCCCGTAGACGTCCATGATGCGCAGGCCCAGCCCGGCGAAGAACGTGCCCACCTCGGGCGGCAACGGCGCGGCCGCGCTCATGACCAGCTCGGCGTGGCCCAGGCCGAGCAGCGAGCGGATCGGCCGCAGCACGGCCTCCTCCGCCTGCGCGAACGCGGCGGCCAGGTCGTCCGGGGTCTGCTGGCCGTACTGCCGGCTGCGCACGTAGCGCAGGCCGGTGTCCATGGCCGCGGCCACGGCCGCGCGGCGGGTCTGGTCGGTCTCGGCGGCCAGCCGGGCACCGATCCCGGCCTGGATCCTCTCCCACACCCGGGGCACGCCGAAGAACGCGGTCGGCCGGACGGCGGCGATGGTGGGCACCAGGCCGGTGGCCGCGTCCGGGCAGAAGTGCACGTGCCAGCCGTTGTCGGCCGCCAGGTAGAGGGTGAACATGCGCTCGGCGATATGGGCCAGCGGCAGGTAGGACACCCAGCGGGTGTGCGGGCGCGCGTTGCCCACGGCCTGGATCGCGGCCAGCTCGGCGGCCACGTTGGCGTGGGTGATGATCACACCTTTGGCGGTGCCGGTCGTCCCGGAGGTGTACAGCACGGTGACCGGGTCCTGGGGCCGGACGCCAGCCACGCGACCTTCGATATCAATGGTGTGGTCCGGCCATTCCGTGCTGCCCAGCGCGGTGAAGCCGGCCCAGGTCCGGAAGGGCTCACCGGGCGGGCAGACGGCGGCGTCGCGGACGATCACGTGCTTCAGGCCCGGCAGCTGGCTCAGCACCCGCTGCCAGCGGGCCAGCTCGGGGGCGCCGTCCAGCACCGCGATCCGCGCGTCGCAGTCGGCAGCCTGGTAGGCGACCTGCTCGGCGCTCAGCGTGGGGTAGAAGGTGACCGGCACTCCCCCGGCGTGCACCACGCCCAGGTCGGCCAGCACGTGCTCCAGCCGGTTGGGCAGCATCAGCGCCACCCGCTCTCCGGGCTGGAGCCCGAGGGCGGCGAACCCGGCGGCCAGCTCCAGGGCCCGTTCGCGCACCTCGCGCCAGGTGATCGTGGACCAGTCGCCGGCCGGGCCGCCGGGGCCCACGGGCCGGTCGGAGTACGCGGGCCGGTCCGGCCAGGTCCCTGCCGCCATCGCCAGGGTTTCGCACATCGTCACGGTCGCATTCTCGCCCCGCGCGTTCCCGGTGACCAGGGTGCACACGAGCCTGAATGAGGGCCCGGCCCCTGGGTAGCGGGCGGCGGTCCGCAATCAAGCCGTGAGGAGACCGCATGAGCCAGCCACCGCAACAGCAGGACGTACCCGGCAGCACCGGGGCAATGGACCCGAAGCCCGACCACGGCGAGGAGAGCTACCGCGGTTGCGGCCGGCTCGAAGGCAAGAAGACCATCGTCACCGGGGCCGACAGCGGGATCGGCCGGGCCGTGGCCATCGCGTTCGCCCGCGAAGGCGCGGACGTGCTGATCAGCTACCTGAACGAGCACGACGACGCCCAGGAGACGGCCAAGTGGGTCGAGCAGGCCGGCCGGAAGGCGGTGCTGGTTTCCGGTGACCTGTCCGACGCGGCCCACTGCCGCGAGGTCGCCGACCGGGCCGTGCAGGAATTCGGCCGGATCGACGTGCTGGTCAGCAACGCCGCCTTCCAGGCCACCCACTCCTCGATCGAGGACATCTCCGACGAGGAGTGGAACCACACGCTGGCCACCAACCTCAGTGCCTACTTCTTCCTGGTCAAGGCGGCCGTGCCGCACATGCCGGAAGGCGGGTCGATCATCGGCACCACCTCGGTCAACTCCGACAACCCGTCGCCTCAGCTGCTGGCCTACGACGTCACCAAGGGCGGCATCGCCAACATGTCGGCCGCGCTGGCCGGGCTGCTGGCCAAGAAGGGCATCCGGGCCAACAGCGTGGCGCCGGGACCGATCTGGACGCCACTCATCCCGTCCACCATGCCCGCCGACCAGGTGAAAACCTTCGGGCAGCAGGTGCCGCTGGGCCGGCCCGGCCAGCCCGCCGAGGTGGCCCCGGCCTACGTCCTGCTGGCGTCGGACGAGGCCAGCTACATCTCCGGGGCCCGGATCGCGGTGACCGGCGGTAACCCCATCCTGTAAGGGTCACGCCGGTCAGCGTGGTGTGCTACTAAACTGGGCCGGTCAGATGATGCCCTGACGTGGAGGCCGGGCCGGCGGGCTGGGCTCCCGAACCGCCGCACCACACGGCTGATGGCTTCTTCCGCAGCCTCGACGTGGAGGGAGCTGAGCATTGTCTGACGCGCGCGAGATCGGCGCGATCTTCGCGGGCGGGGCGCTCGGGACGCTGGCGCGGGCCGGGCTGGCCGAAGCCTTCCCGCATCCGGCCACCGCCTGGCCCTGGCCGACGTTCACCGTCAACGTCGTGGCCGCCTTCCTGCTCGGGTACTTCGTGACCCGGCTGCAGGAACGGCTGCCGCTGTCAAGCTACCGGCGCCCGCTGCTGGGCACCGGGCTGTGCGGGGGGCTGTCCACCTTCTCCACCATGCAGGTGGAGATCCTGGAGATGATCAACGCCCGCGCCTGGGGCCTGGCCGTGGCCTACGCCGCGGCCAGCATCGCCGCCGGCTACGCCGCCATCTACCTGGCCACCGCCATCGTCCGCCGGGTCCGGGTGCGGGCATGAACGTGTGGGTGTGGGCCGCCGTGGTGATCATCGGCGGGGCCGGGTCGGTGCTGCGGTTCTTGGTCGACCGGTGGGTCGTGTCGCGGTCCGGGCGGGACTTCCCGTTCGGGACGCTGGCCATCAACCTGTCCGGCGCGGTGGTCCTGGGCCTCCTGGCCGGCCTGGCCCTCAGCCGGGACCAGGCCCTGCTGGCCGGTACGGCCGCGGTCGGCTCCTACACCACGTTCTCGACCTGGATGTTCGAGACCGAACGCCTGGCCGAAGACCGGGAACTGGGCCGGGCCAGCGCCAACGTCGTGGTCAGCCTGGTCCTCGGGGTGGCCGCGGCCGCACTCGGCAACTGGATCGGCGGGCGGCTATGATCACCGACGGGCTGAAGCTGACCAGCTACTTCGGCGAACGGCAGCGTGCAGGCGGGACGCCGGGCGCGAAGGGCCAGTTCGTGGCGGACGCCCTGGCCGGCCTGTACGGGCGGAACCAGGTCGCGGTCAGCATCCTGCTGCGCGGGGCCGAGGGCTTCGGCCTCAAGCACCGGCTGCGCACCGACCTGTCGCTGAGCCTGTCCGAGGATCTGCCGCTGACCGCGATCGCGGTCGACGAGCGGGAGCGGATCGAGGCCCTGGCCCCCGAGGCGGTCCGGCTGACCGGGTCCGGGCTGGTCACGCTGGAGCGGGCCCGGCTGCTCACCGGCGACCTGGACGGGCACGCGGCCGAGGGCAACGGCGGGGCGGCCAAGGTCACCATCTACCTGGGCCGGCAGGAACGGGTGTACCGGGTGCCGGCCTTCGTGGCCGTATGCGACCTGCTGCACCGGCGCGGCATCGACGGGGCCACCGCCCTGCTCGGGGTGGACGGGACCGCGCACGGCCGCCGGGAGCGGGCCCTGTTCTTCAGCCGCAACGCCGAGGTGCCGATGATGGTCATCGCCGTCGGCGCCGAAGGCCCGATCACCCGGGTGCTGCCGGAACTGGGCGGCCTGCTGGCCCGGCCGCTGATCACCGTGGAGAAGGTGGTGGTCTGCAAGCGGGACGGCCGGCTGCTGCGCCCGCCGCCGGCGGGTGGCGGCGAGCCGCGGTGGCAGAAGCTCATGGTCTACACCTCGGAGGCGGCCCGGGCCGGCGGCCAGCCGATCCACCGGGCCATCGTCCGGCGGCTGCGCACGGCGGGCCTGTCCGGGGCGACCACGCAGCTCGGGATCTGGGGCTTCCACGGCGATCACGCTCCGCACGGTGACCGGCTGCTCCAGCTGACCCGGCACGTGCCCGCGGTGACGAGCGTCATCGACCGGCCGGACCGCATCGCCCGCGCGTTCGGCGTGATCGACGAGCTGACTACCGAGACTGGGCTGGTGACCAGCGAAAACGTGCCGGCCCGCTTTCGCCCGGGTGACGACTCATGATTAGCCGTCATCGATAACGTCGAAAAATCTCATTGGACGCATCGGTTGTCGCACGGCAGCCTGGAGGTGGCGCCCCCGCCGGGAGCGTCACGTTGCCGACGGACCGAAGGGAGTCCCGTGACGGCTTCATCGCCTGGCGTCCGGCGTATCGCCCTGGTCGCCCACGACAACCGCAAGCAGGACATGCTCGAGTGGGCGGCCTACAACCGGGCCACGCTGGCCCGGCACGAGCTGGTCGCCACCGCCACCACCGGCCGCCTGCTCACCGACGAACTGGACCTGTCCGTGACCTGCCTGCTCAGCGGCCCGCTGGGCGGGGATCAGCAGATCGGCGCCCGCATCGCCGAGGGCCTGGTCGACCTGATGGTGTTCCTGTGGGACCCGCTGGCGCCGCACCCGCACGACCCCGACGTCAAGGCCCTGCTGCGGGTGGCCGTGGTGTGGAACGTCCCCGTGGCCTGCAACCGGGCCAGCGCCGACTTCATGGTCTCCTCGCCCCTGCTGGCCCCGGGCCAGCCGGCCGCGGCCGCCTAGATGAGGACCCTCACTCGCGGGGACTCGGCCGGCCTTACCGGCGAGGGCGCAGCCGGCCAGGATGGCGACCATGTCCACCGATCGCGCGATCTTGTTCCGGCTGGCCACCAGCGAACGGCTGGAGCGGGCCGTGCGCCGCGCCCCCAGCGGGGAGCGGCTGGCCTGGCGGGCGGCGTCCCGGTACGTGGCCGGCTCCGGCGCGGCGGCCGCAGTCCAGCGGGCCCGGGACCTGGCCGCGGACGGCGTCGCGGCCAGCCTGGACCTGTTCGGCGAGCTGGTCCGGGACCCGGCCGAGGCCGACCGCGTCACCGCCGGTTACGTGGCCCTGGCTGACCAGCTGGCGGCCTTGCCGCCCGGCACCTGGCTGGCGGTGGACCTGACTCACCTGGCCCTGGACGCCGATCCGGCCGGGTGCGCCGGCCGGCTGGCCGCGATCGCGGGCGCCGTGCCCGCAGGACGCCGGGTCCAGGTCGGAGCCGAGGACCACGGCCGGGCCGAGGCCGTGCTGACCTGCGTCGAGACGGTGGCCGGGCGCGGGCTGGCCGGGCGGCTGGGGGCCACGGCGGCGGCGAACTTTCACCGCACCGGGGCTGACCTGGACCGGATGGCCGCGGCCGGGGTGCACGTCCGGCTGGTCAAGGGTGCCTACGTCGAGCCGGCCGAGGTCGCCCTGCCCTACGGCGAGCCCACCGATCTGGCCTACCTGCGGCACGGGCACTGGCTGGCCGAGCACGACGTGCCGTTCGCGCTGGCCACCCACGACGGCGTGCTGCGTGAGGCGTTGCTGCTGGCCCTGGGCCCGCGCCCGGTGGAACACCTGCTCGGCGTGCGCCCCGACGTGCTGGCCGGCCTGGCGGCCCGGGGCGTGCCGGTACGGGTCTACGTGCCGTTCGGCGGCGGCTGGTTCCGCTACTGGATGCGCCGGGTCGCGGAGTCCCGCGGCGCCTGATCCCCCAGCCCCAAACATCGCTCCCGCCCCGCTGGGGTGGCCCGTTCTGTGGCCCGAATGTACGTAATGATCCCTGTGCCGACACTCTTATGTACGCAGAGGGACCATTGCGCACATTGCCGCGGCGACGGGATGGGGGCGGCGCGGCGACGGGGGGTGCGGTGACCGGACAGAACTGGGGCGGGACCGGGGTACGGCGCGGTGCTGGCCGGTCACGGGAAATAGGGAGCGCGGGCGGGTCAGCGGCGGGACCACTCCTCGGCCAGGAGGCGGTAGGAGCGGACCCGGTCGGCGTGGTCGTGGGTGATGGTGGTGATGATCAGCTCGTCGGCGCCGGTGGCTTCCTGGAGTTGCTCGAGCTGGTCGGCGACCTGCTGGGCGGTGCCGGTGAACTGGGTGCCGACCCGGTCGGTGACCAGGGCCCGGTCCTCGTCGGTCCAGCTGTACTCGCGGGCCTGGGCCGGGGTCGGGAACTGGATCGCGCCCGCGCCGGTGCGGATGCTGCGGACCCAGGCGCCGTAGCCGGCCGCCAGTTCGCGGGCGGTGGCCTCGGTATCGGCCACCACCACGTCGGCGGACACGCTCACGTACGGGCGGTCCAGGTCGCCGCCCGGCACGAACGCCTCCCGGTAACCGTCGGCCGCCTCGAGCACGGTGGCCGGGCTCACGTGGTAGTTGGCCGCGAACCGGAGGCCGTTGGCCCCGGCCACCTGGGCGCTCTCGCCGCCGCTGCTGCCAAGGATCCAGACCTGGAGGTCGGCGCCCTCGCCGGGAACGATGTGCGCCTCCTCGCCGTCGGCGCTGCGGTAGGTACCGCGCAGCAGGGCCAGCACGTCACCCACCTGCTCGGTGTAGTCCTGCGACCTGGCCTCGGGCAGCTGGAGCAGCTTCTTCTGCATGGCGAAGCGCGGCGACTTGAACAGGTGGGCCAGGGAGACCTTCTTCGGGATGAGCAGCCCGTGGCCGGTCCGGTAGGCCTCGCCGGCGGCCGGCTGGCTGGACGTGCCGCCCGGGGGGCGCCCGCCGGACCGGCCGAGCCCCAGGTCCAGCCGCCCCGGATGGAGGGCGTCGATCAGCCCGAACTCCTCGACCGTGGACAGCGCGGTCCGGTGCCCCATCTGCACGGCGCCGGAGCCGATCCGGATGGTGGACGTGGCCCCGGCCGTCAGGGCCAGCACCACCGCGGGCGAGGTCCCGGCCACGCCCGGGTTGAGGTGGTGCTCGGCGAACCAGTAGCGGGTGTAGCCGAGCTGCTCGGCCTGCTGGGCCAGGTCGATGCTGTTGCGCAGGGCTTCCGGCGCCGAGGACCCGGTGCTGATCGGCACCAGGTCCAGGACCGCGAGCGGCACGCCGGTCACGACGCCACCGCCTTGCCGCTGTCGCCAGTGCCAGTGCCAGTGCCAGCGCCGGCGGGCCGCGGGCCCAGGCCCAGGTGCGACCGCAGCGTCGTGCCCTCGTACTCGGTGCGGAACACCCCGCGTTCCTGCAGCAGCGGCACCACCGTGTCGGCGAACTCGTCCAGCCCGCCCGGCGTGATGTGCGGGACCAGGATGAACCCGTCGCTGGCGTCGGCCTGGACCAGGTGGTTGATCTCGTCGGCGATGGTGACGGCCGAGCCGACGAACGTCTGCCGCCCGGTGACCTCGATGACCACCTGGCGCAGGGACAGGTTCTGCTCGGCGGCCAGGGCCCGCCACTGGGCCGCCACCGCCAGCGGGTCCCGGTGCATCCGCACGCTGGCCCGGCCGCGGGAGATCGTGTTCTCTCCCGGCAGCGGATCCACGTCCGGGAGCGGGCCGTCCGGGTCGTAGCCGGACAGGTCCCGGTTCCACAGCTGTTCGGCCAGCATGATCGCGGTCTGCCCGCTGACCTGCTGGTACCGGACCTCACGGGCGATCTCGCGGGCCTCGGCGTCGGTACCGCCGAGCACGAACGTGGCCGCGGGCAGGATCTTCAGCTGGTCCGGGGTGCGGCCGTACCTGGCCAGGCGGCCCTTGACGTCGGCGTAGAACTTCTGCCCGTCGGCCAGCGTGCCGTGCCGGCTGAAGATCGCGTCGGCGCTGGCGGCGGCGAACTCGCGGCCCTCCTCGGAATCCCCGGCCTGGAAGATGACCGGCCGCCCCTGCGGGCTGCGGGGCACGCTGAACTGGCCTTCGATATCGAAGTGGCGGTCGTGATGGGAGAACCGGCCCGGGTCCGGGTCGGCCAGGAACACGCCGGACTCCTGGTCGGCCACGATCTCGTCGCCGCGCCAGGAGTCGAACAGCTCCCAGGTGGTGCGCATGAACGTCTTGGCCCGCTCGTACCGGTCCTCCTGGGGCAGGAACCCGCCGCGCCGGAAGTTCTCGCCGGTGAACGCGTCCCACGAGGTGACCACGTTCCAGGCGGCCCGGCCGCCGGACAGGTGGTCCAGGCTGGCGAACTGCCGGGCCACCTCGTACGGCTCGTTGAAGGTCGAGTTGATCGTGCCGGCCAGGCCCAGCCGGTCGGTCACCGCGGCCAGCGCGGCCAGCACGGTGAACGTGTCCGGCCGGCCGACCACGTCCAGGTCGTAGATCTGGCCGCCCTGCTCGCGCAGGCGCAGGCCCTCGGCCAGGAACAGGAAGTCGAACTTGGCCCGCTCGGCGGTCTGGGCCAGGTGGGCGAACGAGCTGAACTCGATGTGGCTGCCGGACCGCGGGTCGCTCCAGACCGTGGTGTTGTTCACGCCCGGGAAGTGGGCGGCGAGGTGGATCTGCTTGGGCATCAGTTCCTCCCGGCGGTGGCGGCCGGGGCCGCGGGGCCATCGGTGGCGTAGCGGTTGGCCGGATGGTCCATCCCGAGCAGGCCGCGCAGCGTACCGGCCTCGTAGGCGGTGCGGAACACCCCGCGCCGCTGCAGTTCGGGCACCAGGTCCCGGGTGATGGCCTCGAGGTCGTCGGGGATGACCGCCGGGCGCAGCCGGAACCCGGACACCCCGCCGGCCCGCCAGTCCAGCATCAGGTCGGCCAGCTGGCTGGCGGTGCCCGCGAAGATGTGGGCGTCGCTGGTGTACTCCTGGCCGGCCGCCTGGTCCAGCCGGTCCCGGCGGCCCTGGGCCGCGGCCGCGTCCGGGCCGAGGAACACCACCAGGTCGGCCAGCACCGGCAGCGGTCCGGCGGCCCGGCCCGCGCCGTCCTGGGCGGCGCGGACCTCGGCCACGATGGCCGCGGCCTGGTCGCGGTCGCGCGGGGTCACGTAGCCGACGTCGGCCGACCGGCCGATCAGCTGGTAGGGCACGGTCCCGTGGCCCAGCGCGCTCACGATCGGCTGCCCCTGCGGCGGCCGGGGCGTGATCGACGGGCCCCTGACGCTGAAGTGCTGGCCCGCGAAGTCGATGTAGTGCAGCTTGTCCCGGTCGACGAACCGGCCGGTGGCCACGTCGCGGATCTCGGCGTCGTCCTCCCAGCTGTCCCACAGCCGGCGCATGACCTCGACGTAGTCGGCGGCCTCGCCGAACAGGCCGCCGATCAGCTCCTGCACGGCCGGGTTGTCGTAGTCGCGCAGGCTGAGCTGGGGAAAGCTGCGCCGGCCGAAGTGAGCGGCCTCGTGCGGGGCGGCCGACACCCGGACCCGGACCCCGGCCCGGCCGGTGCTCACGTAGTCCAGGGTGGCGATGGCCTTGGAGGCGTGGAACGGCTCGGTGTGGGTGACGATCACCGTCGGGATCAGGCCCACGTGCCGGGTCAGCGGCGCGACCCGGGCCGCGATCAGCACCGAGTCCAGCCGCCCGCGTACCTGGTCGGTCCGGTCGTCCGGCGACCGGAACCGGCTCGACTGCAGGCTGAGACCGTCCTCGATGGTGAGGAAGTCGAGCAGCCCGCGTTCGGCCTCGGCGGCCAGGGCGGCCCAGTAGCGGCCGGTCAGCAGCTCGGCCGGGCGGGCGCGGGGCTCGCGCCAGGCGGCCGGATGCCAGCCTGCGCCGTCGAGGGCCACGGAAAGAATCAGGTTGCCGGTCGGCGCGGTGGTGCTCAGGACATGCTCCCGTCCCTCGGGGTCCAGCTACTGGTAAGACTAAGCCGCAAACTGGATTATTCCGATGGGGATTACCTGCTAGAGCGCGGGCGGCGGGGGCCCGGGCATAACCGGGCGGGCGCGCGGCTTCTTACGCAACGGGCGGCGACCCGAGGCGAACGAGGCGAGAGGCGAGGAGGCCCGATGAAGGCGTACGTGTACAACGGCCACGGCGGCCCGGAGGTCGAGGGGTTCGCGGACGTGCCGCGGCCGGAACCAGGACCGGGCCAGTTGCTGATCGCGGTGCACGCGGCCGGGGTCAACCCGGCCGACTGGAAACGCCGGACCGGGGCCGTGCGCACGGCCGCCAGCCCGCCCGAGCATTTTCCGCTCCTGTTCGGCCGCGAGGCCGCCGGGGTGGTCGAAGCCACCGGGGACGATGTCACCGGTTTCGCGGTGGGCGACGCGGTGTTCGGCAACACCGACGACGGGGGCTTCTCCGAGTACGCGCTGCTGCCGGCGGAGGTGACCGCGCACAAGCCGGGCGCCCTCTCGTTCACCGACGCGGCCACCCTCCCGGTCGCGGCCGCCACCGGCTACGACGGCGTCAAGCAGCTGGCCCTGCCGGCCGGCGCGACCCTGCTGATCACCGGGGTCGGCGGCGGGGTCGGGGTGGCCGCCGCCCAGGTCGCCCGGCACGACGGGCTGACCGTGATCGGCACCGCCAGCGCGGGCAAGCGGGCGTTCGTGGAGTCGCTGGGCGTGACCCACGTCGAGTACGGCCCCGGGGTGGCCGACCGGATCCGGCGGGCGGCCCCGCAGGGCATCGACGGCATCTACGACCAGGTCGGCGGCCCGGCCCTGGAAGAGGTGGCCCCGCTGCTCACCGACCGGTCCAAGCTGATCAGCGCGGGCGACCGCGCCACCGTGGCCCGCCTGGGCGGGTCGCCGGTGGCCCGGGCCCGCAGCCAGCAGGTCCTCGACGCCGTGGCCCAGCTGGTGGTCAGCGGCGCGCTGAACCCGTTCGTGACCCACACGTTCCCGCTCAGCCAGGCCGCGCAGGCGCTGCGGCTGGTCGAGGACGGCCACGCCCAGGGCAAGGTCGTCATCGAGGTCGCCCAGTGACCCAGCCGGGCAGGTCGCCGGTCTCGGCGACTGATTGACGCCGGCCGCCGGGTCGGTAACGCTGGCTGGCATGTACCCGGGGACCTACGCGGCGACGTCGCCGCAGCAACCCGCCGTGATCATGGCCGACGGCGGCGAGACCCTGACCTACGCTCAGCTGGAAGACCGGTCGGCCCGGCTGGCCCGCCTGCTGTACGAGCGAGGCCTGCGCCGCGGCGACAACGTGGCCCTGCTGTCGGAGAACAGCGCCCGCTACTACGACGTGTTCTGGGCCGCGCTGCGCAGCGGGCTGTACCTGACCGCGGTGAACCACCACCTGCAGCAGGCCGAGATCAGCTACATCCTGAACGACTGCGGGGCCAAGGCGCTGGTCGTGTCGGCCGGCCAGGCCGAGCAGGCGCTGGCCGTGGCGGGCGAGACCCCGGGGATCGCCAGCCGGTTCGCGTTCGGCGGCCCGGTCCCCGGGCACGAGGACTTCGAGGCGGCCCTGGCCGCCAGCTCGCCCCGGCCGCTGGCCGACACCCGGGTCGGCGCCGACATGCTCTACTCCTCGGGCACCACCGGCCTGCCCAAGGCCATCAAGCTGCCGCTGCAGGACCGGCGGGTGGAAGAACCCGGCGACCCGCTGGTCACCGTGTTCGGCCAGATGTACGGGTTCGGGCGGGACACCGTGTACCTGACCCCGGCCCCGCTCTACCACGCGGCCCCGCTGCGGTTCGGCGGGTTCGTCCAGGCGCTGGGCGGGACCGTGGTGGTGCTGCCGTCGTTCGACCCGGTGCGGGCCCTGCGGGCCATCGAGGAGTTCAGGATCACCCACAGCCAGTGGGTGCCGACGATGTTCATCCGCATGCTCAAGCTGCCCGATGAGCAGCGCCTCGGCCACGACCTGTCCAGCCACCGGGTGGCCATCCACGCGGCCGCGCCGTGCCCGGTCGACGTCAAGCGGGCCATGATCGACTGGTGGGGCCCGATCCTGCGCGAGTACTACGCGGCCACCGAGGGCAACGGCGTCACGTTCATCGACTCCGAGCAGTGGCTGGCCAAGCCGGGCTCGGTCGGCCGGGCCGGGCTGGGCGCGCTGCGCATCTGCACCGAGGACGGCACCGAGCAGCCGCCGGGCCAGATCGGGCTGGTCTACTTCGAGCGGGACAAGGTGCCGTTCACCTACCACAACGACCCGGCCAAGACCCGGGAGGCGCAGCACCCGGACCACCCGACCTGGACCACCACCGGCGACATCGGCTACCTGGACGAGGACGGCTACCTGTTCCTGACCGACCGGCGGGCGTTCACGATCATCTCCGGAGGGGTCAACATCTACCCGCAGGAGATCGAGAACGTGCTGGCCCTGCACCCCAAGGTGTTCGACATCGCCGTCATCGGCGTGCCCGACCCGGAGATGGGCGAGTCGGTCAAGGCGGTCGTCCAGGCCGCCCCGGACGCGGCGCCCGGCCCCGGCCTGGAGGCCGAACTGCTGGCCTTCCTGCGCGGGCGCATCGCGCACTACAAGGTGCCGCGCTCGGTGGACTTCGTCACCGCGCTCCCCCGCACCGCCACCGGCAAGCTGCAAAAGGGCAAGCTGCGGGCGCAGTACAGCGGAACCGATTCCTCGTCGGTGCCTTCCGGGTCCTTATATCTATCGAAGGTCTGGGCGCGGCCCTGGGCGGCCCGGATCTGTGGACACCACCCGGAGGACCATCGATGACCAGGACCGCGGCCGAGGATGCGGAGTTCACCCGGAGTACCGAGCCGTTCCGGCGCGAACTGCTGGCCCACTGCTACCGGCTGCTCGGCTCGGTCGACGAGGCCGAAGACCTGGTGCAGGAGACCTACCTGCGGGCCTGGCGCGGTTACGCCGGGTTCGAAGGCCGGTCATCGCTGCGGACCTGGCTGTACACCATCGCCAGCCACGCCTGCCTGACCGCGCTGGGCCACCAGGCCCGGCGGCCGCTCCCGTCCGGCCTGGGCGCCCCGGCCGAGGACGTGACCGCGCCGGCCACGGTGCCGGCCGACGGCCGGGGCGGACCGGTCCGCTGGCTGCAGCCGATCCCGGACGCACTGGTCACCGGGGCCCCGGGCGACCCGGGCGCGGATCCGGGCGCCGGGCTGGGCGCCGACCCGGCCACGGTGGCCGTATCCCGGGAGAGCCTGCGGCTGGCCCTGGTGGCCAGCTTCCAGTACCTGCCGCCGCGGCAGCGGGCCGTACTCCTGCTGCGCGACGTGCTGGCCTTCCCCGCCGCTGACGTGGCGACCATGCTCGGGCTCACCGTGCCCGCGGTCAAGAGCCTGCTGCAGCGGGCCCGGGCCCGGCTCCAGCAGGCCAGCCCAGCTGCCGACCAGATCACCGAGCCCACCGCGGCCGAGGCTCGCCGGTTGCTGGACGCCTACATCGCGGCGTTCGAGGCCTCGGACCCCGCGGCCCTGGCCGGACTGCTCCGCCGCGACGCCACCCTGGAACTCCCCCCGTCCGCCACCTGGTTCCGCGGCGACCACGCCATCGCGGGCGCGGTGGCCGGTCTCTTCTCCCCCGGCGACTGGCGGATGACCCCCACCCAGGCCAACGGCCAGCCCGCCGCCGCCGTCTGGCTCCGCGCCCCCGACGGCCGCCACCACCCGTACGGCATCGCCGTCCTCATGGTGTCGGCCAGTGGCATCGCCGGCATCGTCGCTTTCGCCGACCCGTCCCTGGTCGCCCTGTTCGGCTTCCCCGACGAGCCGCCCGCCCGCCACCCGGCCTGACCCGGCGGCTGCGGTGAGAACCGCCCAACTCTCCGGCCAGATGGTGTATCGATACGCGCCGAACGCCATCCGCAGATCAGGAGGCACTGTCGTTGACCGGCGCCCGCCGCAGCGCGGGCGCCAGGCTGAATGGGGGAGGAATGTCGATCACAGCGGAGGCGCCCGAGTTCGCAGCGCACGACCAGCCGGAGCCGGCCTACAAGATAGCCAGCTTCACCTTGCCCGTCCCCGGCGGCATCTCAGCGCAGCTCAGGAACTGGAAGGTAGACCTCTATTCAGACGCTGGCCAGGTGATCTCGCGCCAGGTCTGGCTCGACCGCGAACCGGTGCAGTGGGCCGAGAAGATCATCTGGCCGACCTGGGTTGAGCAGTCCCCGGACGAGGTCACCGCCGCGGCCGCTCCACTCGAGAAGACCCAGGACTACTGGAGCACCGCGGGCACCCGCCTTCGCGACTCCGCCAAGTGGACCGCCACCGTGCTCGGGGCCGGGCTCGCGGCCCTGGTCGGGACGTCACCGCTCCGGGACATGAACCGGCACACGATCCCCGGACCCGCCATCGCCCTCGCCCTCAGCGGCCTGGTGCTGGTGGCCATCACCCTCATCCTGGTTCTCCTGGTCATGTGCCCGAAGTCCGTGTCGCTGGAAGATGTCGAGCACGCCCGCGAACACCGGCTGCTCCCGTCATGGGCCTGGCTGCGGACACCGCTGTACAAGTGGCGGAAGACCGTCGAGTCCGAGCAGGACCTCTACCTTCCCTGCGGCATCAACTCGGTGCTTTCGCTACGGCAGTCGATGAGCATCGAAGAGTGCACCCTCATGGCGTTGTCGAAGGCCGGCCCCAGCGCTCGGGACGAGCAGGCGCGGACGATTCTCCACAACGCACAGACCGCTCGCATCGCCCGGCTGCTCGAACTTCGGACCGCCGCCAGCCGGGTGGCCACGATCGGCGAGTACTACAACCTCAAACGGCGCAGCGCCCGGGCCACCTACGGCGGGGTCAGCCTCGGAGTTGCCGCCACCGCCTGCATCGTGGCGGCGTTCGCCTGGCCGGTGAGCTGACCCCGCGGCGGACGAGTTGAGTGTCTACCGGCGCCTAGGAGCTGGCAATGTCCGTGTAGAACTTTTCGCCGCTCGCCAGACGGAGTGGCCTGGCGAGCGGCGAACGAGCCTGGCTCAGTCCGGGACGATCGTCACCGGACATTCGGCGTGGTGGACGACCTGGTTGGTGACCGAGCCCAGCGTCAGCCGGTTGAACCCGCCAGTGCCGCGCCGGGCCAGCACCAGCTGGTCGGCGCCCTTGGCCGCCTCAATCAGCTGTTCCGCGGGCTGGCCGAGCACGGCCTGCACGGTCACCGACTGCGGAGCATCGGCGCCCAGCGACTTCGTCACCCCGGCCACCGCCTCTTCCGCGGCCTTCTGGGCCTTGTCCCGCAGCTCATAGTCGGCCGGGTAGACCTGACTGCCGCCCCACCCGCTGGCGGCCACGATCTCGACGGTGACGACGGTCAGCGGCGCGTTCTTTGCGGCCGCCTCCCGCATGGCCCAGTTCAAGGCGGCCATGGAGTGGCTCGACGCATCGATGCCCACGACGATTCCGGACATTGCTCTCTCCCGTGCTGGAGTAGTGATCAGAGTCACACGGTAGAGTGCGGACCGGACAGTGATCAAGGTGCCAGCGCCGGGGGACCGCGACGGTCCAGATAGTGCCTGCTCAAACCGGGTCAGCTCAGCCGGGCGAGTCGCAGGCGGCCCGGGGCGTCACCCGCGGCTGGCCAGCACCACGCCGGCCAGCGCCACCGCCCCGCCCACGAGTTCCAGCGGCCCCGGCACCTGGCCCAGCCAGACCAGGGCGATGAGGATCGCGGCCGCGGGCGCCAGGTACAGCGCGGTGGTGGCCCGGCCCACGTCCATCCGGGCCAGGGCGTAGGCCCACAGTACGAACCCGACGGCGGAGGGGGCCACGCCCAGGAAGACCGCCGCGCCGATCGCGCCGGTGCCGGCCTGGGGCAGCGCGCGGACCAGAGCGCCGGTCCAGGGCAGGATGAACAGGGTGCCGGCCCACATGGCGTACACGGTGACTTCGAACCCGGTATAGCGGGCCAGCAGCGGTTTCTGCGCGGTGTGAAAGACCGCCTGCAGCACGGCCGCGGCCAGCACCACGAGCGCGGCCGCGCCGAAGCCCAGCCCGTGCGACGCGGCGATCAGCGCCGACCCGGCGAACGCGACCGCGCTGCCCGCCCACCGGCGCCGGGTCGCCCGCTCCCCCAGCAGCCAGACCGCGAGCAGGCTGGCGTACACCGGGGCCGTGGCCACCAGCAGGCTCGCGGTCCCGGCCGGCACCACCCGTTCCCCCTGGTTGAGCAGCAACTGGTAGGCGGTCATGCCCGTCAGCCCGCACAGCCCGATCAGCGGCAGGTCCCGGGCCCGCGGCCGCCGCACCCGCATGAAGGGCGTGGCCATGGCCAGCGCCAGCGACGCCACCACCAGCCGGGCCACCGACAGGCCCACCGGGCCCAGGCCGGGCACGGCCACCGCGATAGCCGGGAACGCGCTGGCCCAGAGCACGACCGTCCCCGCCGCGGCCAGGACCGCTGGCCGCGAACCGGCCGGAACCGGGCTGACCGGACGTGGCCCGCGTCCGGTGGTGAGGGGCGCGCACCTGCCTTCGATCAAATCGGGGCCTTCGATCAAATCGGGGGCATCCATACCCCCAGGCTGCCCAGCGTCACTCGTCACGTCCAGTTAAAAAATATCGTTGGAATGATAAGTTGTGCTTCATGCTGGATATTCGGCGTCTCCGCGTGCTGCACGCGGTGAGCGCGTACGGCTCGGTGACCGCGGCCGCCTCAGCCCTCGGGTACTCGGCCCCCGCGGTGTCCCAGCAACTGGCCGCGCTGGAACGGGAGGTTGGCCTGCCGCTGACCGAGCGGGCCGGCCGCGGCATCGCCCTCACCCCGGCGGCCACGGTCCTGGTCGCGCACACCGACGCCCTGCTGGCCCAGCTCAGCTCGGCCGAGGCCGACCTGGCCGAGCTGCGCGACCAGGTGGCCGGGCGGGTGGCGCTGGCCGCGTTCCCGTCGGCGGCCACGGCCGTGGTCGCCCCGGCCTGGGCCGCCCTCGGCCCGTCGGCGCCGCACATCCAGCTCGACCTGGAGGTGATGGAGCCCGAGGAGTCTCTGCCCGCGGTGCAGCGCGGCGAGATCGACATCGCCGTGGTGCACGAGTACGACATCTTCCCGCGGCCGGTGGACGCGCTGTTCGAGCGCCGGGACCTGCTCGGCGATCCGGTCCGGCTGGCGGTCAGGGACGATTTCGGCTTGGATGGCCGTCCCGCCGGCGACGACGGGCCGGCCCGCCTCACCGCGCTCGGCCGCCAGCCGTTCCTGGCCCCGCGCACCGGCACGGCCTGCGCCGAGATGATCCAGCGGGCCTGCGCCCGGGCCGGGTTCGCGCCCCGGGTCGTGGCCCGGGCCAGCGACTTCGGGGTGCTGCTCAGCCTGGTCGCGGCCGGGGCCGGGGTGACCCTGGTGCCGCGGCTGGCCGCTCGCTCGCTGCCGCCGGGAGTCCGGCTGCTGCCGCTGGCCGAGCCGGTCACCCGGCAGGTCTTCACGGTCAGCCGCCGCGGCGGCGATCGCCTCCCCGCGGTGCGGGTGGTGCTCGACGCCCTGCTTGACGCCGTCGATACGATACCCCCTAGGGGTATTTGAACGGCACTCAGCGGGAAGGCGGGCAGCATGCACGCGATCATCCATGCCCTGTCCATCGCGGGCTCGATGACCTGGGCGATCGCCTGGGCGCTGATCCTCGGGTTCGCGCTGTCGGCCACGGTCCAGGCCGTGGTCCGGCGGTCCACCATCGTGCGGCTGCTGGGCGATGACCGGCCCCGCACGCTGGCGGTGGCCACCGCGCTGGGGGCGGCCTCGTCGTCGTGCTCGTACGCGGCGGTGGCGCTGGCCCGGTCGCTGTTCCGCAAGGGGGCCAGCTTCGCGGCGGCGATGGCGTTCGAGATCGCCTCGACCAACCTGGTCATCGAGCTCGGCGTGATCCTGGCCCTGCTGATGGGCTGGCAGTTCACGCTGGCCGAGTTCGTCGGCGGCCCGGTCATGATCGTGGTGCTGGCCACCGCGTTCCGGCTGTTCCTGCGGGAGAAACTGCTGCGCGAGGCGCGACAGCAGGCCGAGGTGGGGCGGGCCGGGTCGATGGAGGGCCACGCGGCCATGGACATGTCGGTCCAGGGCGGCGGCTCGTTCTGGCGGCGGCTGCTGTCCCGTGACGGGTACACCGCGGTGGCGCACGTGTTCGTCATGGAGTGGGCCGCGATCCTGCGCGACCTGGTCATCGGCCTGCTGGCGGCGGGCGCGATCGCGGCCTGGGTGCCGGACAGCTTCTGGCAGACGTTCTTCATCGCCGGGAACCCGCTAGCCGCGAAGATCTGGGGGCCGCTCATCGGCCCGGTGGTGGCGGTCGTGTCGTTCGTCTGCTCGATCGGCAACGTGCCGCTGGCGGTGGTGTTGTGGAAGGGCGGGATCAGCTTCGGCGGCGTGGTCGCGTTCATCTTCGCCGACCTGATCATCCTGCCGATCCTGAACATCTACCGGAAGTACTACGGGGCCAAGATGGCCGCCTTCCTGGTCGCCTGCTTCTACGCCACCATGGTCATCGCCGGGTACGTGGTCGAGCTGCTGTTCGGCGGCCTGGGCCTGATCCCCAGCCGGGACAGCGCGACCATCCCCGACCAGGGCGTCTCCTGGAACTACACCACCTGGCTGAACATCGCGTTCGGGCTGCTGGCGGTGGCCCTGCTGGTCCGCTTCGCCCGTACCGGCGGGATACCCATGCTGCGCATGATGAACGGCCCGGCCGGCTCCCCCGACGGTGACGACCAGCACGCCCACCACACCCACAGCCACTCCCCTGCACCCAATTCCTGATCTGCGCCAGAATGACAGCCATGCCGGCAATTCGCTCCCTAGCGTCCGCGCGTGGCGGCGCCGCGGCACTGGCCTTCGGGCTGGCGCTGGCCCTGCTGGCCGCGTGCACGTCGGGGTCGCCCGCCAGCTCACCGTCGCCCGCGACGCAGCTGGGCGCGGCAACGGCACACTGGGCGTCGTTCCCGGCCGGCGCGGCCACCCGGCCGCTGGTGGTGGAGGCCGGCGCGGACGTATCCGGCGCGCGCGGTTTCACCAGCGGCGCCGCCAAGATCGCGTTCGTGGCCGGGGCGATCAGCCTGCCCAGGTCGCTGCCTGCCGGGCCGTCGTCGCGCGCGGGCTTCCCGCTGATCAGCGCGGCCCGGGCGGCGGCCGTGCTCACCGCCCGGCACGCGTCCGGCATGACCCCGTCCACCCGGCTGGCCGTCACCAGGGTCAAACTCGGGTTCGGGGCGTTCGATACCGACCGTGGCCAGCAGGTGCTGCCCGCCTGGCAGTTCACCATTCGCGGGGTCGCCGGGACGGTGAACGTGCTGGCCGTGGCGGCCCCGGCGCGGTTCTGGCCATCCGGCCTGAAGCAGGTGTCCACCGGAATCTCGGCCGCCCAGGCCGGGCGGTCGGGGCGGGCGCTGACGGTGACCGTCCAGGGCGCGCAGGCCGGCACCGGGCCGTGCCAGGCCACCTACTCGGTCCGGCAGCAGAGCTCGGCCCACGCCGTGGCCCTTGACGTGGTGGCCAGGCTGCACAGCAGCGGCCAGGGCGGTTGCGCCTCGGTCGGGTACCGGGTCACGCTGCCGGTGACGCTGTCTGCGCCGCTCGGGAACCGGGTGCTGGTCGACGCCCGCTCGTCAGCGCCCATCCCGGTCACGCAGCCGCTGGTCAGCTCGTCGTAGCCGGGTGATGCCGGCGGCCGGGCTGCTACCGGGCCCGCGAGCAGGCCACCGGCTGACCGCCTAGCCGACCACACCCTCTTCGCTGGCGGCTTCTTCGGTGCCGCTGCTCTCGGCGAAGCGGGCGAACGACTCCTCGATGATCTTCTCGGCCGCCGCGCGGTCCTGCCAGCCGCGCACGTCCGTGCCCTTGTCCCGTTCGAGCTGCTTGTAGACGTCGAAGAAGTGCCCGATCTCCGCGGTCACGTGCTCGGGCACGTCCTCCAGATCCTGGAACCCCGCGTAGCGCGGATCCCGCGCGGGCACGGTCAGGATCTTGGCGTCCGGTCCCTTCTCGTCGGTCATCCAGAACACCCCGATGGGCCGGACCGAGATCAGGCAGCCAGGAAACGTCGGCTCGTCCAGAATGACCATGGCGTCCAGCGGTTCGCTGTCCTCGGCCAGCGTGCCCGGGATGAACCCATAATCATGCGGATACCGGGTCGAGGTGAACAGCATCCGATCCAGCCGGATCGCGTCAATAGCCGGGTCGTACTCGTACTTGTTCCGGGATCCCTGCGGGACCTCGACCAGGATGTCGACTTCCACGCCCCCAGCCTAGTCAGGCCCGGGCCGGGACCAGATCACGAGGCGGCGATGATTTTGGCGGTCTTGCCGAGGACCTTGGCCAGGGCGCGCTCGACCTCGGCGGCCAGCTCGGGGTCGGGGGACGCGGCCGCGGCCAGGTCGCCGGGGGTGCGGGCGGCCGGGGCGGCGCCGGTCAGGCGGATGAGGCCGCAGTCCCGGCATTCGACCTCATCCAGGCGGCGGACCAGGTGGGCGCTGCCGCACCGGCCGCAGCGGTCCAGGTCGGCCGTCCAGTCGCGCTGCACCTGGCAGGCGGGGCAGATCAGGATCTGATGGTCGTGCAGCAGGCCCCGCCCCCAGGGGCTGGGCCCCTGGTCCGGGTCGGCCTGCCGCGTACCGCAGTGGTAGCAGGGCATCCCCGCCATCTACTCCAATCGTGCCGTGCACCCGGTTCAATCGAGCCCAGACAGTGCCTTCTGGTACTCGCTGATGTCGCGCGCCTGCGGGATCGGGTTCACGACCTTCCACCGCACGACGCCGGCCTTGTCGATGACGAAGGTGCCCCGGATGGCCAGGCCCCGGTCATCGTCGAACACACCATAGGACCTGGCCACATCGCCGTGCGGCCAGAAGTCCGACAGCAATTCGAAATTGAAACCTTCGGCGTCGGCCCAGGCCCGGTGGGTGAACATCGAGTCCACCGACACGGTGAGCATCTCCACGTCGTCCCGGGTGATCTCCGGGAAGTCGTCGCGGATCGCGCACAGCTCGCCGCTGCACACGCCGCTGAACGCCAGCGGGTAGAAGACCAGGACGACGTTCTTCGCACCGCGGAAATCCGACAGCTTGACCGGGGTGCCGTGCTGGTCGGTCAGCTCGAAGTCTGGGGCCTGCTCGCCAATCTCCACCGCCATGCCTGGGGTCCTCTCCATAGTGGGTGCCTGACCACGCCGCAGCTGGGGCTGCGGACGAGGCCAAGTCTGCCACTAGCGGGAGACTGTGAACTCCTCAGCGACGGGCGCGCGGGGCTACCAGCCGCGATCCGGACCAGTCGCGGGCGGCACTGATGCTCGACGTCTGGGACAGGCCCGCGGTGGGCGCGGCCTCGCCGATGTCACTCGGCTCGACATGCCCGTCCCGGCCCGCCTTCGGCGTGAGCAGCCAGATGTACCCCCCGTCGGTGAGCGGTGTCAGAGCGTCGACCAGGGCGTCCACGAGGTCTCCGTCCTCGTCCCGCCACCACAACATGACCACGTCGACCACGTCGTCGTAGTCCTCGCCGACTAGCTCCACCCCGTCCACGTCGCCGATCGCGTCCCGCAGATCCTCGTCGCAATCGTCGTCATAGCCGATTTCCTGCACCACCTGGCCCTGCTTGATGCCGAGCCGTTCGGCCTGGCCACGTTGGTCCTGGGCCTGGCCCGCGGTCGCGCTCACTGACGTCCTCCTGCACCCTCCCCGCGTCATCGCGCCCTGTGTCCGGCCCGTGAACCATGGCCCCTTACCGTGGTCCCGTGCCGGGGCGATGACCGCGTCTGCACTACTTGTTGGGACAGTTCACACGCCCATCGCCTTGTGCGCAAGTGCCAATCGCCGCTACCCGGTAAAAGTCCTGACTGATTTTGGCCGGCTGTCCCATCCGCCCGGCTCCATCCGGCCTGTCCCGACCTGCCCCGGGACCACCCACACCAGCACACGGTTACCGTGTAGTAGAGATGCATTTCCCGGCCAAACGCAGGACGATTGGTCTGGACATCATCGAAAAACCCGCGGCGGACAGCCGCCCTGAACTAGCGGAAGGCGAGGCTACCCCGTGGCTTCCGGACGCCAGCGCTTCTCGATCATCAATGACGGGCTTCCCACCCAGCTGCCCGACATCGATCCGGACGAGACCAAGGAATGGGTCGATTCATTCGACACGGTCGTGGAGACCCGCGGCCGAGGCCGGGCCCGCTACGTCATGCTCCGGCTCCTGGAGCGCGCGCGTGAGCAGCAGGTCGGCGTGCCGGGACTGCGCAGCACCGATTACATCAACACCATCTCGCCGGAGCGGGAGCCTTGGTTCCCCGGCGACGAGTACGTCGAACGCCGCATCCGGGCCTACATCCGCTGGAACGCGGCGGTCATGGTCTCCCGCGCGAACCGGCCGGGCCTGGGCGTGGGCGGCCACATCGCCACCTACGCCTCGGCGGCCAGCCTGTACGAGGTGGGCTTCAACCACTTCTTCCACGGCAAGGATCACGGCGAATCCGGCGACCAGGTGTTCTTCCAGGGGCACGCGGCCCCCGGCATCTACGCCCGCGCCTTCCTCGAGGGCCGGCTGAGCGAGCAGCGCCTGGACGGGTTCCGCCAGGAGCTGTCCCACCCGGGCGGCGGCCTGCCGTCGTACCCGCACCCGCGGCTGATGCCGAACTTCTGGGAATTCCCCACCGTCTCCATGGGCCTCGGCCCGCTGAACGCCATCTACCAGGCCCGGTTCAACCGGTACCTGCTGGCGCGGGAGCTGCACGACACCAGCCGCTCGCACGTCTGGGCGTTCCTGGGCGACGGTGAGATGGACGAGCCCGAGGCACTGGGTGCGATCGGACTCGCGGCCCGCGAGGAACTCGACAACCTGACCTTCGTTATCAATTGCAACCTGCAGCGGCTGGACGGGCCCGTTCGCGGCAACGGCAAGATCATCCAGGAGCTGGAAGCCTACTTCCGCGGCGCGGGCTGGAACGTGATCAAGGTCATCTGGGGCCGCGACTGGGACCCGCTGCTGGCCCAGGACACCGACGGTGTGCTGGTCAACAAGATGAACACCACCCCGGACGGCCAGTTCCAGACCTACTCGGTGGAGTCCGGCGGGTACATCCGGGAGAACTTCTTCGGCGGGGACCCGCGGCTGCGCAAGGTGGTCGAGCACCTGTCCGACGACGACCTGCGCAACCTGTCCCGCGGCGGGCACGACTACCGCAAGGTCTACGCGGCCTTCAAGTCGGCCCGCGAGCACGTGGGCCAGCCGACCGTGATCCTGACCCACACCATCAAGGGCTGGACGCTGGGGCCGGACTTCGAGGCCCGCAACGCCACCCACCAGATGAAGAAGCTCACCCACGCCGAGCTCAAGGAGTTCCGCGACCGGCTCTACCTGCCGATCTCGGACAAGGCGCTGGAAGCGGACCTGCCGCCCTACTACCACCCGGGCGAGGACTCCGACGAGATCCAGTACATGAAGGAGCGGCGGGCCGCCCTGGGCGGCGTGCTGCCCAAGCGCGTGGTACGGGCCAAGCCCCTGCCGCCGGTACCGGACAAGACCTACGACGAGCTGAAGAAGGGCTCCGGCAAGCAGCCGGTCGCCACCACCATGGCCTTCGTCCGGCTGCTCAAGGAGCTGATGAAGGACAAGGAGATCGGCGCCCGGTTCGTGCCGATCATCCCGGACGAGGCCCGCACGTTCGGCATGGACTCGCTGTTCCCGTCGGCCAAGATCTACTCGCCGCACGGGCAGACCTACGAGGCCGTGGACCGCAACCTGCTGCTGTCCTATAAGGAATCCGAGCAGGGCCAGATCCTGCACGAGGGGATCAGCGAATCCGGCGCGATGGGCTCGATGATCGCGGCCGGCACCTCGTACGCCACGCACAGCACGCAGATGATCCCGGTCTACATCTTCTACTCGATGTTCGGCTGGCAGCGGACCGGCGACCAGATGTGGGCGCTGGGCGACCAGCTCGGCCGCGGGTTCCTGCTCGGCGCGACGGCCGGGCGGACCACGCTGACCGGTGAGGGCCTGCAGCACAACGACGGCCACTCCGAACTGCTGGCCTCGGTCAGCGAGGCCTGCGTGTCCTACGACCCGGCCTGGGCGTTCGAGATCTCCTACGTGATCAAGGACGCGCTGCGGCGGATGTACTCCTCGACCCCGGACCACCCCGAGGGCGAGAACATCTTCTACTACCTGACCGTCTACAACGAGCCGTACCCGCAGCCGGCCGAGCCGGCCAGCTACCCGGGCGGCCAGGCCGCGCTGGAGCGGGGCATCCTGCGCGGGCTGTACGAGTACGCGCCCAGTCAGGTTGACGGAGACCGCCCCAGCGCCCAGATTCTCGCGTCGGGCGTGGCCGTGCGGGCCGCGCTCCAGGCTCAGCAGCTGCTGGCCGACGACTGGGGCGTGTCCGCGTCGGTGTGGTCGGCGACCTCATGGACCGAGCTGCGCCGGGACGCCATGGCGGCCGAGGAGTGGAACCTGCTGCACCCCGACGCCGACCACCGGGCCCCGTACGTGACCCAGGCGCTGGACGGCCGGCCGGGCCCGGTCGTCGCGGTGAGCGACTGGATCCGGGCCGTCCCGGACCAGATCGCCCGCTGGGTGCCGGCCCCGTACACCTCGCTCGGCACCGACGGCTACGGCTTCTCCGACACCCGGGCCGCGGCCCGGCGGTTCTTCCACGTGGACGCCGAGTCGGTGACCGTGGCCGTGCTCAGCCAGCTGGCCAAGAGCGGCGAGGTCAAGCCGGACGTGCTGGGCAAGGCCATCGAGAAGTACCGGCTGGACCTGCCGGTCAGCGAGGCCCTGCAGGACCCGCAGGCCACGGTCCAGGCCAATGTCCCGGGCCGCCCGGAGACCGAGAACCAGCCGGAGGTGCGCGGCTAGCGGCTTCCACCCCTTCGGGCCGGGCTTCGCTGACTAGGCGAAACCCGGCCCTTTGGGCATCATGAGGCCATGAACGATGCGATGAGGCATCCAGTGGTCCAGCTCGGTGACGGCGCCGTCCGCGGCACGGCCGAGAACGGCGTGGCCGCGTTCCTGGGGGTGCCGTACGCGGCGCCCCCGTTCGGCCCGAACCGGATGCGGCCGCCGCAGCCGGTGACCCCCTGGCCCGGCGAGCGGGACGCCAGCGGCTACGGGCCGACCGTGCCCAAGGGCGACTACCCGCCGCAGTACCAGCCGCTGTTCCCCGAGGTGGTGATCGCGGGCGAAGACTGCCTGAACCTGAACGTGTGGACGCCGGAGGCCGCGCTGGTGGGTCAGGTGTCCGGCCTGCCCGTGCTGGTCTGGGTCCACGGCGGCTCGTTCATGAACGGCTCCGGGTCGATCAGCGAGTACGAGGGCCGGGCCTTCGCCCGGGACGGCGTCGTCTGCGTCACGATCAACTACCGGCTGGCCGCCGAGGGCTTCCTGTTCACCGGCGAGGGTGACGACGACGCCAACCTGGGCCTGCTCGACCAGCTGGCCGCCCTGTGCTGGGTGCAGGACAACATCGCGGCCTTCGGCGGCGACCCGGGCCGGGTCACCGTGGCCGGCGAGTCGGCCGGGGCCATGAGCGTGACCACGCTGCTGTCCATGCCACGCTCGGAAGGCCTGTTCGCGCAGGCCATCGCCCAGAGCGGCGCGGGCGCGCACACGCTCACCCCGGACGAGGGGGCCATGGTGGCCGGCTACCTGGCCGCCGCGCTCGGGGTGCCCGCCGAGCGGGACGCGATCAAGGCCGTGCCGCTGGACAAGCTGGTACGGGCCGCCTCGGACCTGGTGGTCGAGGTGCAGACCGCGCCCGACCCCGCCCGCTGGGGCCAGCTGACGCTGAGCCTGCTGCCGTTCGCGCCGACCGTGGACGGCGCCATCCTGCCCGCCGCCCCGCTGACCTCGATCACGGCCGGCCAGGGACGCGACGTGCCTCTGCTGATCGGTTCCAACCGCGACGAGGCCCGGCTGTTCCTGGTCGCCGCGCAGACCATCGGGGCCATCGACGACGGGATACTGGAGGCGGTCGCGGCCGGGTACGGGCTGCCCGGCGACGGCCTCGCCGTCTACCGGGAGGCCCGGCCGGGTGCGCGCCCGGGTGACGTGCTGGCCGCCGTGATCAGCGACTGGTTCTTCCGGATGCCCGCCATCCGGGTGGCCGAGGCCCGGGCGGCCGGGGCCGGGCCGGCGGGCGGGCGGACCTGGATGTACCGCTTCGACCACCCGGACCCGGCCGGTAACCACGACCTGGGCGCCTGCCACGGGGTGGAGATACCGTTCGTGTTCGACACCGCCAGCGGGGCCGGGCTCGAGCCGCGGCTGGGGCCCCGGCCCGGTCAGGCCGTGGCCGACCGGGTCCACCAGGTGTGGGTGGACTTCATCACCGGCGGCGATCCCGGCTGGGCCCCGTACGACCCGGGTGGCCGGACCACCGGCCTGCTCACCGACAAGGTCACCGCGGCCGGTGACCCGGCCGGCCGCGAGCGGGCCAGCTGGGACGGGATCCGCTGAGCCGCCTCGTCCGGCCGGCCTAACCGGCCAGCGCCTGGTAGGCGGCGGCCTGGAAGTCGGTGTGCAGCGGGTCCGCGGCCGGCCCGGCGAACATGCGCTGGGTCAGCACGATGACGGTCAGGTCGTGGTTCGGGTCCATCAGCCAGGTCGAGCCGAACCCGCCGGCCCAGCCGTAGGAGCCGTCGTCCTGCACGGCCAGGCCGAAGCCCCAGGACTTGTCGGCGAAGAACTCCGGGCCGAACCCGCCCGCGGCCTTCTGCCCGGCGGTGAGCTGGCCGGTGGTCATCTCCCGGGTCAGTGCGGCGGGCAGCACGGCGTCACCACCAGCAGTGTTGCCGCCGCGCAGCAGCATCCGGGAGAAGGCCAGCAGGTCGTCGGCGGTCGACACCAGGTCGGCGGCGCCGTCCCCGAACGCCGGCGGCCGGCTCCAGCGGCCGTCCGGCTCGTCCCAGGCCACCAGCCCGTCCTCGCCCGGACGGTAGGCGGTGACGAGCCGGCCGCTGTCTTCGGTCCACAGGCCGGTGTCGGCCATGCCCAGCGGGCCGAGCACCCGGGACCGGAGCACCTCGCCGAACGAGTCCCCCGCCGCCCGGGCGGCCAGCACGCCCAGCACCGAGGCGCTGGTGTTGTAGAGCCACCGCTCCCCCGGCTGGGCCAGCAGCGGCAGCGAGCCCAGGCCCGCCATCCAGGTGTCCGGGTCCGGCTGGACGCCGCGGTCCGGCGGCCCGAACGTGGCCAGGTGCAGCCGGTCGGCCGCGGCCACCACCGGCCACGGCTCGCCCGGGCCGAACATCTCGAACATCATGCCCAGCCCGAACGTGAACGTGAGCAGGTCCCGCGCGGTGATGGCCCGGTCCGCGGGCACGGTGTCGTCCAGCGGCCCGTCCACCCGGCGCAGCACCCGGGGCTCAGCCAGTTCCGGGAGCAGCCGGCCGACCGGTTCGTCCAGGTCCAGCCGCCCCTCCGCGACCAGGGCCAGCACCGCGGCCGCGGTGATCGGCTTGGTGTCGGACGAGATACGGAAGATGCTGTCGCGGGCGACCGGGGCCCCGCCGACGGCCATCCGGCCGAGGGCTTCGACGTGCACGTCGTCGCCGCAGGCGGCCAGGGCGACCAGGCCGGGGACCTGGTACCGGCCCGGGTCGCGCCCGTCACCGACGTACTGCTCGGCCACCTCGTGCAGCCGCCGCTTGCCTTTCTCGGTCAGCTTGCCGCTCATGCTGTTCCTCCCGGCCAGGTCAGGCGGTGTCCTACGCGGTGTCCGTGCGGTGCCTCGCTCAGTGTGGACGCCGGGGCGGGCGGGAAGTCATCGGCCAGACCTTAGAACAAAAATGAGAGCCGAACCTGCCGGGTGTGGTTGTCGACGTTCAGGTCGACCAGGGCCACCGACTGCCAGGTGCCCAGGGCCAGCCGGCCACCCACGACCGGGATCGTGGCGTAGGGCGGGAGGAAGGCCGGCATCACGTGTGACCGGCCGTGGCCGCGCGACCCGTGCGCGTGCCGCCAGCGGTCGTCGGCGGGCAGGACTTCGGCCAGCACCGCGAGCAGGTCGGGATCGCTGCCCGAGCCGAGCTCCATGATCACGAGACCGGCCGTGGCGTGCGGCACGAACACGTTCAGCAGGCCGTCGGCGGGGCCGGCCGCGCTGGCGGTACCGGCCGCCCTGCCCGTGCCAGCCCGGGCGGCGCCGGCCGCGCTGGCCACGCCGGCCACGAAGCGCTCGCACTCGCCGGTGATGTCGAACACGCCCTCGCGGCTGCCCGTGCGGACCTCGATGATCTCGGTTTCCATAGACGTGACACTCTAGGCGCATGGCCACCAGCGAGCAGACCGGCTCCCCGCGGCGGCTGCGTAAGGGCAGCAAGCGGTCGTCCGACCCGGAAGAGACGACGGCTGAAGCCTCGGGTGAGGCCGCTGGGGTCACCTCGGAAGAAACACCGAACTCAGAAAGCCCACCGGCCACTTCAGCCTCGGTGTCCCCGACAGCCCCTATGTCCTCAGCAGCCTCAACGTCCCCGGCAGCCCCGGCAGCCCCGGCAGCTTCAACAGCTTCAACAGCTTCAACAGCCACAGCCGATGAGATCGCCGAGCCCTCAGCGGCGTCGGAGCCTGCGGCCGATCCCGGGCCAGCTGAGCCGCACGGGAAGGGCCGGGCTCACCGGCTTCCTGGGACTCGCCGCAGAGGCGCGTCTTCCGGGGCACATGTGGCCCCGGGGACCAGCCGGGTGGCCGACGAGACCGTGGAGCGCATCGAGCGTTCCACCGGCAGCCTGGGCACCGCGGCCATCGCGTCGATGGACAAGCGGCTGCCGTGGTTCCGCGCCATGTCGGCCGAGAACCGGTCCTGGCTGGGCCTGGTGGCCCAGGCCGGGATCGCCGCGTTCGTGGACTGGGTGCGTCACCCCGAGCGGAGCCGCCCGGCCGTGGCGGGCGAGGTGTTCGGCACCGCCCCCCGCGAGCTGGCCCGCGCGGTCAGCCTGCAGCAGGCCGTGGAGATGGTGCGGGTCATCATCGATGTGGTCGAATCCCAGGTCGACGAGCTGGCCGCCCCCGGCGGCGAGGCCGAGCTGCGCGAAGCCGTGCTCCGCTACACCCGCGAGGTCGCGTTCGGCGCGGCCCAGGTCTACGCGCGCACCGCCGAGGCCCGGGGCGCCTGGGACGCCCGGCTCGAAGCGCTGGTCGTCGGCTCGCTGGCCCGCGGGGAGACCGAGGAGTCGCTGAACTCGTGGGCGTCCGCCCTGAACTGGACGTCGTCCCCGGTGGCGGTGATCGCCGGCCAGATCGACGGCGAGGAAACCGGCGGCCTCATCGACGACCTGCGCACCGACGCCAAGCGGGCCCGGCTCGACGTGCTGGCCGGGGTCCAGGGCAGCCGGCTGGTGATGGTGCTCGGCGGCACCGACGACCCGGTCAGCGCGGCCGAACGCTTCGCCGGCCGTTTCGGGGCCGGTCCCCTCGTCGTGGGGCCGGTCGTTGCCGACCTGCGTTCGGCCACCACGTCCGCCCGCGCCGCCCTGGCCGGCCTGCGGGCCGCGGCCGCCTGGCCCGACGCCCCGCGCCCGGTCAGCGCCGAAGAACTGCTGCCCGAGCGGGCCCTGAACGGCGACGCCGACGCCCGCGCCCAGCTGGTGACCCAGGTCTACGAGCCGCTCCTGGCTGGTGGTGCGGCCCTGGTCGACACGCTCACTACCTATCTGGAGCAGGGGTCCTCGCTGGAGGCCACGGCCCGAATGCTGTTCGTCCACCCCAACACGGTCCGGTACCGCCTCCGCCGCGTCACCGAGCTGACCGCGTACGCGCCGACGGACGGCCGCGACGGCTTCGCCCTCTGGATCGCCATCACCCTCGGCCGCCTGGCCGCCGAACCCTAGAACATCCAGGTCCAAGACCTGTCCTGCTGGCCTGTCGGGCCTGCTGGCCTGCTGGGGCTCGGCCGGGTGGGTAGGCGGTAGCGAGGTCCCGGGGCCCCGCTGCCGCCCGCGGCATCACGAACCCGTGTGCCTGGTGAAGCCGAAGCGGCTGCCCTGGCGGTCGGATCCGGCTTGTGGCTGGCCGCCGCCTCGGGACCGGGTGGATTCGTGCTTTCCGACGGGTCGTGGGGTGATCCGCGGCGGGACCTGGAGTGACCGGCAATCGCACATTGATGGAAAGCGGCCACGGGGCGGGCATTGACGGAACCGGCGTCGATCGTCACGCACGAAAAATGCACACGGAATAGCCAGCTGGGCGAAAAGTACACACTCAATTCGGAGATTTAGAAATCAATATCGAATTACTTGCCACTGTCACAGCTATTCGATAATGTTTTCTATAGCTGGCCGACGACGGCAAAGGAGGGTAGCCGCGATGCCAGAACCCACTCAAGACGACTCGCAGCCCGGCGAAGCGCGCGGCCCTTCTGCCGGCCGGCCGTCTGGTCATAACCTGGATTCCGCCAACGTTGACCCCGATTCCACCAACGTTGACCCCGATCACGCCAACGTCGTCGCCGATCACGCTAACGCCGACGCCGATCTTGCCAACGCCAGCGCCGATCCTGCCGAGAACAGCCGGAACGCAGCCAAGGACAGCCTGGACCCGGCCGCGGCCGGGTTGGACCCACCCGAGCCGGGCATGTGGCTCACCGCGTCCGCGTGGTTGCCAGCCGCGGTGCTGGACGCGCTCCAGGAGCCTGAGCCGGTGGACGGAGTTCGCGGCCTGGAGGCTGCGCTCAGCCAGGGTGGCCCGCTGGACGCGATGCCGCCCGGGCCGGTGCTGGCCGCTTTCCTCACCGAGGCCAGCGCCCCAACCGCCGCTTCCGCTCCCTCCAGCCCTGGTCCGGCTGACCGTCCTCTGTCCGCGCCCGCGCCGGGAACGCCTGCCGCCCGGCCACCCGAGTCTGGGCCAGGCATGCCATCGCACACCGCCACGACGGACTCGATGGCGGCCCGGATCGCGAGCGGCGCTGGCGCGGCCCAGCATGGGGACAACGCCCTGCTGGGCCTGATCCGCGGCTGGCGGAGAGTGGCGTCGCTCGCGGCCGCCGCGGAACTGGCTGCGGTGCACGAGTTCAGCAGGCGGCGCCATGACCAGGCCAAGGCGGACGGGGCCTGGGACAGTACCGCCATCGATGCCGCCGATGTCGAGCTGGCGGCCGCGCTGACGCTGACCACCCGGAGTACCCAGCTGCTGATGGACCGCGCGGCCATGCTGCACGAGTTGCCCGCCACGGCGGCGGCGCTGGCCGCCGGGCAGATTGACTGGCCACGGGCTCTGGTCCTGATCAACGGTCTGGCCGGACAGGAGCCGGACCTCGCCCGGCGGATTGAGGACCAGCTCATCGGGCGCGCCCCGCAGCAGACCACGGGCCAGCTGCGCGCGGCTCTGAATCGGGCTCTGCTGGCCACCGACCCGGAAGCGGCTGAGCGCCGCCGACAGAGCGAGGAACAACACGCCCGGATCGAGCGCGGGCCCGAGCCGGGCGGGGTCACTGCCCTTCTGGCTGGCCGATGCCTGCCCGTGACGGACACGGTGACGGCCTGGAACCGTATCACCGCGCTGGCCCGTCAGCTCCGGGCCGCGGGTGCCGACGGCAACCTGGACCAGCTGCGCGTCCACGTCTACCTCGCGCTGCTCAACGGTCAGGTCATCACCGCCCCGTCGGCCGACACTCCCCTGCCAATCCCCGGTAGCTCACCCACTCCCACCGATTCGAAAGCTCCCGCCGGTTCGCCGGCTCCCGATGGCTCGCCCACTCCACTCGGCTCGCCTTCTTCCGGCCCAGCCGGCTCGTGCTCGTCGGCCGACTTGTCCTCCTCGGCTGGCGGCCCGGCGCCTGCCCCCGCACCCGGTGGACGAGCGGCCCAGGTCGAGCCCCGGCGGCTCACCGGGCACATCAACCTCACCGTTCCGCTCCGTACCTTGGCCGGTTTCGATGACGGACCGGGCCAGCTGAATGGATTTGGGCCGATCACCGGATCGACCGCCCGTCACCTGGCCAATGGCGCCCTCGGCCAACCTGGCATCCGCTGGTGCGTCACCGTCACCAATGATCAAGGCCAGGCTGTCGGCCATGGCTGCGCCACCCGCATTCAGCCCGTGAGCGATCCGCCCTGCGGAACCAGTGACCCCATCAGATCGCGCGCCGCACCGATCACGCCGACCGGGCCCGTCAGGCAGACCGGGCCCGTCCCGCGGACCACACCCGCCGAATCGGGCTGGCGCTTCACCATGAAACTGACCGCCCTGGCCGGATCGGCCTGCGACCACACCAGGGAAAGCCCGCACTATCGGGACTGTCAACTTACCGGTGTAACTGGATCTTGATGGGTTACCTGCGGCCGGCGCTGAGGCGGCCGTCGAAGGTGATGTCGAAGGCGTTCAGGGCGCCTTTCCACCGGTTGGACCAGCGTTTGCGTCCCCGGCCGGTGGGGTCCAGGCTCAAGATGACCAGGTAGAGGTGCTTGAGGGCGGCCTGCTCGGCCGGGAAGTGGCCGCGGGCCTTGACGCTGCGGCGGAACCGGGCGTTCAGGCTCTCGATCGCGTTGGTGGTGGTGATCAGCGTCCGTATCTCCCGGTCGAAGGCCAGGAACGGAGTGAACTCGGCCCAGGCTGATTCCCACAGCCGGATGATGGCCGGGTAACGCGCCTCCCAGGTGCCGCTGAACTCAGCGAACCGGTCCAGCGCGTCAGCATCGGTGGCGGCGGTATAGACCGGCCGCAGGTCTTTGGCGATCTTGTCCCAGTCCCGGCGGCTGGCGTAACGGAACGAGTTCCGCAGCAAGTGGACGATGCAGGTCTGCGTCACCGCCCGCGGCCAGGTCGCGGCGATGGCCTCGGGGAAGCCCTTGAGCCCGTCGCAGACCACCATCAGCACGTCGGCGACCCCGCGGTTCCTGATCTCGGTCAAGACCCGCAGCCAGTACTTGGCGCCCTCCCCGTCGCCGTGCTCTCCGGCCCACAGACCGAGGATGTCGCGTTCCCCGTCCGCGGTCACGCCCAAGGCGACGTAGATGGGCCGGTTGGCGACCTGCCCGTCGCGGATCTTGACGTGGATGGCGTCCAGGAACAGCACCGCATAGACCGGATCCAGCGGCCGGGACTGCCACTCAGCCAGCCCCTCCAGCACCCGGTCAGTGATGGTGCTGATGGTCTCCCGGGAGACCTCGGTGCCGTAGATCTCGGCCAGGTGGGCCTGCACCTCCCCGGTGGTCAGGCCCTTGGCCACCAGGGAGATGACCATGTCGTCGATCCCGCCCAGCCGCCGGGCCCGCTTGGGCACGATCTTGGGGGCAAAGGAACTGTCCCGGTCCCGGGGCACCTCGATGCCGACCGGGCCGGCCTGCGTCAGCACCGTCTTGGCCCGGCGGCCGTTGCGGGAGTTCCCGCTGCCGTCCCCGGCCGGATCATGCTTGCGGTAACCGAGATGATCATCCATCTCCGCTTCCAGCGCTGACTCCAGCACCACCTTGGTCAGCCGCCCCAGCAGGCCGCCCGGCCCGGTCAGGGGAATCCCCTCTGCCCGAGCCTGCTCGGCCAGCTGCCGCGCCAGCTCCTCATCCGCCGCATCCACCCGGACATCTTCCACCGCCGGCTCGGCCGGCCCGGTGGTCTCTCCCGCACCAGCGTGCGCAGTACTCATGGTGTCTCCCTCTCAGACGGCACATCCGTCCGTCCTGTCACAGGAGTTACACCGTTGTTCTTACAGTCCCTAGCCCGCCCGTTAGCCCATCAGCAGGGGCCTGAGCAGGCGGACTGGCGGGGAGCCGTGGGCGAGCATGGTGTCGTGGACGTCGCGGGGGGAGCGGGCCGGGTCGGCGGCGCGGAGGTCGGCGGCCAGGTCGGACACCTCG
>DASXMW010000061.1:0-11129 GCA_036495425.1 Streptosporangiaceae bacterium | reverse complement strand
GGGCCTGAGGTCGCCGGCAGCGTGACAGGAGTTGACAGCGATGAGCCGAACCTTCCGCCGTCACGGGGCCCGTGCGGCCACCGCCATCGCCTCGGCCATGGCCCTGGCCTGGCTCGCCTCCGGCGCCCAGGCCCTGGGCGTGGCCGGCGGTACGCAATCGGTCCAGGCCCCCCAGGCCGCCCGGGTCACCCAGGCCATCCAGGATGCCGCGCGGTCCGCCGGTGGCCCGGCGCCCGCCGGGACCGGGGCCAGCAACGTGTCCGACCTGGGCGCCAGCGGCTGGCAGGTGCAGAGCAGCGCGGTCGCCACCCAGACCGGGGCGCAGATCTCCAGCCCCGGTTTCAGCACCGGCGGCTGGCTCCCGGTGGCCAACGACGACGCGGGCGCGCCCGGCACCGAGATCGAGGCGCTGGCCCAGAACGGCCGCTGCCCGGGCGATCCCAGCCTGCAGCCGGTGAACCAGAGCGCCGACGGCACCCACAGCGTCTTCTACTCGACCAACCTGCGGAGCTGCTACGGCTACATGGACTCGGTGGGCGCCGACACCGTGGCCGAGTTCTCGGTGCCGTGGTGGTGGCGGACCGACTTCACCCCGAAGCTGCGGCCGGGCCAGACCTCCCGGCTGGTCATCAACGGGGTCATCGGTTCGGCCGACGTGTGGGTCAACGGCCACCAGGTCGCGTCGGCCAGCACCGTCACCGGCGCTTACTCGCGCCAGTCGTTCGACATCACCGCCGACGTCCGCTCCGGGGTGAACTCGCTGGCGATCGAGGTCAACCCGAACAATCCCCAGACCATGTTCACGGTGGACGACGTGGACTGGAACCAGATACCGCCGGACAACAACACCGGCATCCAGTTCCCGGTCCAGCTGTCCGTGGCCGCCACGCTGGCCGTCGGCAACGCGCACGTGGCCGAGAACAACACCGCCGACCTGAGCCGGTCGGCGCTGACCGTGAAGACCGACGTCACCAACGACGCCGCCACCGCCCAGAGCGGGCTGGTGACCGCCGCGATCAGGCCACCGGGCGGCGGCGCGCCGATCGGGGTCGCGCGCAGCGTGACGGTGCCGGCCCACACCACCCAGACCGTGACCTTCACGCCGAGCCAGTACCCGGCCCTGACCATCACCCACCCGCAGGTCTGGTGGCCCTACCAGCTGGGCGCCCAGCCGCTCTACACGCTGGGCACCTCGGTCTCGCAGGGCGGCGCGGTGCGGAACTCCACCAGCGAGGAGTTCGGGATCAGGAACGTCACCTCGTACCTGACCAGCGGCACGTCCAAGGGCGCACCGAACGGGGCCCGGGCCTTCAAGATCAACGGCGTGCCCATCGTGATCCGCGGCGGCGGCTTCTCGCCGGACATCTTCCTGCACTACTCGGCGGCCGACATCGCCAGGCAGATCGCCCTGATGAAGAACATGGGCGTCAACACCATCCGCCTGGAAGGCCACATCATGCCGGACGACTTCTTCCGGCAGATGGACCGGGCCGGCATCCTGATCAACGCCGGCTACCAGTGCTGCGACGCCTGGGAGCTGCAGGGCAGCGGGCTGACCAGCCCGGCCGACTACCAGATCCTGCGGAACTCGGCGCTGACCATCGGCGAGAACCTGCGCAACCACCCCAGCGTGTTCAGCTTCCAGTGGAGCGACCAGCCGCCGCTGCCCGAGCAGGAGTCGGTGACGCTGGCCGCCCTGGCCCAGGCCGGCTTCGACGACCCCGTGATCTCCTCGGCCGAGTACAACACCAGCCCGCAGCTGGGCCCGTCCGGTGAGAAGGAAGGCCCGTACAACTGGGTGCCGCCCGACTACTGGTACGACACCACGCACTACTCCCCCGACGATTCCACCCAGACCAACGCGGGCGGCTCGTGGGGATTCGACAGCGAGCAGAGCGCGGGCGACACCATCCCCACCCCGGACTCGCTGAACCGCTTCATGTCCCCGGCCGAGCTGTCGAACCTGTGGCAGCAGCCGGACTACAACCAGTACCACCTGAACTACGAGCCCAAGTGCACGGTGGACTACTCGTTCGGGACCCTGTGCAAGTTCGACAGCGCGCTGAGCAGCCGGTACGGCTCGTGGTCGAGCCTGAGCCAGTACGTCGAGCTGGCCCAGGCCCAGGACTACGAGAACACCAGGGCCCAGTTCGAGGCGTTCATCGACCACTCCACCAGCAAGCCGGTGCCGTCCACCGGCACGATCTACTGGCAGCTGAACAAGGGCTGGCCCAGCCTGCTCTGGAACCTGTACGGCAGCGACGGCGACCAGGCCGGCAGCTACTTCGGCAGCCAGGAGGCGAACCGGGCGCTGCACGCGCTCTACGCGCTGGACAACGGCACCGTGACGCTGGACAACCTGTCCAACTCGTCGCAGCCGGGCCTGTCGGTGGAGTCCAGGGTGTACAGCCTGAGCGGGAAGCTGCTGGACGACCGGACCGCGCACGGGATCACCCTGGCCAGCCAGCAGGTGCGCACCACGGTGCTCACACCCAAGGTGCCCACGTCGGCGAAGGCCCAGGTGTACTTCGTCGAGCTGCAACTGAGCCAGCACGGCAAGGTCGTCGACCGGAACGTCTACTGGCTGTCCACCGTGCCGGACGTGGTCAACTGGGCCAAGACACTGGGCGAGCCGTCCGGCGTGATGTCGCAGTACGCCAACCTGACGGCGCTCCAGACGCTGCCGAAGGCCGCCATCACCGCCACCGCGGCCACCAGCCGGCGGGCCGGGCCGGACGGGCACGACCTGGCCAGCCGGGTGACGATCACCAACCGGTCCGCCTCGGCCGTCTCCTTCCTGCTCCGGGCGGACGTGCGACGGGGCACCGCGGACGGCCGGGTCCGGCCGGGCGACAGCGAACTCCAGTCCTCGATCTGGCAGGACAACGACATCACGCTGTTCCCCGGTGAGTCGCAGACCCTGACCGTCAGCTACGACTCGGCCGACCTGCACGGGGCCACGCCGGTGATCAGCGTGTCGGGCTGGAACGTGGCCGCCACCGACGTCGCGGCCCCGCTCCGGTAGCCGGGGGCGGGGAGGCCGGGCGCGCCAGGCCAGGTACGGGCCCGGTTTGGGGCGAAACACCGTGGCGGTGGGCTCATTTGGTCGCGACGGGCGGCACAATGGCGGCATGGCCCGACGTTCCGCAACCCCACCTCCCCCGCCAGATTTCGAAGAAAACATCGTCGACATCGACGTCGCCGAGGAGATGCGGGGCAGCTACCTCGAGTACGCCTACTCGGTCATCTACCAGCGCGCGCTGCCGGACGCCCGGGACGGGCTGAAGCCGGTCCAGCGCCGCATCCTCTACCAGATGAACCAGATGGGGCTGCGGCCCGACCGCGGGCACGTCAAGTGCGCCCGGGTCGTCGGCGACGTGATGGGCCGGCTGCACCCGCACGGCGACAGCGCCATCTACGACGCGCTGGTGCGGATGGCCCAGCCGTTCGCGATGCGGGTGCCGATGGTGGACGGGCACGGCAACTTCGGCTCGCAGGGCGGCGACGACCCGCCCGCGGCCATGCGGTACACCGAGGCCCGGCTGACGGCCGCGGCGATGGAGATGGTCAACTCCATCGACGAGGACACCGTCGACTTTCAGCCGAACTACGACGGCCAGGAGACCGAGCCGTCGGTGCTCCCGGCCGCGCTGCCGCACCTCCTGGTCAACGGGGCGTCGGGCATCGCGGTGGGGATGGCCACCAACATGGCCCCGCACAACCTGGGCGAGGTCATCGCCGCGGTGCGGTACCTGATCAAGCACCCGGACGCCAGCCTGGACGCGCTGATGCGCTACGTGCCCGGGCCGGACCTGCCCACCGGTGGCAAGATCGTCGGGCTGGAGGGCATCCGGGACGCCTACGAGAGCGGCCGCGGCATCTTCCGGACCCGGGCCACCTGCCGGGTCGAGCAGATCACCCCCCGGCGGTCCGGCATCGTGGTCACCGAGCTGCCGTACGGCGTCGGGCCGGAGAAGGTCATCAGCCGGATCAAGGACCTGGTCCAGTCCAAGAAGCTGACCGGGATCACCGACATCAAGGACCTGACCGACCGGCACCGGGGCCTGCAGCTGGTCATCGAGATCCGCAGCGGCTTCCACCCGGAGGCGGTGCTGGCCGAGCTGTACCGGCTGACCCCGATGGAAGAGACCTTCGGGATCAACAACGTGGCCCTGGTCGACGGCCAGCCGCGGGTGCTCGGCCTGCGGGAGATGCTGAGCATCTACGTCGACCACCGCATCGAAGTGGTGCGGCGGCGCAGCGAGTTCCGGCGCCGCAAGCGCGAGGACCGGCTGCACCTGGTCGACGGCCTGATGATCGCGCTGCTGGACATCGACGAGGTCATCGGGGTGATCCGGTCCAGCGACGACTCGGCCGCGGCCAAGCAGCGCCTGATCGCGGTGTTCGACCTGTCCGACATCCAGGCCCAGTACATCCTGGACACCCCGCTGCGCCGGCTGACCCGCTACGACCGGATCGAGCTGGAGCGCGAGCGGGACCAGCTGCGGTCCGAGATCGAGGCGCTGACCGAGATCCTGTCCTCGGACGCGCGGCTGCGCGAGGTCGTGTCGAGCGAGCTGGCCGACATGGCCAAGCGGTTCGGCACGCCGCGGCGGACCGTGCTGCTGGAAGGCAGCGGCGCGGCCCTGACCGCCGCGGTGCCGCTCGAGGTGGCCGACGACCCGTGCACGGTGCTGCTGTCCTCCGCCGGGCTGCTGGCCCGGACCACGCCCGGCGAGGACGATCCGCCCGGCGAGGGCGGTCAGGAGGGCCGGGCCGCGCACGACGTAATCGTGTCGTCGGCCCCGGCCACGGTACGCGGCGAGGTCGGCTTGGTCACCTCGGCCGGGCGCATGATCAAGCTGAGCGTGCTCGAGTTCCCGGCCCTGCCGCCCAGTGCAGCCTTCCCCGGCCTGTCCGGGGGCACCCCGGTCAGCGAGTTCACCGAGCTGGCCGGCGGCGAGACCGTGGTCGCGCTGGCCTCCCTGGACACCCCGCAGGCCGGGATCGCCCTGGGTACGGCCAGCGGTATGGTCAAGCGGGTCCAGCCCGACTACCCGCAGAACCGCGATGAGTTCGAAATCATCACATTGAAGGACACGGACCGGGTCGTCGGTGCGGTCCAGCTGACCAGTGAGGATCGGGATCTGGTGTTCATCGCCAGCGACGCCCAGCTGCTGCGCTTCCCAGCTTCGGCGGTCCGGCCCCAGGGCCGGTCGGCGGGCGGGATGGCCGGGATCCGGCTGGCCGCCCGGGCCAGCGTGGTCTGGTTCGGCGCGGTGGATCCGGCCGCCCCGGCCGGCGCGGTCGTGGTCACCGTGGCCGGGAACGACGGCGCGCTGCCCGGCACCGGGGTCAGCTCGGTCAAGGTCAGCGACTACGACGAGTTCCCGGCCAAGGGCCGGGCCACCGGCGGCGTGCGCTGCCACCGCTTCCTCAAGGGTGAGGACGCCCTGACCCTGGCCTGGGCGGGCGCGGCGCCCGCGCTCGGGGCCACCGACGCGGGCGTTCCGGTCGAGCTGCCCACCGAGCTGGGGCGCCGGGATGGCTCCGGGCTTCCGCTGCCGGAGCCGCTGGCCGCGCTGGGTGGCACCCCGGCCTCCTTCGGCGGTGCCGGCGCCGCCGGGGCGCCGTCGGTTTGACCGCAGGCGCCGGGTTTGACGGCTGGCGCCGGGTTTGACGGCGGCCAGCAACGGCGATTGCGTGGCTAGAGCCTGTTTTCAGAGTTTGTGGCGGTGTGGGCTGGCCCGGGCCCGGGGGCTTGGTGAGGTGCGCGGGGTCCCGCTCCCGCCGGGAAGCGGGCCCGCAGACCGGGCACGCCACACTAGTCACTTTTGAAAGCACGCCCTGGGCCGAAAAGGTTAATGGTCATGGGCCGGTTCGCCGCTGGATAAGCGGTTCCCGGCCCATGACCATGGATTTCCAAATCGTGCGGGCGGTCTAGGCGATAAGGGCATGATGGCGCCCGACGCGGGCGGTGAGCCTGCGGGCGAGTGCCGCGTCGGCCATCGCGGCGAGCAGATCACACGGGCCAGTCTCGGGCTGGTCGGCGAGATGCCAGCCGCGGACGACCGCCAGCCCTTTATGGCCAGGATTGAAGACGTCGCGGCGGAAGCACCCGGCGAGCGCCAGCGCTTCCACGTCGGGGTGGTCATCGGGCAGATCCGCCACGTAGGCGGCGGCGTCGAGGAGAGCCACGGCATTGCGCGCGACGCGCAGCGCGCTCACCCCGGCGCTGTTCAGCCGCCACCATGCCTGCTCGCGGAGGAACCGGGAGATCATCAATTGTCTGTTCACAGTGCGTGATCGTACTCAACACTTTGAGTAATGACTAGCCTCTGAGCTGCAAAAAAACATCAATGAAATTCACTCCACAGGAATTCTTTACTAGTCCACAATTGGTCCACAGGGGCTCCACAACGCGATCCACAGGGACTCCACAGGAGGGTCCAATTAGGGGTCCACGGGAGGGGGTATCGCGCCTCCTCAGAGGCTGGTGCGGCCGCGCGGGAAATGGCGGCCATGTCGGGCTTGTTCCGTGGCTGAGCAGCAGCCGAGTGGCCGGTGGCGCTCGCGGAGCGACGCGTGCGGAGGTCAGCGGGTGAGGCCGGCCGCGCTGATGGTCGTGCGGAAGGGGCCGATGCTGGGCCAGGCCCCACCAGGTGGCCCGCTCGATGGCTGGCAGGACCGTGGGTACGACGCCGCAGACGGCGGCGAGGGCGCCACTCAGACGGCGGCGTGGGCGACGCTGGGGGCGACGCTGCCGAGGTAGCGGGAGCGGCGGGTCACCCCTGGGGGTGAGGCCAGAGGGCAGCGCGCAGGCTCCCGAAGACGGCCAGGCAGATCGCGAACGCGACGACTAGTTGTACAGCACCGTGTCCGCGGCGTACGCGGGCCGCGGCGCGGCCCGGCCCGGGAGGGAATAACCGCCCGGCAGCGGTGCGGCCGGGATGGCGCCGCTGGCTTCGGTGACGCGGCGGACGCCGGGACTGGGCAGGCCAGGCTCGGCACTCACGGTGACGGCGACCGCACCGAGCAGGTCCTGCGTGGTCCCCGTGGGCTCGTCGGTCAGCTCCCAGCCGCGGGCCACCGCGACGCCGGCGTCGCCGGGGTCGAAGCCACCCGTCGCGAAGCAGCCCGCCCGGTCGAGTTCTTCCAGGTCAGGATGGTCCTCCGGCAGCGCGCGGATGCATGCCGCCGCGTCCAGCAGGGCCACCACGCAGCGCGCGACCCGGATCGCGCTCACGCCGGGAGTGTCCAGCCGCCACCATGCTTGCGCACGCACGAAGTGAGCCACCATCATCGATCTCGTCACGAAGAGTGAGGATACTTAATACTCAGAGTGACTGAGGCTGGATTTCGCGATTACCCTGAGTAGTTCCGGTAAGGGAGGCCGGGGCCTGGTAGCGGGTGAAGGCGGGCAGGGCCAGGCAGACCAGGCCGGCGGCACACGTCGGTGGCCTCGGTGCCCAGCAGGGTGACCGTCCCGCTGCCGAACAGCACCCGGAAGTCCCGGCTGGCCAGCGGGGACAGCTCCATCCGCAGCCAGGAGGGGCTCACTGGGCACTCACCGGCGGCACGCTGGCAGGCCGGCCATCGGAGCATCGATGCGTTTTACCGCCCGCAGCGGGCGCCTCAGCGCGTTCTGAGGCCATGTAGAGCTGGGCATCGGTCAGCCGTCAGCTCGGCCGGTGACCCTGGCGGTACCGGGGACCGAGCCCCTGCGGCCCCGGGAAGGGAGGCACGCATGCTGCCCGGACGGGCCCGTCGTCACAACGCCGGAGGGCAGCATGGGCCGACCCGATGCGGGCTGGCCGGGTATGCTCCCGCCCGGCCGGCCCGCAATTCCGGCCGCCGGCCGGAGCGGCGCGAGGAGGCCGCCGGACCGCTCAGGTGTCGATACGGGACAGGTCCAGCTCGGACGCCCCGCCCACGATGAAGTCGCGGCGGGGAGCCACCTCCGAGCCCATCAGCAGGCTGAAGATGTCGCCCGCGACGGCGGCGTCCTCGATCCGGATCCGGCGCAGGGTGCGGTGCCGCGGGTCCATGGTGGTCTCGGCCAGCTGGCCGGCGTCCATCTCGCCCAGGCCCTTGTAGCGCTGGATCGGCTCCTTCCAGCGCTGGCCGCGGCGCTCCATGTCCAGCAGCACCCGGCGCAGCTCGGCGTCGGAGTAGGTGTACCGGTACTTGGCCTGGCCCTTGCGGGGGCTGGACAGCTCGATGCGGTGCAGCGGCGGCACGGCCGCGAACACCCGGCCCGCGTCCAGCAGCGGGCGCAGGTAGCGGTAGAACAGCGTCAGCAGCAGGGTCCGGATGTGGGCGCCGTCCACGTCGGCGTCGGACATGAAGATGACCCGCTGGTAGCGGGCCGCGTCCAGGTTGAACGCGGAGCCGGAACCGGCCCCGATGACCTGGATGATCGAGGCGCACTCGGCGTTCTTCAGCATGTCGGCCAGCGAGGCCTTCTGCACGTTGAGGATCTTGCCCCGGATCGGCAGCAGGGCCTGGAACTCGGAGCTGCGGGCCAGCTTGGCCGTGCCCAGGGCCGAGTCGCCCTCGACGATGAACAGCTCACTGCGGTCGTCGTTGGTGCGGCAGTCGACCAGCTTGGCCGGCAGCGACGAGCTGGCCAGGGCGGACTTGCGGCGCTGGTTGTCGCGGTGCTCGCGGGCGGCGATCCGGGCCTTGGCCGCCGAGATGACCTTCTCCAGCAGCGACCGGGACTGCTGCTTGGCGTTCCGGCCCCGGGCCTCGAAGAACTCCTTCAGCCCGGCCGAGACCACCTGGGCCACGATGCGGGATACGGCCGGGGTGCCGAGGACTTCCTTGGTCTGGCCCTCGAACTGCGGCTCGGGCAGCCGGACGGTGACGATCGCGGTCATGCCCTCGGTCACGTCCTCCTTGGTCACCGCCTCGTCGCCGTTCTTGAGCAGGCGGGCCGCGCGGAGCTGCTCGTTGAGCGTGCGCAGCAGCGCGCGCTCAAAGCCGGACACGTGAGTGCCGCCGTGCGGGGTGGCGATGACGTTGACGAACGAGCGGGTGGCGGTGTCGTAGCCGCCGGTCCACTGCAGGGCCACGTCCACGTCGAGCCTGCGCTCGACCTCGGTCGGGGTCATGTGGCCCCGGTCGTCCAGAACCGGCACGGTCTCGGTGAAGTTGCCCACGCCCTCCAGCCGCAGCACGTCGGTCACGGCCTCCCCGGCCGCCAGGTGCTCGCAGAACTCGCTGATGCCGCCGTCGAAGCGAAACTCGGCCTCGCGCGGGCCCCCGGGGGTGGCGGCGTCGGTGAGCGTGAGGGTGGCCGCGGGGCCAGCGGGGTCCGCGGCGCTGGCGGCCTCGGTGGTGTCGCCGGGGTCGGTGCCGACCGCCGGGCTGGCCTGGATCGGGGTGGTCAGGGGCGCGTCGGACTGGGCGGCGGGCCGCTCGTCGCGGATGTAGATGGCCAGCCCCGGCACCAGGTACGCGGTCTGCCGGGCCCGCTCGGTGATGGCGGTGAAGCTGAACCGGGCGTCGCGCACGAAGACCTGCTTGTCCGGCCAGAACCGGGTCCGGGTGCCGGTGACCTTCTTGGCCACCCGGCGCAGCTGGCGGAGGCCGGCCCGGCGGGTGAAGCTGGCGCTGGGAGTGGGCTCGCCGTGGTCGGCGAACTCGCCGGTGACGCCGCGCCGGAAGCTGGTTGCCCAGGTGTGGCCGCCCCGGTCCACCTCGATGTCCAGCCGCGAAGCCAGCGCGTTGACCACCGACGCACCCACGCCGTGCAGGCCGCCGGAGGCGGTGTAGGAGCCGCCGCCGAACTTGCCGCCCGCGTGCAGCCGGGTCATGACCAGCTCGACGCCGGTGAGCTTGGTCTTGGGCTCGACGTCGACCGGGATGCCACGGCCGTTGTTGCGCACCTCGGCCGACCCGTCGGCGTACAGGATGACCTCGATGCGGGTGCAGTAGCCACCAAGGGCCTCGTCCACCGAGTTGTCGAAGATCTCCCACAGGCAGTGCTGCAGGCCACGGCCATCGGTGGAGCCGATGTACATGCCGGGGCGCTTGCGCACCGCGTCCAGGCCTTCCAGGACGGACAGGTGCCGGGCGGTGTAGGCGTCGCCCTGCTGCCCCTCCCGGGCGGTTGCCGCGGATGGTCCGGAGGCGGCGGCCAGCGTGGTCACGGGAGGCAGATCTCCTTAGAACAAAGTTGCGGTCCAAATCGCAGCGTAGCCCGACCCAGTGACTGCTGTGCCCAGGCTCGCCGGAAGGCAGGCACGCAAAGGGCGCATGTCACCCGGCCGGGCCGGAACCACGCGGTTCAGCCCGCCGCGGGCCGAGGTCCAGTGTGATCTGCGGAACTGGTCTTTCGCTGTCGGCGTACGCGGCACCAGGAGGGGAAGGCTGACGGTTGGGTAAGTGTTGTGGTGAGCTGTAAGGACAGCAAAGATCACTAGCCAGCCGGACGCAGAAGCCGGAGGCACGAGGCGAGGAAGGCTACGTTGACCGGAGCTATAGCCCCCACCCAGCCGCTCACGGCTGCGGACGTGTGCGACCGCTGCGGCGCCCAGGCGTACGTCCGAGTCATGCTCCCGAACTCTCTCGAGCTGCTGTTTTGCGCGCACCACAGTCGCGAGCACGCCGAAGCGCTCGCGAAGGTGGCCAGCGAGATTCAGGATGAGACTCAGCGGCTCTCGGAACCGTCCAACTAGGGCGCAGCCGGAGCCGACACGTCCGTGCGTCCCGAGCGCACGGTCCATAGCACAAGGCAAAGGGGCCGGACCCGAGCACAAGCTCGGTCCGGCCCCTTGCTGTTACGTGTCGCGGGCGGTGGCCGCCCTTGTCTAGGGCGGCCCCTAGTCCAGGTAGTCGCGCAGGACCTGGGACCGGGACGGGTGCCGCAGCTTGGACATGGTCTTGGACTCGATCTGGCGGATACGCTCCCGGGTCACCCCGTAGACCTTGCCGATCTCGTCCAGGGTCTTGGGCTGGCCGTCGGTCAGCCCGAACCGCATGGACACCACGCCGGCCTCGCGCTCGGACAAGGTGTCCAGCACCGAGTGCAGCTGCTCCTGCAGCAGCGTGAAGCTGACCGCCTCGCCGGGCTGGATGGCCTCGGAGTCCTCGATCAGGTCACCGAACTCGCTGTCGCCGTC
>DASXMW010000060.1:0-6097 GCA_036495425.1 Streptosporangiaceae bacterium | reverse complement strand
GGGGTTACCGGTCGTTAACCACGTGGGTCAGGGCGGCCCAGGCCATCCGCTGCAGCAGGGCGGCCATGGCCTCGCGGTCGAGCAGGGCGCTGTGCGGGGTGGAGTTGATCAGGCCGAACACCGCGTGGGCGGCGGCGCGGGCGGCGGCCTCGTCGGTGTCCGGGACCACCTCGGTGATGACGTCGACCCAGGTCTCCACGTACCGGCGCTGCAGCCGCCGGACCCGGTCCCGGTCGGGCCGGGCTAGGTTGGCCAGGTTGCGCTCCTGGACGGTGATCAGGGCCGGCTCGGCCAGCGCGAACTCGGTGTGCCAGCCGATCAGGGCCCGCAGCCGCGCGGCCGCCCCGTCCGCCGCCGCCACCCGGCGGCGCCCCTCGCTGAGCAGGCGCTCGCTGATCCCGATCAGCATGTCCCGCAGCATCGCGTCCTTGCTGGGGAAGTGACGGTACAGGCCGGGCCCGGAGATGCCGACCGCCTTGCCCAGGTCGTCCATTGACACGCCGTGGAAGCCGCGCCGCGCGAACAGTTCGGCGGCCACGGCCAGGATCTGCTCCCGCCGGGTGGCGGCCGGGCGGGTGCCTGCGGTCATGGCCCCATAGTAGACAAGGGAGTTAACGATCGTTAACCTTGGGTTGGTGGCGACTGATCCAGCCAGCGAGGCGTTCAAGCGCAACACCGCCGCGCACGAAGCGCTGGCCGCCGAGTTGCGCGACCGGCTGGCCACCGCCCGCCAGGGCGGACCGGAGCGGGCCCGGCAGCGGCACACCGAGCGCGGCAAGCTGCTCCCCCGCGACCGGGTCGACACCCTGACCGACGCCGGCTCCCCGTTTCTGGAGCTGTCCCCGCTGGCCGCGGACGGCCTCTACGACGGGGACGCGCCCGCGGCCGGCATCATCACCGGGGTGGGCCGGGTGTCCGGCCGGGAGTGCGTGATCGTGGCCAACGACGCCACGGTCAAGGGCGGCACCTACTACCCGGTGACGGTCAAGAAGCACCTGCGGGCCCAGGAGGTCGCGCTGGACAACCGGCTGCCCTGCATCTACCTGGTCGACTCGGGCGGCGCGTTCCTGCCCCGCCAGGACGACGTGTTCCCGGACCGGGAGCACTTCGGCCGGATCTTCCGCAACCAGGCCACGATGTCGGCCCGCGGGATCGCCCAGATCGCGGCGGTGCTGGGGTCCTGCACGGCGGGCGGCGCCTACGTGCCGGCCATGAGCGACGAGGCGGTCATCGTCCGGAACCAGGGCACGATCTTCCTGGGCGGCCCGCCCCTGGTCAAGGCGGCCACCGGGGAGGTGGTGACGGCCGAGGACCTGGGCGGCGGCGACCTGCACAGCCGGGTGTCCGGGGTCACCGACCACCTGGCCGAGGACGACACCGACGCGCTGCGAATCGTCCGCTCGATCGTGGCCACGCTGGGCCCGCGGGCGCCACGGCCGTGGGACGTCGGCCCCACCGAGGAACCGGCCGTAGACCCGGCCGAGCTGTACGGGGTGGTCCCGGCCGACCTGCGCACCCCGTACGACGTGCGCGAGGTGATCACCCGGATCGTCGACGGCAGCCGGTTCGACGAGTTCAAGGCGTCCTACGGCCCGACCCTGGTCACCGGGTTCACCCGGATCCACGGCCACCCGGCCGGGATCATCGCCAACAACGGCATCCTGTTCAGCGAGTCCGCGCTCAAGGGCGCCCACTTCATCGAGCTGTGCGACCAGCGCCAGATCCCGCTGATCTTCCTGCAGAACATCACCGGGTTCATGGTCGGCCAGCAGTACGAGGCGGGCGGCATCGCCAAGCACGGGGCCAAGATGGTGACCGCGGTGGCCTGCGCCCGGGTGCCCAAGCTGACCGTGATCATCGGCGGCTCGTTCGGCGCGGGCAACTACGCCATGTGCGGCCGGGCCTACTCCCCCCGCTTCCTGTGGATGTGGCCGAACGCGCGGATCTCGGTTATGGGCGGCGACCAGGCCGCCAGCGTGCTGGCCACCGTCCGCCGCGACCAGCTGGAGGGCCGGGGCGAGGAGTGGGCGGCCGGGGCCGAGGAGGAGTTCAAGCGGCCCATCCGCGAGCAGTACGAGCACCAGGGCAACCCGTACTACTCGACGGCCCGGCTGTGGGACGACGGGATCATCGACCCGCTCGACACGCGGCGCGTGCTGGGGCTGGCCCTGTCGGCCGCGGCCAACGCGCCGCTGGACGACGTCCGCTACGGCGTGTTCCGGATGTGAGGCCCAGATGACCAGCGAGCAATTCGGGCCAGCACTGTTCACCAGGGTGCTGGTGGCCAACCGGGGCGAGATCGCGGTCCGGATCATCCGCACGCTGCGCCGTCTCGGCATCGGCAGCGTCGCCGTGTACAGCGACGCCGACACGCGGGCCCGGCACGTCAGCGAGGCCGACGAGGCGATCCGGATCGGCCCCGCCGCCGCGGCCGAGAGTTACCTGAACATCGAATCCATCGTGCGCGCGGCGGCCCAGACCGGTGCCGAGGCCATCCACCCTGGCTACGGATTCCTGTCCGAGAACGCCGCCTTCGCGCGGGCCTGCGCCGGCCGCGGGCTGGTGTTCATCGGGCCGCCCGCCACCGCCATCGACGCCATGGGCGACAAGATCGCGGCCAAGGCCCGGGTGGCCGCGGCCGGGGTGCCGGTGGTGCCGGGCGCGGGCGCGCCCGGGATGTCCGACGCCGGGCTGATCGAGGCCCTGGGCGGGTTCCGTTACCCGTTGCTGATCAAGCCGTCCGCGGGCGGCGGCGGCAAGGGCATGCACCTGGTGGAGGCGGCGGACGCCCTGCCCCGGGCGCTGCAGGCGGCCCGGCGCGAGGCGCGGGCCGCCTTCGGCGACGACACGCTGCTGGTCGAGCGGTTCATCGAGCGGCCCCGGCACATCGAGATCCAGGTGCTGGCCGACACGGCCGGCGCCACCCTGCACCTGGGCGAGCGCGAGTGCAGCCTGCAGCGGCGGCACCAGAAGATCATCGAGGAGGCGCCCTCACCCTTGCTGGACCCGGCCCGGCGCGAGGCCATGGGCGCCGCCGCCGTGGACGCGGCCCGCAGCGTCGGCTACACGGGCGCGGGCACGGTGGAGTTCATCGTCTCCGGGGCCGACCCGGATGAGTTCTTCTTCATGGAGATGAACACCCGGCTGCAGGTCGAGCACCCGGTCACCGAACTGGTCACCGGCCTGGACCTGGTCGAGTGGCAGGTGCGGGTGGCGGCCGGCCAGCCGCTCCCGTTCGGCCAGGCCGAGGTCCGGCTGGACGGCCACGCCATGGAGGCCCGTGTCTACGCCGAAGACCCGGCCCGCGGCTTCCTGCCCACCGGGGGTACGGTGCTGGCCGCCCGCGAGCCCACCGGGCCCGGCGTCCGGGTCGACTCCGGGCTGTCGGCGGGCACCGAGGTGGGCAGCGCCTACGACCCGATGCTGGCCAAGGTGATCGCCTGGGGGCCGGACCGCGTCACCGCCCGGCACCGGCTGGACCGCGCCCTGGCCGGCACGGTGCTGCTCGGTGTGACCACCAACGTGGAGTTCCTGCGGGCCCTGCTGGCCGACCCCGACGTGGCCGCGGGCCGCCTGGACACCGGGCTGGCCGAGCGGCTGGACTTCGCGCCCGCCGGACCACCGGACGAGGTGCTGGCCGCGGCGGCCCTGGAGCGGCTGCTGGCCGCCGAGCCGGCCGGGCCGGTCACCGACCCGTGGGACGTGCCCGACGGCTGGCGGGTCGGCGAACCGGCCTGGACCCGGCTGCAGGTCGAGCACGGGCCGGGGGCCACGGCCGAGGTGCGGGTGCGCGGGCTGGCCTCGGCCGGAGCCGAGGTGATGATCGGCGATGAGGGGCCGGTGCCGGCGCAGGCCCGGGCCGACGCGGGGGCCCTGACCGTGACCTTCGATGGAAAAATGCGCACCTATGTGGCGGCCCGGACTCCCGGAGCGGACGGCGGGACGCTCTGGCTGAGCCACGCCGGGCGGACCTGGGCGCTGACCGCCCGCCGCCCGGTCGCGGCCCAGGCCGGGGCCGGAGCCGCGGCCGGGCTAGCCGACGGCGTGGTCCGCGCGCCCATGCCCGGCACGGTGGTGGCCGCGCTGGCCGAGACCGGCCAGCAGGTGAGCGCCGGGCAGCCGCTGGTCATCGTGGAGGCGATGAAGATGGAGCACACCGTGACCGCGCCCGCCGGCGGGGTGGTGGCCGAGCTCACCGTCAAGCCCGGCCAGCCGGTCCGGATGGACGAGACCCTGGCCGTCATCCGCCCCGAGGAGTGAGTGATGATCGACAACCGCCTGGACGACGAGCACGAGGCCCTGCGCAAGACCGTCGAGGAGTTCGCCCGCGACCAGGTGGCCCCGGTCATCGGCGGCTTCTACGAGCGCGAGGAGTTCCCGTACCAGATCGTGGCCCAGATGGGCCGGATGGGGCTGTTCGGCCTGCCCGTGGCCGAGGAGTACGGCGGCATGGGCGGGGACTACTTCGCGCTGTGCCTGGCCCTGGAGGAACTGGCCCGGGTCGACTCGTCGGTGGCCATCACGGTCGAGGCCGGAGTGGCGCTGGGGGTCATGCCGATCTACCGCTACGGCAGCGAGGAGCAGAAGCGAGAGTGGCTGCCCCGGCTGTGCGCGGGCGAGATGCTGGGCGCGTTCGGCCTGACCGAGCCGGGCGGCGGCTCCGACGTGGCCGGGGCCATGCGGACCCGGGCCCGGCTGGAGGACGGCGCCTGGGTCATCGACGGGACCAAGGCGTTCATCACCAACTCCGGCACCTCCATCACCGGGGTGGTCGGGGTGGCCGCGGTCACCGGCACCCGGGAGAACGGCAAGCCCGAGATCTCCACCATCCTGGTGCCGTCGGGCACCCCCGGCTTCACCGTGTCCAGGAAGTACTCCAAGGTCGGCTGGTCGGCCTCGGACACCCGCGAGCTGGCGTTCGACGGCTGCCGGGTCCCCGAGGCCAACCTGCTCGGCCAGCGCGGCCGCGGCTACGCCCAGTTCCTGGCCACCCTGGACGAGGGCCGGGTCGCCATCGCCGCCCTGTCGGCCGGCCTGGCCCAGGGCTGCGTGGACGAGTCCGTGCGCTACGTGCGCGAGCGGGACGCGTTCGGCGGCCCGATCGGCCGGTTCCAGGCCCTCCAGTTCAAGATCGCCGACATGGAGGCCCGGGCCCACGTGGCCCGGCTGGCCTACTACGACGCCGCGGCCCGCATGCTGGCCGGCCAGCCGTTCAAGAAAGAGGCCGCCATCGCCAAGCTGACCGCCTCCGACGCGGCCATGGACAACGCCCGCGACGCCACCCAGATCTTCGGCGGCTACGGCTTCATGAACGAGTACCCGGTCGGCCGGTTCTACCGCGACGCCAAGATCCTGGAGATCGGCGAGGGCACCTCCGAGATCCAGCGCCTGCTGATCGCCCGCGAACTGGGGCTGAACTTTTGACCCCTGACTTCTGAGCGGCCTCCAGGTGCCGTGGCCCCCGTGCCCGCACAGGACGCGCGACGGACGTTGACACATTCCGATATAGGCATATGATGGCGTCATGGCACGAGCGGCGACGACCTCGGACGCGTTCAACGCGATCGCCGAACCGCAGCGGCGGGAGATCCTGGTGCTGCTGCGGGGCGGCGAGCGGCCGGTGACCGACCTGGCGCGGGACCTGGGGATGACCCAGCCGCAGGCGTCCAAGCACCTGCGGGTCCTCCGGGAGGTCGGGCTCGTGCAGGTCCGCGGGGCGGGCAAGCAGCGGCTGTACGACCTGGACGCCCGCGGGCTGCGGCCGGTACACGAGTGGGTGGGCGGCTTCGAGCGGTTCTGGAGCGAGAGCTTCGACCGGCTGGACGAGTACGTGCAGGATCTGAAGCAGGCAACGCAGGAGGGACCACACGATGGCGACGACCAGTAGCGGCGGCGAGCCCGCGCACGCGACCGCGGACCGCGAGATCGTGATCTCCCGGGTGATCGGCGCCTCGCCGGAGCTGGTGTTCGAGGCGTTCACGCGAGTCCGGCACCTGTCGCGGTGGTGGGGACCGGAGGGCTTCACCACCACCACGCGGTCCTTCGAGTTCCGCGTCGGCGGGGAGTGGGACTTCGTGATGCACGGGCCGGACGGGAC
>DASXMW010000059.1:0-13623 GCA_036495425.1 Streptosporangiaceae bacterium | reverse complement strand
GCGGCCGGGTCGGCCCAGCCCGGCGCTACTCGATACCGCCGGGAGCCGCCGGCTTGATTGAAGGCGGGCGGGCACCGCTCAGAGGGTTGCTTCGCATGGCGACGGCCAGCTCGTCCACTGATAGCTCCGGCACTGGCAACTCCGTGAACCCCGTCCGGGACGGACGCAGGGCGTCCAGGATGAGAGCCAGGTACCGCCGCCACAGATCGGGGCGGACCTCGCGGGCGTATTCGGCGGTGGCGCCGAGCATGAACTCCAGGACCGGGATGTCGGTCGCGCCCAGGTCGGGGCGCACCTGGCCGGCCGCCTGGGCGCGTTCGACCAGTCTGCCGACGGCGGGGCGCATGCGGCTGCGGGCGTAGCCAACCCGCTTGTGCCCGTAGGGGGCGAACATCAGGATCTGCCGCAACCCCTTGTCGGTGCTCAGCATCTCGGCGGCGGTCTCCATGAAGCCGGCCAGGCCCTGCCAGGGATCGTCGGCGCCGTAGGCCTCGGTGGCCAGCTCGACCAGGATGTCGATGCGCTCCTCGAACAGCGCGTCGGCCAGGGCCGCCTTGTCCGGGAATCGCCGGTAGACCGTGCCGACGCCGACGCCGGCCTCGCGGGCCACGTCGTCCAGGGTGGCTTCCAGGCCCCGCTCGGTGAACACCTCGGCCGCGGCCTGAAGGATGCGGCGGCGGTTGCGCTCGGCGTCCTTGCGCAGCGGCCGCTCCGGCTCCCCCTCGGCCCCATCCGCCCCATCGGCCTCTTCGATGGCGGTGACCTGCGGATCCTCCATGCTCATGGTCGCATCCTACCCAGAAGTGGAGATCGGCATTCCACTTCTGCTATGGTCGGCAGTGTAAGTGGAGATGGGACCTCCAGATGGGAGAAAAAGATGGCCGCACCCAGCGTTCCAGCCGGCCGCCCCGCGGCCGCGCCGGCCCAGAGTGACCGGCGGCGCTGGCTGATCCTGGCCCTCATCGGGCTCGCCCAGCTGATGATCGTGCTGGACATCACGATCATGAACATCGCGCTGCCCTCGGCGCAGCACGACCTCGGCTTCTCGAACGTCGACCGACAGTGGATCATCACCGCCTACGCCCTGTCCTTCGGCAGCCTGCTGCTGTTCGGCGGCCGTCTCGGTGACCTGTTCGGCCGCAAGGTGACCCTGCTGACCGGGCTGATCGGCTTCGCGGTCGCGTCCGCGATCGGCGGCGCCGCCCTCAACTTCCCCATGCTGGTCACGGCCCGCGCCTGCCAGGGCGTGTTCGCCGCGCTGCTGGCCCCGGCCGCCCTGTCCCTGCTGACCACGACGTTCAGCGACCCGAAGGAGCGGGGCAAGGCGTTCGGCGTCTACGGCGCCATCGTCGGCGCGGGCGGCCTGGTCGGCCTGCTGCTGGGTGGCCTGCTCACCGAGTACCTGGACTGGCGCTGGTGCCTGTACGTCAACCTGATCTTCGCCGGGCTCGCGGTCACCGGGGCCATCATTCTGCTCACCAACCAGCGATCCACCCGCGCCCCGCGGCTGGACTACTTCGGCGTCGTCACCGTGTCCGGGTCGATGTTCTGCCTGGTCTATGGCTTCTCCAACGCGGCCAGTCACAGCTGGGACACGCCGTCAACCTATGGTTTCCTGGCCGCCGGGGTGGTGCTGCTGGTCGTCTTCGCGATCCGGCAGGTCCGGGCGGCGAACCCGCTGCTGCCGCCCCGGGTGGTGCTGGACCGCAACCGCGGCGGCGCCTACCTGGCCGTGCTGGTCACCGGGGCCGGGATGTTCGGCATCTTCCTGTTCCTGACCTACTACCTGCAGACGATCCTGGGTTACTCGCCGCTCAAGACCGGCGTCGCGTTCCTGCCCACGATCGCCATGGTCATGCTGTTCGCGCAGATCGCCAACGTCGTGCTGATGCCGCGGATCGGGCCCAAGCTGCTGGTCGGGGCGGGCATGCTGCTGGCCGCGGCCGGCATGGCCTGGCTGACCCGGCTCGGCGTGCACTCCAGCTACGGCTCGGCCATCGTCGGTCCCATGCTGGTCACCGGGGCCGGGATCGGGCTGGCCATGCCGCCGTCGATGAACACCGGCACCTTCGGGGTCGCCCCGTCCGACGCCGGGGTGGCCTCGGCCACGCTCAACGTCGGCCAGCAGCTGGGCGGCTCGATCGGCACCGCGCTGCTCAACACCATCGCCACCAGCGCCGCGGCCAGCTACCTGACCGGGCTGCACCTCAGCCCGGCGGCTCTGGCCACGCCCCGGGGCAAGCTGGCCCTGGCCGCGGGCCAGGTGCACGGCTACACCACCGCGTTCGGGTGGACGGCCGGCATCTTCGCGGGCGGCGCCGTGGTGTGCGGGCTGCTGATGCGCTGGGGCCCGCTGGCCCGCCAGGCTGGGGCCGAGCCGGAACTGGCCGCGGATCAGCCCGCGGCCGGCCCGTCCGTCCCAGCCTGACCGGGCCGGGGCAGCACGATCGTGAACGACGTGCGGCCCGGGCGGCTGGTCACGCCGACCGTACCCTGGTGGGCGGTGACCACCGCCTTCACAATGGCGAGGCCCAGACCCGTACTGCCCGCGGAGTGGGATCGGGATGAATCCCCGCGGACAAACCTTTCGAACAATTCGGGGAGGAGATCCGGCGGGATACCCGGTCCGTCGTCGGTCACGCTCAGCTGAACCGCGGGCAGGCTCAAGCCGGCCCCGGCCGCCTCGCCGCTCCCGGCCGCCCCGCCGGCCGCGCCGGGACCGGGGAAGTAGCTGGTGGCCGCCACGGCCACGGTGATGTCGGAGTCGGCCGGGGTGTGCTTGGCCGCGTTGCTGAGCAGGTTGCTGAGCACCTGGCGCAGCCGCAGCTCGTCGCCGCGGACGGTCAGCGGCTCGTCGGGCAGCTCCAGCCGCCACCGATGCGACGGGCTGGCCACCCGGGCGTCGCTGGTGGCTTCGATGGTCAGCATGGTCAGGTCGACCGGCTCGGTGGCCAGCGGCCGGCCCGCGTCCAGCCGGGCCAGCAGCAGCAGCTCGTCGACCAGCACGCTCATCCGGGCCGACTCGGACTGCACCCGCTCCAGGGCGTGGGTCACGTCCTCGGGGACCGGGCCGCCCTGGCGCAGGGCCAGTTCGGCGTAGCCGCGGATGGCCGACAGGGGAGTGCGCAGCTCATGGCTGGCGTCAGCCGCGAACCGGCGCAGCCGGGTCTCGCTGGCGGCCCGGTTGGCCAGGGCCGACTCCACGTGCTGGAGCATCCGGTTGAACGCGGCGCCGACCCGGCCCACCTCCGTGCGCGGGTCGTCGTTGGGGACGCGGGCCGGCAGGTGAACCTCGCCGGTGTCCAGCGGCAGTTCGGTGACCATGGTCGCGGTGGTCGCGACCCGGCGCAGCGGCCGCAGCGAGAACCGCACCAGCCCCAGCCCGGTCCCCGCGACCAGCACGACCACCACCGCGAACACCGCGATCTCGGCGATTTCGACGTTCCGCAGGGTGTGCTCGACACCGCGGAGCGGCAGGCCGGTCAGCAGCACGCCGCCGTGGGGACTGCGTACCGCGGTCAGTTCGTAGTCGCCGTAGAGGGAGGACATCGTGCGGGTGTAGATCGGCGCTTCCGGCAGCGGGTTGTTGTCGTTCGGGTTGTTGTTGTTCGTGGGCTTGGGCGGGTCGAAGACCTTCAGAGCCCGGAGGGTGGCGGCGTCAGCAGCGGACAGGTGGCATTTGCCGCCGATGATGTTGGGCTGGCTCACGATCCCGGACGAGGTCAGCCAGGCGTCGAATGTGCCCGCCGACTGGCCGTGGACGTTCGGCCCGCAGTTGGACGAGTCTCCGTCCGGGTCCCCGCTGTGGCGGGAAGATGTCCAAGCCGAGGTGCTGGTCTGCGGGGGAGGATTGTTCCCGCAGGTGAGGTAGGCCCGGGAGGTGGCCTCCTGCAGCTGGGTATGGAAGCTGGCCATCAGCTGGCGGCTGAGCACGGTGTAGGTGGCGAAGCCCAGCACCGCGCAGGTCACGATGACCAGCGCCACCATGCTGACCACCAGCCGGGCGGTCAGGCTGCCGCGGATCAGCGGCCCCCACGGGCGGCTGATCCGGCTGGCCAGCGACGCGCCACCGGCCATCAGCTACCTGGCTTCAGCACGTACCCGACGCCGCGCACGGTGTGGATCAGCGGCGGGCGGCCCGCGTCGATCTTCTTGCGCAGGTAGCTGATGTAGAGCTCGACCACGTGAGCCTGGCCGCCGAAGTCGTAGTTCCAGACCCGGTCCAGGATCTGGGCCTTGGACAGCACCCGGCGCGGGTTGCGCATCAGGAACCGGAGCAGCTCGAACTCGGTCGCGGTCAGCTCGATCAGCTCACCGCCCCGGCGCACCTCGCGGGCGTCCTCGTCCATGGTCAGGTCGCCCACGCTGAGCGACCCCTCGCTCTGGGTCCGGGCCAGGTCGGCCCGGCGCAGCAGCCCCCGCAGCCGGGCCAGCACCTCTTCCAGGCTGAACGGCTTGGTCACGTAGTCGTCGCCGCCGGCCGTGATGCCGGCGATCCGGTCCTCCACCGCGTCCCGCGCGGTCAGGAACAGCACGCACACGCCATGGTTCTCGGCCCGCAGCCGCCGCAGCACCTCCAGCCCGTCGAAGTCGGGCAGCATGATGTCCAGGATCACCGCGTCGGGCTGGAACTCGCGGGCGATGCTGACCGCGTCGCCGCCGGTCCCGGCCGTGCGGGTCTCCCAGCCCTCGTAGCGCAGCACGCTGCCGAGCAGCTCGGCCAGGCTCGGCTCGTCGTCGACGACCAGCACCCGGATCGCGGTGCCGTCGGGCCGCCGCGCTCCCACGGGCGCCGTCACGGTGGCGGAACTCTGCGGTGTACTCATGGTCATCCCCTGTAGCTCTTTATTACCCCAAGATTGTCTGGTTCCGCCCAGTGCAGCTTCAGCGGCAGATCTGAATTTCCTCTGAGGCTGCTCGGTGAGGCCGCCCGGCGGTCACTCGGCGGGCCAGCCGGCCACGGTTTCGACCCGGCCGGAGTCGGTGACCAGCCGGGACGGCAGCCGCTGGGCGGCGAGCCAGCCGGGGGCGACCTCGCCGCGGATGATGGCGGCGGTGCTGGCCGTGTTGGCGTCGGCGCAGGTGGCGGCGGTGACCGAGACCGTGCGCCAGACCGGGGCCGGGGGCAGGCCGGTGCGCGGGTCCAGGATGTGGTGCAGCACGCTGCCGCCGCGGCGCCAGCGGCGGGCGGTGGTGCTCGAGGTGGCCAGGCCGCCGCTGACGATGGCGACGGTGACCGCGGGGCCGCCGGGATCCTCGTCCGGGTGACCGGTGGCGTCCTGCACGCGGATGCGCCAGCCACCGGCCGGGGCCGGCCCCGCCACCGAGATGTCCCCGCCCAGCCCGACCAGGACGCCGCAGTTCACGGCGGTGCTGATCCGGGCCGCGGACCTGTCCGCGGCCCAGGCCTTGGCGGTGGCGCCGAGGTCGAGCCGGACCCCGGGCGGCAGGGTCACCGTGCCCGCCGCGCGGTCGAGGCGGACCTGCCGCCAGCCGGGCACGGCCCGGACGACCAGGTTGAGGGCGGGCCCGTCCCGCGCGATAAGGGTGAAGTCGCGGTCGTAGCCGGCCGCGGCGATGGCTTCCCCGATCGTCGGATCCACGTCCCCGCCGGTCAGTTCGGCGGCCCGCAGCGCGACCGCGATGGCTTCGGCCAGCAGCGGGCTGACCGGGGCGGGCTGCCCGGCGGCCTGATCCAGCCGGGCCAGCTCGGAGTCGGGCCGGAACCGGCTGCAGGCCGCGTCCAGGTCGTCCAGGTCGGCGGTCAGCATGGCCCGGGCCGGGGCCAGGGCGGCGGGGTCGGTGACGGTCAGGTGGACCAGGCAGCCCAGGGCCGTCCAGCTTGCGGTCGCCGTCCCGGCGTCCGTGCCCATCATCATTGCCCCCCTCGGCCGTGGACCGTCCACGGTCCACCTAACCTTGCGCCCCTGGCTAATCGCTGAACGTCAGCTCTGAAATTTATGGAAGGTCGGTCAGCGCGGCCGTCAGCCCTGCTCGAGCACCCGGCTGAGCTTGGAGGCGGACAACGACGGGCGGGCACCGGCCGCCTTGAGCAGGTCACCGGCGGCGGCGAGCACGTCGGGCTCGCCGGACATCAGCTCGACCTCGATCTCGTGCCAGATCATGGGACCGGCCGAGGTGGGCTGGGCGCCGGAGTGCAGGCGGCGGCCGGTCACGTGGTCGTCGGCGACCTCGGCCCGGACCTGGCCATCCGGGGCGGTCAGGCGGTGAATGACCCGCACCGTGTTGAGCTGCGCGATCGGCCGCAGCGCCTGGCCGCCGGTGTACTCGGCCACCATGGCCTGCATCTCCTCGGGCACGGTGTCGGTGCCCGCGCTCAGGGGCAGATGCCGCTCGCGCCGGGTGCCGGGCCGGACCGGGAGCTTGAGGTGCCAGGCGTCGTCCTCACCGCCGGTGCGGCGGCGCAGCGTGACCTTGTTGGCGGCCAGCCGCAGGTCGTCGGTGTCAAAGTAGGTGGCGGCCATGTGGAAGGTCTCCGGCTCGGTGACCGAGTAGCCGGGCAGGGTCCCGAGGTCGGGAAGTTCGAAATCCGGGCCAGCGTCGTACTTCTGCTCGATCTCCAACTGGTCGGTGGCTTTCATAGCCTCCAAGGTTACGGAAGGTCGAGCGGGAACACCACGAACGTGGTGTGCGGGCGGGTAATGACCGACTCGCCCCGGCCCTGACCCAACCCGTCGCCGGCCCCGCCCGGGTAGGCGCGGACACCGAAGTTCCCGGTTCCCGGCCGCCCGGCCGCGTCCCAGGCCTCCAGCAGGGCGGCCAGGTCCGCGGCCAGCGCCGCCCCGTCCGGGCCGTAGCCGAGCACGCTCAGCTCGAACGGCGGCGCCGCCCGCAGTCCCCGCCGGCCCGGCCGCTCGGGCCGCTCGGCGGGCGCCCCCGGGGGCGGCCCGGCGGCCCCGTCCGCCTGCGGCGGGTAACCCTCGGGCCGGGCCAGCACCGCGAAGCTGCCCGCCTGATCGAAGATCCCAGCCGTGACGTGCTGGCCGTGCAGGCTGGTGGGCGCGCGGAGCAGGGCCGTGGCCCCGGCCTCACCGGAGTCGCTGAGCACGCCCAGGCGCGGCTCGTGCAGGGCCAGCCACAGCCCGAGACCGTCGAACAGCTGGGCCGGGCCGGCCAGTACCTGGGTGGCCTGCTCGGCCGCGGGCCCGGCGGGCGCGTCCAGGGCGGCGGCCAACGGGGCCAGGTCCACCGTCCGGGAGTCGGGCAGGGTCAGGGACAGCTCGTGGTGGCCCCCGATGGCCTGGGTCCGTTCCGGCCCGGCCAGGCTGCCCCGCATGCGCATGAACCCGCACGGCACCACCGACCGGCTCGCCCAGGTTCCCTCCGGGCCGCGCTCGAAGGCGATCGAGCGCTGGGACCCGCGCAGGTCGAGCGGGACCACGATCCGCCCGCCCGGCGCCAGCTGGGCCAGCCAGGCCGGGGCCAGGTCGCTGACCCCGACGGTGGCGATTATCCGGTCGTAGGGCGCGTCGGCCGGGTAGCCCTCGGCCCCGTCGCCGGCCGCCACGGTCACCTCCGGGTAGCCCGCGCTGGCCAGGTGGGCCGCGGCCTCGCGGGCCACGTCCTGGTCCAGGTCCACGGTGACCACGGTCCCGGACGGCCCGACCAGGTACTTCATCAGCGCCGCGTTGTAGCCGGTGCCCGCGCCGATCTCCAGCACCCGGTGACCGGGCTCGAGCCCGAGCTGGTCCAGCATGATGGCCATGATCGTGGGCTGGGAGGACGAGCTGGTCGGCTGGCCGTCCGGGCCGCGCCGGGTCACGATGGCGTCGTCGCGGTAGGCGGCCTCGGCCGGGACCCTGGGCAGGAACAGGTGCCGGGGCACCACCCGCAGCGCCTCGGCCACCGGGGCGCTCACCGGCCGGGCGGCCGCGGTCACCTCAGCGACCATGCGGTCCCGCAGCCGGGCCAGTTCGGTGCTCATGACGGCGAGCCCATCACGGCCCGGCAGTTATGACAAACGTGGCGCCTTCCGCAGCCCCCGGGCCACGCTCCGGCGCAGCGGCCGGCGGCCCCGCACCGCGGCCGCGGCCAGCACACCGAGGGCCAGCAGCCCCGCGAACACGAAGGCGTCACCGGCCAGGGCCTGCACCAGGTTCCAGTGGTACTCGCTGTAGGCCGGGTTGTCGCCGTAGGCGAAGTAGCGGCTGGGGCTATACCAGACCCAGCCGGCCGGCACCAGCGCCGCTTTGCGTGACCAGAACTGCGGGAAGGCCGCGAACACCGCGAACAGGGCCACCGTCGCTGACCACCAGGCCAGCCGGGGCCGCCCCCGGGCCCGGCCCCCGGCCTGGACCGCCCGGTGCCCGAGGTAGGCCAGGCCTGGTGCCACCCACACCCAGTGGTGGTCCCAGCTCAGCGGGGACACCAGCAGCCCGGTCAGCGCGCAGGCCAGCATGCCGGGCACGGGATGGCCCGCCCGGTACAGGGCCGCCGCCGCGACCAGGCCCACGATCGCCACCGTGATGGCCACGGCCAGCCAGGCACCGCCCGAGCCGTTCACGCTGCCGATGAACCGGGTCACCATGCCCCGCAGCGACTGGTTGCCCCGGGTGCCCAGGAACGTGATCCGGTTGGCGTTCAGGAACAGGCCGTCCCACCAGTAGCGGGCCGAGGCGCCGGGCAGCACCGCGTAGCCGATCCCGATGGTGGCCGCGAACGTGCCCGCGGCCACCGCGGCCTGGCGGAACCGGCCGGTGAGCAGCAGGTAGGGGATGAAGATGAGAGGGACCAGTTTGATGCCCGCGGCCAGGCCGATCCCGGCGCCGCCCCACCAGCGCGGCCGGGGGCGGGTCAGATCCGCCACCACGAGCAGCATGAGCAGCAGGTTGATCTGGCCCACGGCCAGGTTCTGCTGAACCGGCTCGGTGGCCAGGGCGGCCGCGGACACCAGCAGAGTGGCACCGGCCCGGACCCGGTGGCTGGGGTAGCCCAGGGCGCCGAACGTCAGCCACACCGACAGCAGCAGCGCCGCCAGGCTGATGATGGTCATGACCCAGCGCAGCGCCAGCCAGGACAGCAGCGAGCCGGCCTCGAAAATGATCGCCGCGACCGGGGCGTAGGTGAACGGCACGTGATGTTTGCCATGCCATGAATACAAGGACACGGGATGGACCGAATTGCCCGGCGGTGAAACGTGCCGGGTAATTAGTCCGCCCGCGCGATACACCGTCAGATCACGCATTCCGGTCATGGCTGGAATATGTTGTGACAGATCGGCGATATAGGCCGCGAGCACGCCACTGAAAATCGCGATACCCGCGATCAGCAACCAGGTCCGGCCCGGCCGCGGCGGAGTTCGGACGGTACCGGCCCGGGCAGGCGCGACCGGAGCCACCGTCACGGCCAGTCTGGTCTGCCCGTTTGCTGCTGTTACCGGCGACGCGGCCGTCCTTTGAACTCGCACCGGGGCAACGGCCTGCTGTGCCTCTGCCACCGAATTCCCTTCGTCTGCCCGGCGCGCAGGGCGCGCTCGCACTCCGCCGTTCCCCGGCGATGAATCCAGGCCTGACGCCGATACTAACGGTTGAGCTAGTGGCAAAGTTCCCGGCTTGTGAACCTCAGAAAAGGGATATATCCGTAGTGCCTTCTTAAGCCGCGCATAAAAGTGGCCGACGGCTATGTGCCGTCGGCCACTTTCGCTGCCGGAATTAGGGGCGGGTCCTACGCGGTGCCGGAGTCCCGGGACGTGGGCGAACCAGCGACGCGGGTCTCCTCGACCGCGGTGTTGGGCGGGGTGACCTGCTCCGGGGCCGTGTGCGGGCCGGTGGTGTCGTCGGTCACCCTCGGCGTGTCGGTGCGGGTGTCGTCCAGCCCGCGGCTGTCGTCCAGGCGCCGGGTGTCGTCCAGGCGGCCGTCGGTCGTGCTGGCGTGCGCGCCGACCGGCTCGCGGACCGGCACGGTGTCGTCGGCTGGCACCTGCTCCACCGGCGGCGCGTCGGCCGGCGCCTCGGCGGCCAGCCGCTCGCGGTGGCCGATCACCGTGAAGCGGCCCAGCGCCACCGCGGCCAGGAACACGATGACCACGCCGAGGCCGGTGAAGAAGCCGATCTGCTCGGTGACCCGGTGCAGGTTGTCGCCGACCGGGTGGCCGGCGTTGCCGCCGATCGTCCACAGCGTGCTGAGCAGCCCGCCGAGCACGAACCAGGCGCCGCTCAGCGCGGCCAGCCACGCGCCGAAGATCGCGACCGGGCGGCTGGCCGACCCGCCGACGATCAGGCCACCGAGGACGGCGCCCGCGGCCGGGAGGATCTCCAGCCAGAGACGGCCGGTGGTGTAGGTCCACGCCTTGTCGGGAGTGTAGGCGTAGTGGAAGTACGGCCCGACGAAGGCGATGAGGCCGCCCCAGATACCGAGCAGCACCAGTAGCGCCCCGGTGAGGGCGCCGCGGCTCCGCGGAACGCGCAGCATCCCTGCCATAACGATCACTCCTCCTGCGAGGGGGGAAGGGGATGGTGAAGTTGTGTCAACGCGATACCCCCCAGATCGCTTTGTATGCCGGGCTTGCGATCTCGGTCGCGTCACGGGAACGCCGCCCGCGCGCGGGATGCACCGCTCGTAGGTAACCGGCGAGCGTACGGGTAGGGTCGCGTCCGTGGACACCCGGCGCCTGGTGCCGCGCACCGACGTGCTGCTGGCCGACCCGAGACTGGCCGACGCCGAACGCCGGCTCGGCCGGGCCCTGGTCAAGGCGGCCGTGACCCGGGCCCAGGAGCAGGTGCGCCGGGGTGAGGTGCCCGCGGACCAGGCCCTGGCCGCCGCGCTGGCCGGGCTGCCCGCCCGGGCCGCCACCCTGACCCCGGTCATCAACGCGACCGGCGTGCTGCTGCACACCAACCTGGGCCGGGCCCCCCTGTCGCCCGCGGCCACCGACGCGCTGCTGGCCGCGGCGGGGCCGACCGACGTGGAGTACGACCTGGCCACCGGGGCTCGCGGGCGCCGGGGCCGTGGTGCGCTGGCCGCCCTGGCCGCGGCGGTGCCGCCCGCCGGGCGGGTGCACGTGGTCAACAACAACGCCGCCGCCCTGGTGCTGGCGGCCACCGCGCTGGCCGCCGGGCGGGAGATCGTGATCAGCCGCGGCGAACTGGTGGAGATCGGAGACGGGTTCCGGCTCCCGGACCTGCTCGCGTCGACCGGGGCCCGGCTTCGCGAGGTCGGCACCACCAACCGGACCACGGTGGCCGATTACACCGCGGCCATCGGCCCGGACACCGGCTTCGTGCTCAAGGTCCACCCGTCCAACTTCCAGATCGTGGGCTTCACCTCCCAGGCCACGGTGAAAGACCTGGCCGCGGCGCTGGCCGGACTGGGCCGGCGGGACGGCCCCGCCCGCCCGGCGGTCCCGCTGGTGGCCGACATCGGGTCCGGGTTGCTGGCCCCGCACCCGGCCCTGCCCGGCGAGCCGGACGCCCAGACCACGCTGCGGGACGGCGCTGACCTGGTCACGGCCAGCGGCGACAAGCTGCTGGGCGGACCCCAGGCCGGGCTGCTGCTAGGCCGGGAACCGGTGGTGACCCGGCTGGCCCGGCATCCGCTGGCCCGTGCCCTGCGCGTCGACAAATTGACTCTGGCCGCGCTGGAAGCCACCCTGGCCGGCCCGCCGGTCCCGGTCATGCGATCGCTGGCCACCGATGCCGCTTCGCTCTTTACCCGGGTCGAAGGTCTGGTAGCGGGGCTATCCGCCGCCGGGATCGACGCCCGTACCGCCCGCACCGAGGGCGCCGTCGGCGGCGGCGGGGCCCCGGGTGTGCCGCTGCCCAGCGCGGCGGTGAGCGTGCCCGAGGTCCTGACCGGGCCGCTGCGCACCGGGCCGGCCGTCCAGGCCGGGCAGGTCCCGGCGGTCGTCGGCCGGGTCGAGGGCGGCCGGCTGCTGCTGGACCTGCTGGCGGTGGCCCCGGCCGACGACGGCACCCTGGCCCGGGCCGTCCTGGCCGCGGCCGCGGCCGGAGCCGGGGCCGGGGCCGCGGGGTGACCGTCACGGCCGTCACCCAGGTCATCGCCACCGCCGGCCACGTCGACCACGGCAAGTCGACCCTGGTCCGCGCGCTCACCGGCATGGAGCCGGACCGGTGGGCGGAAGAACGGCGCCGCGGCCTCACCATCGACCTCGGGTTCGCCTGGATGGACGAGCCGGACGGCCCGCGGGTCGCGTTCGTGGACGTGCCCGGGCACGAGCGGTTCGTACCCAACATGCTGGCCGGGCTGGGCCCGGTGCCGGCGGTGCTGATGGTGGTGGCCGCGGACGGGGGCTGGATGCCGCAGTCGGCCGAGCACCTGGCCGCCATCGACGCGCTCGGCATCTCCCACGGGCTGCTCGCGGTCACCCGGGCCGACCTGGCCGATCCCGGTCCGGCCCTGCGCCGGGCCCGGGCCGAGCTGGCCGCCACCAGCCTGGGCCAGGTCGAGGCGGTGGCGGTCAGCGCGGTGACCGGGGCCGGCCTGCCCGAACTGCGCCAGGCCCTGGCCCGGCTGGCCGGGGCGCTGCCGGTGCCGGACCCGGCCGCGCCGGTCCGGCTGTGGGTCGACCGGGCGTTCAGCATCCGGGGCAGCGGCACGGTGGTCACCGGCACCCTGCCCGCGGGCACCGTGTGCACCGGCGGGGAACTGCTGCTGACTCCGTCCCTGCGGCCGGTCCGGGTGCGGGCCATCGAGTCCCGGCAGCAGTCCGCCGACCAGGTGCGGGGCGTGGCCCGGGTCGCACTGAACCTGCGCGGCCTGCCGCGGGAGGTCCCGGGCCGCGGCATGGCCCTGGTCGAGGCGGGCCGGTGGACGCTGACCAGCACCGCCGATGTCCGCTGTGAGCTCCCGGCCGGCCTGGACCGGCTGCCGCGCGAGCTGGCCGTCCACATCGGCTCGGCCCGGACCCCGGCCACGGTCCGGGTCCTGGGCGCCCGCGGGGACGCGGTGCTGGCCCGGCTCACCCTGCGCGACCCGCTGCCGCTGCACGTGGGGGACCGGCTGCTGCTGCGCGACCCGGGCGCGGCCGGCCTGTTCATCGTGGGCGCGACCGTGCTGGACGCGACCCCGCCCGCGCTGACCCGGCGCGGGGCCGCCGCGGCCGCCGCCACTGACCTGAGCCGCTGGCCCACCCGGCCCGGTCCCGCCGACCTGCTGCGCCGCCACGGGCTCCTGCGCCAGGGGACCATGGCCGCCATGGGCCTCACCGGGGGACCGGAGCCAGTGGCCGGGGACTGGCTGGCTGACCCGGCGTTCTGGGCCGCGGCCCGGGACCGGCTGGCCCGCCTGGTCGCCGGGCACGCCGCCGAGAACCCGCTGGCGGTGGGCCTGCCGGTAGAGGCGGCCCGGGCCGCGCTGCACCTGCCCAGCCGGGCCCTGGCCGAGGCCCTGGCCCGGTCCGGCCCCGGGCAGCCCCCGGCCGTGACCCTGCGGGACGGCTACCTGACCCGGTCCGCGGCCGTGCCGGAGCGGCTGCTGACCGCGGTCCGCGCCGTCCGGTCCGACCTGGCCGGTGGCCCGTTCCGGGCCCCGGAGGCGGCCCGGCTCCAGGAACTGGGCCTGGACACCAAGGCGATCGCGGCCGCGGCCCGGGCCGGCCTGCTGCTGCGGGTCAGCGGCCAGATCGTGCTGGCCCCCGGGGCCGAC
>DASXMW010000058.1:0-8325 GCA_036495425.1 Streptosporangiaceae bacterium | reverse complement strand
TGGCCGAAGACACGTTCGGGATCGACCTGTACCGGCGCCTCGGCGCTGACCAGCAGAACCTGGTGTTCTCGCCGGCCAGCATCGCCGCGGCGCTGCAGATGGCCCTGGTCGGAGCGCGAGGCAGCACCGCGGCCCAGCTGGCGGCGGTGCTCAAGCTCGGCCATGGCGACCCGGCCCGGGAAGCCCGGGACGGCCTGCTCCTGCTGTCCGCGGCCATCAGCGCCGGCCAGGGCGCAGCCCAAGACAGCCAGAACGCCCGGTACGCCCGGACCGCCCCGGCCGCCCAGGACCCCACCCTGATCCTGCGCGCCCCCAGCTCCCTGTGGGTGCAGGCCGGCCTGCCGCTGGAACCCGCCTTCACCGGCGCGCTGCAGGACCTGCCCGCGGCCGTGGTGCGCGAAGCCGACTTCCAGGGTGCCCCCCAGCAGGCCCGGTCAGCCATCAACGAGCTGATCTCGGAACAGACCGCGGGCAAGATCACCAACCTGCTGGGCCGGGACGCGGTGACCGCGAGCACGCGGCTGGTCCTGGCCAACGCGGTCTACCTGAAGGCGCCGTGGGCGTTCCCGTTCACCGACGGTGCCACCCGGGACGCGCCGTTCCACCCGGAGGCCGGAGGGGCCGGCGCGGCCGGAGCGGCTGGCCAGCCCAGCCCGATCACCGTGCCGATGATGCACCGGACCGCCAGCCTGCCGTACCAGAAGGGCGACGGCTACCAGGCCGTCCTGCTGCCGTACAAGAACAGCTCGCTGGCCATGGCCATCGTGCTGCCCGACGGCCCGCTGTCGGCGTTCACGGCCCGGCTCGGCGACGGCTCGGCCCTGCACTCCCTGCTGAACGGGGCTGGCCGGCAGAGCGTGGCCCTGGCCTTGCCGAAGTTCCGTCAGCGCACCAGCGTCGGGCTGATCCCGGTCCTTCGTGACCTGGGCGTCCAGGACGCCTTCACCGACCGCGCCGACTTCAGCGGCATCACCACCGCCGAACAGCTGCTGATCAGCGCGGTCGTGCATCAGGCCTACATCGACGTGGACGAGCAGGGCACCGAGGCGGCCGCCGCCACCGCGATCGCCCTGCGCCCGATGGCGCTGCGGCGCGAGCCGGACCCGATCCCGCTGACCGTGGACCGGCCGTTCCTGTTCGCGATCCTCGACACCGCGACCAGCCTGCCGTTGTTCCTGGGTCAGGTCACCCGGCCCGCCCCCGGCCACGACCTGAAAACGACGTGACGGCCGGCCCGCGAGCCACCACGATGGCTGGGTGACCCACGCGGACTGGCGGACCACCGCCGACGCCCGGGAGTTCCTGGCCGAAGCCGGACCCGTCCTGCAGGCCGATCCGGTGGAGAACACGCTCCTGCTCACCATCGCCCACGCCGCTCAGGGTTCCGCACCCGGACCCACCTCGCTGTTCGGCTGGCACCCCGGCGGGGGCGCCTTCGTGCACACTCCCGGCTTTCCCCTGATGCTCGGCCCCATGCCCGAAGCGGCCGCCACCGGGCTGGCGGCCACCCTCGGCCAGCACGGACGGGCCATCTCCGGCGTCAACGGCGTTCCGGGCGCCGCCCAGGCCTTCGCCGCCCGGTGGCAGCACACCGCGAACCCTCCGGCCGGCAGTCGCCTGTTCCAGCGTCAGCGCCTGTTCCGCCTGGCCGAGCTGACCCCACCTCCGCCGCCGGCCGGCCGGGCCCGGGTCGCCACCACCAGCGACCGTGAGCTGCTGACCGCGTGGACCAACGCGTTCCACCGCGAGGCCAACCACAGCGGCCGCCCGGACAGCGGGCCCGTGGTCGACAGCCGCCTGACCTACGGCGGCCAGTTGCTGTGGGAGACCGGCGTCGAACCGGGCCGGCCGGTGGCCACCGCCGCCCGGACCCCCGTCGTCGGCGGCATGTCCCGGGTCGCCCCGGTCTACACCCCGCCCGAACAGCGCGGGAAGGGCTACGGGGGTGCGATCACCGTGGCCGTCAGCCGGGCCGCGCGGCAGGCGGGCGCCCGCGAGGTGGTGCTGTTCACCGACCTGGCCAACCCGACCAGCAACGCGCTCTACCGGCGTCTCGGCTACCGCCCGGTCTCCGACCGCCACGTCCTCCTGTTCCGGGCCTCCTGACCCCGCCGCCCCGCGCCCCGGCGATCCCGCGGCAACCACCACTTCTGTCACCTGTGCGGCCTGCGGAGGAAGTGACGGCCGTTATGTTCACGATGCGTTTCGGCGGGCATGAGGGGTTAGCCGCGGAGACCGACAGCAAGGGAGCTTTGGTATGGCAGAACCTGCCCGGGGCACCGGCACCAGCGTGCTGAGCGCGCTGGACGGCCAGAAATCCACCGCCTTCCTCTTCCGGCTGACGCTGCTGGCCACGCTGGGCGGGTTTTTGTTCGGGTATGACACCTCCAACATCGGCTCGGCCCTGAACTTCGTGCCCTACCACCTGAAGGGCCTGGCCGAGGGCTACCTGGTGTCGGGTGCCTCGCTGGGCGCGGCGGCCGGCGCGATCCTGGCCGGCCCCCTGGCCGACCGGTACGGGCGGAAGGTCCTGCTCATCGTGGACGCCGGCATCTACGCGGTGGGCTCGATCCTGTCCGCGGTGACGCCGGACGCCGCCACCCTGCTGATCGCGCGCACGCTGATCGGCCTGGCCATCGGGGCCGACTCGGCCATCGCCACCGCCTACATCGCCGAGTACGCCCCCAAGGACCGGCGCGGCGGGCTGTCGCTGTTGCAGCAGTGGATGATCACGGTTGGCATCCTGGTCGCCTACCTCATCGCCCTCCTCATCTTCGGGGTCTGGCCCAACGCCGCCGCCTCGGTCGGCTGGCGGCTGGTCCTCGGCCTCGGCGCGGTGCCCGCCCTGCTCGGCCTGGCCCTGCGCACCACGATGCCGGAGTCGCCGCGCTGGCTGCTGCGGCACGGCAAGTACGATCAGCTCCGCTCCGCCTTGGGCATCCTCGGGGTCAAGGACGTCAGCGACGAGGACATCCAGGCCGCCTCCCAGACCATCGAGAGGGTCGAGGGCGGCGGGAGCAAGCAGCAGCGCCGCCGGAACTGGACCCCGGGCGTGCGGCGGGCCCTGGTCGTGGTCTGCGTGTTCTTCATCTTCCAGCAGATCACCGGCATCAACGTGCCGCTCTACTACGGGCCGCACCTGCTCGGGCCGATCTTCGCCGGCAACCACGCCACCCTGGTCAGGACCACCGTGGCCGGCGTGGAAGTGACCGCGATCATGACCGCCGTCAACGTGGCCGCGACCTACCTCGGGTTCCGCTGGATCGACAAGTTCGGGCGGCGCAAACTCTCCATCGGCGGCTACACCGGCATGATCGTGTTCGCGCTGATCGCGGCGGCGGGCCTGGCCTTCACGTCCGGCACGTTCCGGCTCGTGGTCATCATGGTCGGCCTGGATGGCTTCATCGCCTCGTTCGCGGTCGGCGTCGGCGGCACCGGCTGGACTCTGCAGGGCGAGGTGTTCCCCACCGCGGTCCGCGGCCAGGCGGCCGCCTTCGCCGCGATGATCGACTGGCTGGCCAACTTCTTGATCATTGAGATCTTCCCGGTCAGCCAGAACGCGATCAGCCTGGGCGGCGTGCTGGTGGTCTTCGCCGGCCTGTGTGCGCTGGCCATCGTGTTCATCTGGAAGTTCCTGCCCGAGACCAAGGGTCTGCCGGTCGAGGACATCATCCAGCTGTTCGACGAGCAGGCGCACAAAGGCCCGCTGGGCGGTGCTGGCCCGGCTCCCTCCCCGGCCACCAGCAGCTGAGGCCAGCGCCCCAGCAGCTACCAGACGAAGAGGCCGGTGCCCCCCGAGCAGCACCGGCCTCTTCCCCTGCCGCGGGCGGGCCCGGGAGCCCGCCCGCGGCGACGGTCACCCGCCGACGGTGACGGTCACCCCGGCCTCACGGGTGTCCGACCCGCCCAGATCGGCCGTGGCGTGCACGACCTGATCACTGTTGGGCGCGTACGACGGCGGCGTCACCGTGAACGTGGCCGACGGCGCCTGACCCGGCCCCACCACGCCGAACACTGCCGATGCCGGGCGGGCCGTCCAGCCCTGCGGCAGCTGCAGCGCGAGCCGGACGCCGTGCAGCGTCTGGGTCCCGGCCGCGGTCAGCGTGGCCTTCACCGTGAACGGCTTCCCGGCCGTCACCGCGGCGGGCGCGCTGACCGACACCTGGCGGGCGCCAGGGGTGGCGGTGACCAGGAATCCGCCGCGCAGCGGCAGGCTGGCCAGGGCCGACGAGTCGCCCACGTACACCTGGTACCCGCCCGCGGACTGGCTCCAGCCACCGCCGGTAGCCGAGGCCCCCGGCGCCGATGGGTCGAACCACGACAGGTCGGACGGGGTCAGCGTGAACCGCACCCGCTCGGACTGGCCGGGCCGCAGGTCGACCCGCTGGAAGCCCTTGAGCTGGCGGGGCGGCTCACCGGCCGAAGCCGGGTCGGTGACGTACAGCTGGGCCACGTCCGTGCCGGACCGATGCCCGGTGTTGGTCACGGTCGCGGTCACCTGGACGTCCTGGGTGCCGCTGGCCACCGGCGTGACCCGCAGGCCGCTGTACCGGAACGAGGTGTAGGACAGGCCGTACCCGAACGGGAACAGCGGCTGGATGTCCTTGGCGTTGTACCACCGGTAGCCCACGTCCAGGCCCTCGGAGTACTGGACGGTGGTCCCGTCCCCCGGGAACTGGGCCGTGGTCGAGGCCGGCACCTGAGCCAGGCTGGCCGGGAACGTGACCGGCAGGTGGCCGCTGGGGTCGGTCTGGCCGAACAGCACGCTGGCCAGGGCCGTGCCGCTGTTCTGCCCCGGGTACCAGGCGTCGACCACACCGGCCACCTGGTTCAGCCACGGCATGGCCACCGGGGCGCCCGCGTCGATGACCACCACCGTGTGCGGGTTGGCCTTGGCCACCGCCGCGATCAGCTCGTCCTGAGCCGACGGCAGGTTGAGGCTGAGCCGGTCGGTGGCCTCGGACTCGGTGTCGTCGGAGACCACCACTACCGCCGTCCTGGCCGACTTGGCCGCGGCCGCGGCGGCCGAGATGCCAGGGGCCAGCGCCGACGGCGTGGCCCAGGTCAGCGCGTCCGAGTCACCGGAGATGCCGAGGGTGTAGGTCTGGCCCGCGGTCAGGTTGACCGCCACCGAGTAGGTGTGCACCGGCGGCGTGCTCGGGTTGTCGAGCAGCTGCTTGCCGTCCAGGGTCAGGTAGGTGGGCGTGTAGCAGCCGCAGTCGTTGGTGATGGCCAGCACGTAGGTGCCGGTCTCCGGAGCGGTCAGGGTCCCGGTGTAGCTGCCGCCGAACGGAGTTGGCGCGTAGGCCGGGGACAGGTCGGCGGCGGGGATGGCCGGCAGCGAGGTGTCGGTGGGCAGCCCCTGGGTGTAGCTGACCGGGGTGCCCGTGCCCGCCGCGGCCTGCAGGCCCTGCAGCGGGCTGACCGTGGCCGACGGGATCACGGCCGCGCTGCCGCCACCGCCGTAGGTCACCTGGGCCGACGCGGCCGGGCCGATCACGGCCAGGTTCCCGCCCGACTTCGAAGCCAGCGGCAGCACCGAGCCGGAGTTCTTCAGCAGCGTGGTCCCGGTCTCGGCCACGTCGGTGCCGACCGCCTGGTGGGCCGGGGTGGTCACGGGGGTCGAGGTGGTGCCGGTCAGCGGCTTGGCGATCAGGTTGAAGCGGAACATCTCGGTCAGGATCCGCTGCACCATCGTGTTCAGCGTGGACCGCGGGATCGTGCCGTTCTCCACCGCGGTCTGCAGGGTGGGGCCGAAGAAGTCGCTGAACGGCTGCTCCTGGTCGGTGCCGTCGGTCGCGCCGTCGACGTTGTGCAGCGCGCCGTAGTCCGAGGTCACGAACCCGGGGAAGTTCCAGGCGTCGCGCAGCACGTTGGTCTCGAGGAACTTGTTGTTGCAGGCGAAGTCGCCGTTGATCACTGCGTAGGAGCACATCACCGAGGCCGCCTTGGCCTGCTGGACCGCGGCCTGGAAGGCCGGCAGGTAGATCTCCTGCAGGGTGCGGTTGTCGATGATGACATCGTCCTGGGCCGTGTTGCGGTAGGTCTCCTGGTTGTACACGGCGTAGTGCTTGACCTGGTCCATCTCGCCCGTGCGCTGCAGGCCGTCGATCTCGCTGACCGCCAGCGACTGGTTCAGGTACGGGTCCTCGGTGTAACTCTCGAACGACCGGCCCCAGCGCGGGTCGCGGTCGATGTTGACCGTCGGCCCCAGGTTGACCGCGGCCCCCTTGCCGACCTCCTCGTTACCTACGACCTTCCCGTATTGGCTGGCCAATTCTTGATCGAAGGTAGCGGCCAGGGCTACGCCGGCCGGCAGCTGGGTCACGCCGGTCAGGCCATCGGCGACGCCGTTGGGCCCGTCCTCCTCGCCCAGTTGCGGGATGCACAGCGACGGGATGCCGGGCATGTAGAACACGTACGGATTGCTCGTGCCATGCCCTTCGACCATGGTGATCTCGTCGGGGATCGTCATCTGGGCCATGACCTGGGCCACCCGCTGCGAGATCGGCGCGTGCGAGGTCACCCACGGGCAGGACGCCGAGGCCGCCGCGGCCGTCCGGGTGGCGCCCTGGCCGGTGGCGGCCGGGCTGCGGGCGGCGGCCCCGGCCGGGACCGCGATGAGCGCGGCCGCGGCCGCGGCGGCCAGCACGGCGACGGCGCGGCCGGCCCGGGAGCCCAGGCGGGAGAGGGCACGAGGTCGCGCCCGGAAGGAAGAAGGACCTGCTGCAGGGGACATACCGTTGCCTCCGACACGTTCCGTCGTTGGACCATCGGGCCAAAATGAGCCGGTATGGAAATATCAACAAGTTAACACTCGATCTACCAAGCGAAGAAGCCTTGACCTGCGCAGAACCTCGCATCTGGGTATAAAAAATCCATGAATGCACCATCGGCGGCGGACAACGTTGACATTTTCGAAAACTCCCGACCAGGCCGCTGGTGAACACCGCGCGGCCGTCGCGGACCAATTAGGCTCCTGACCCGCGCCATCATCCAGCCAGAAAGCGAACTCACGTGACCACAGTCCGCCAGCGGATCGCCGCTGAGCTCAACGTCCGCGAGAACCAGGTCGCCGCGGCCGTGGACCTGCTCGACGGCGGGGCCACGGTCCCGTTCATCGCCCGCTACCGTAAGGAAGCCACCGGCACGCTGGACGACACGCAGCTGCGCACGCTGGAGGAACGGCTCCGCTACCTGCGTGAGCTGGACGAGCGGCGGGCCGCGATCCTGGAGTCGATCAGCGCCCAGGGCAAGCTGGACAGTGCCCTGGAGGAGCGGATCATGGCCGCCGACTCCAAGGCCCGGCTGGAAGACATCTACCTGCCCTACAAGCCCAAGCGGCGCACCAAGGCCCAGATCGCCCGCGAGGCGGGCCTGGAGCCCTTGGCCGGCCTGCTGCTGGCCGACCCTGGCCAGGACCCGCACCAGGCCGCGGCCGGCTACGTGGACGCCGAGCGCGGCGTGGCCGACGGGGCCGCCGCCCTGGACGGGGCCCGGTCCATCCTGGTCGAGCGGTTCGCCGAGGACGCCGATCTGATCGGCGAGCTGCGGGAGCGGATGTGGTCGGCGGGCCGGCTGGTGGCCCGGGTGCGTGCGGGCCAGGAGGAGGCCGGGGCCAAGTTCTCCGACTACTTCGACTTCGCCGAGCCCTTCACCCGGCTGCCGTCCCACCGCACCCTGGCCGTGTTCCGGGGTGAGAAGGAGGAGTTCCTCGACCTCACCATGGACTCCGGGTCCGAGGACGCCGCGGCCGCCGGCCCGAGCCTGTACGAGGAGGCCATCGCCGGCCGGTTCGGGATCACCGATATGGGCCGCCCGGCCGACCCCTGGCTGGCCGAGACCGTGCGCTGGGCCTGGCGGACCCGGATCCTGGTCCACCTGGGCGTGGACCTGCGCATGCGGCTATGGCAGCACGCCGAGGACGAGGCGGTCCGGGTGTTCGCGGCCAACCTGCGCGACCTGCTGCTCGCCGCCCCGGCCGGCACCCGCGCCACGCTCGGCCTGGACCCGGGCCTGCGCACCGGCGTCAAGGTCGCGGTCGTCGACGCCACCGGCAAGGTCGTGGCCACGCACACGATCTACCCGCACGTGCCGCACCGGAAGTGGGACGAGTCGATCGCGATCCTCGCCAAGCTGGCCGAGCAGCACAAGGTGGACCTCGTCGCGATCGGCAACGGCACCGCCTCGCGGGAGACCGACAAGCTCGCGGCCGAGCTGATGGCCAAGCACCCGCAGCTGAAGCTGACCAAGGTGATGGTCTCGGAGGCCGGCGCCTCGGTCTACTCGGCCTCCGCGTACGCGGCGGCGGAGCTGCCCGAGCTG
>DASXMW010000057.1:0-23212 GCA_036495425.1 Streptosporangiaceae bacterium | reverse complement strand
TCCGGGCCGACCTGGAGATCCTGCACTACAACACGGCCATCGCCCGGCTGACCGAGCTGGTCTCGCACGCGGCCCGGCTGGCCGGGGGTTCCGGCGGGGCGGGGGCTTCCGGCGGCAGCGGGGCTTCCGGCGGGGCGGGGGCGCTCCCCCGGGCCCTGGCCGAGCCGCTGGTGCTGATGATCGCGCCGCTGGCCCCGCACATCGCCGAAGAGCTGTGGTCCCGGCTCGGCCACCCGGAGACGCTGGCCTACGAGGCGTTCCCGGTGGCCGATCCGGCCAGGACGTGCGAGGACACGGTCGAGCTGCCGGTCCAGGTCAACGGGCGGGTGCGGTTCACGGTCGAGGTCCCGGCCGGGGCCGGCGAGGACGCGGTCCGGGAGCTGGTCACGGGCAGCGAGGGGTTCGGGCGGGCGGTGGACGGGGCGACCGTGCGGCGGATCATCGTGGTGCCGGGCCGGATCGTCAACGTGGTCACCGGCTAGCCGCCCAGGGCGACCCCGCGGCGCTAGCCGCCCAGGGCGGCACTGTCCTGTTCCAGGGCGGCCAGGGCCTGCGGGACCCAGCCGCTGTCCCAGCGGTGGGCCATGTAGGTCGGGGTCTCGGTGGTGTGCTGAATGCCCTGCTGGGTGAGCAGCGCGTCGTAGTCGGCCATGTCGGACCCGAACACGCCGTAGCTGCCGATCCAGATCCGGTTGGCGCTGGTGAACGGCGCGGCGTGGGCGCTCAGGAAGGACGGGGACAGCCGGTAGTTGGCCTGGAAATTGGCGTCAGTGCCGTAATTGTCGGCCTCGCCGCCGCCGACCGTGCCGTAGGGGTCGGCGCCGTCGTAGGTGGACATGTCGGCCGGGAAGTCCCAGGAAGCGGCGACCGAGAACAGGTCCGGGTGCCTGAGCAGCAGGTCCTGGCTGCCGAACCCGGACTTGGAGAAACCGATCAGCCAGTTCTGCTCGGTGCCGGTGATGGACAGGTTGGCCTTGACCCAGGGCACCAGCTGGGTGGTCATGAACGACTCGTACTGCACGTTGGCGTTGGTCGGGTTGTCCGCGTACCACGGGTTGGTCGGGAAGGCCGGCTGGATGATGGTCAGGTTGTACAGGTTCTGGGCGTTGGCCGCCTCCGAGGTGGCGATGCCGTCGCCGTAGGTGGTGCCCTGACCGGTCTCGACCGGGAGCATGAACAGGAAGTTGTGCTTGACCCCGGCCGCCGGGTTGGACGGGGGCAGCACCCGCAGGACCTGCGTGGTGCCACCGTCCTCGGACGAGAGCATGTTGTAGGACTGGACCCCGTTGGCGTCGGTGCCGACGTAGGTCACCTGGAGCCCGTTGGTCCCGCCGGACCCGCCAGAGGTGGTGCAGGTCACGGCGACGTTGGTCACGTTGGCCGAGCCGACCGTGCCGGTGCCGCTGGCCACGGTGCACGTCTGGCTGAGGGGATCGGTCTTGACCGTCACGGTGTAGGCCGCCCCGGAAGCCAGCGCGGTGCTGAACGTGAACGACCCGTTGGCGGTGACGCTGAGGTCGTTGCCGCCGTTGTTCTGCAGCACCACCGTGCCCCCGCTGGCCAGGCCGGACACGGCGCCGCCGACCGTGTAGCTGCCGGGGGTGGTGGCCACGTCGCCGCCGGACCAGTTGTCGATCTGGTTGGCCGCGTAGTACAGCCAGACCCCGGGGCTGCCGGTGGTGATGCCGGTGTCGGTGGTCTGGACGACCAGCGTGCCGTTCTGGTAGCCGGAGATCGTGGACCCGACGACCTGGATCTTCCACACGTCAGTGGCCGGGGTGATGGTCAGCGCGCTGCTGGCCTTGAGCTGGGTCCAGCTGGAGGCGCTGTCCATCCGCCACAGCGACACCGTGTTGGCCGAGTTGCCGTACCAGAGGAAGTAGCCCTTCGTTCCGCTCAGCCGCACCGCCAGGCCCGGACCGTCGCTGCTGCCGGAACTTGCGGGCAGCGTGCCCTGGGAGAACTGGTCGCTGCCGAAGCTGTTCGCGCTCCAGTACGCGCTGTTCAGCGCGCCCGAGGTACCGGCGCGCACGGTGTTCGCGGAGATCTGGGGGGCGGCGGTGCCCGGGGTAGTGGTCCAGTTGGACCCCAGCCCGCCGTTGGCCCGGTCGAACGTGTCCGACACCGTGGTTCCGCCGGTGCCGCCGCCTCCGCCGCCGGTGGTGGCGCAGGTGACGGCGACGTTGGTCACGTTGGCCGACCCGACCGTGCCAGTGCCGCCGGCCACGGTGCAGGTCTGGCCGGTGGGGCTGGTCTTGACGGTGACGTTGTAGGCCGCGCCGGAGGCCAGCGCGGTGCTGAACGTGAACGCGCCGCTGGCGCTGACGCTGAGGTCGTTGCCGCTGTTGTCCTGCAGCACCACCGTGCCCCCGCTGGCCAGCCCGGAGACGGTGCCGCCGACGGTGTAGGTGGTGGGGGCGGCGCTGGCGTCGCCGCCGGACCAGTTGTCGATCTGGTTGGCCGCGTAGTAGAGCCACACCCCCGGGCTGCCCGAGGTGATCTTGGTGTCCGTGGTCTGGACGACCTGGGTCCCGTTCTGGTACCCGGTGATCGTGGACCCGACGACCTGGATCTTCCACACGTCGGTGGCCGCGGTGATCTTCAGGGTGCCGCTGGACTTCAGCTGGGTCCAGCTGGACGCGCTGTCCATCTGCCACAGCGACACCGTGCTGGTGGAGTTGCCGTACCAGAGGATGTACCCCTTGCTGGCGCTCAGGCGGACGGCCAGGCCGGGGCCGTAGTTGCCGCCGGAACTGGCGGGCAGCGTGCCCTGGGCGAACTGGTCGCTGCTGAAGGTGCTGGCGCTCCAGTAGGCGCTGTTGAGCGAGCTGGCCGTCCCGGCGTGCAGGGTGTTCGCGGAGATCTGCGGGGCCGCGGTCCCCGCGACCGTGGTCCAGTTGGACCCGAGGCCGCCGTTGGCCCGGTCGAAGTTGTCCGACACGGTGGCCGCGTCGGCCGCCTGCGGGAAGATCACCGACAGCGGCCCGGCCAGTAGGCAGCAGGCCAGCACGCTGGCCAGCAGCACCCCGGCCCGGCGGCTGAACTTACGGAGAGTGGTCGGCATGGCCCGCCCCTGAGACATGTTGGTGCCAACGGTCGTAAGCGGGTCTAGCGGGGACAATACAGGTCAGAGGGGCAGTTGCGCCAGAGGCTGAGGTTATGGGCGTGGCCCGCGCAGCACGACAATCGATCGCGGGCTGACCGTGTAGATGTCCCCGGCCTTGAGCGGCCGGACCGGGGACGGGCTGGTGCCCTCGAACGTGTTGACCTCGAGCTGCCAGGTGCGGTCGTCGGCCGGGCCGCGGGTGACCGGCAGGGTGAAGTCGAGCAGTTCCCACCAGGCGTTGACCAGGACCAGGAAGTCGTCGTCGAGCAGCGCGGTGCCGTCGGCGCCCCGGTCCGGGCTGTCCTGGCCGTCCAGGTAGACGGCCAGGGCGAGGGCGCTGTCGTCCTTCCAGTCGGCGTCGGTCATGAGGGTGCCGGACGGGATGTACCAGCCCAGCTCGCGGGCGTCGGCGCCGGCCAGGAACCGGCGGCGGCGGAACACCGGGTGCCGCAGCCGCAGGGCCACCAGCTCACGGGTGAAGGCCAGCAGGTCGGAGTCGGTGCGGGCCCAGTCGAACCAGGAGATCTCGTTGTCCTGGCAGTAGGCGTTGTTGTTGCCCTGCTGAGTGCGGCCCAGTTCATCCCCGCCGAGCAGCATCGGCACCCCGGCCGACAGCAGCAGCGTGGTGAGCAGGGCCCGGGACTGGCGGGCCCGCAGGGCCAGGATGTCCGGGTCGGTGCTGGGCCCCTCGGCGCCGCAGTTCCAGGACCGGTTGTCGGTCGAGCCGTCCCGGTTGTTCTCCCCGTTGGCCTCGTTGTGCTTGTCGTTGTAGGAGACCAGGTCACGCAGGGTGAAGCCGTCGTGCACGGTGACCAGGTTGACCGACGCGGTGGGGCGCCGCCGGGACCCGCTGTACAGGTCGGAGGAGCCCGCGAACCGGGTGGCGAACTCGCCCAGGCCGATCGGGTGGCTGCGCCAGAAGTCCCGCATCGAGTCGCGGTACTTCCCGTTCCACTCGCTCCACAGCGGCGGGAACCGGCCCAGGTCGTAGCTGTCCATCTGGCCCACGTCCCAGGGCTCGGCGATCAGCTTGGCCCGGGACACCACCGGGTCCTGGGACACCAGGTCGAAGAACGCGGACGAATTGTCGAAGCCCCCATCCTCGCGGGCCAGGGTGGCAGCCAGGTCGAAGCGGAACCCGTCCACATGCATCTCGGTCAGCCAGTAACGCAGCGAGTCCATGATCAGCTGGAGGGTGCGGAGCTGGCCCGCGTTGAGCGAGTTCCCGGTGCCGGTGGTGTCGAAGTAGGAACGCGGGTCGCCGTTCACCAGCCGGTAGTAGGCCGGGTTGTCCAGACCGCGGAAGCACAGGGTCGGGCCCAGCTGGTTGCCCTCGGCACTGTGGTTGAACACCACGTCCAGGATGACCTCGAGCCCGGCCGCGTGCAGCGCGTCGACCATGGCCTTGAACTCGGCGACCTGGCCGCCGGGCCGGCCCGCCCGCACCTGCGCCGAGTACTTCTGGCTGGGGGCGAAGAACCCGATCGTGTTGTAGCCCCAGTAGTTGGTCAGGCCGCGGCCGGTCAGGAAGCCCTCGGGGACGAACTCGTGCACCGGCAGAAGTTCGACCGCGGTCACCCCGAGCTGGGTCAGGTAGCCGGTGGCGGCCTCGTGGCCCAGGCCGGCGTAGGTGCCGCGCAGCGCGGGCGGGATGTCCGGGTGCCGCATGGTGAAACCCTTGACGTGGACCTCGTAGATCACGGTGTCGGCGTAGGGACGGCGCACCGGCTCGCGCTGCCGCCAGTCGTGGGCCGGGTCCACCACCAGGCTGCGCGGCACGTCCGGGGCCGAGTCGGTGTCGCTGGGGATGTCGGGGTTGCCGCCCACGTACCCGAGCACGTCCGGGTTGTCGGTCACGGTGCCGATCACCGCGCGGGCGTACGGGTCGAGCAGCAGCTTGGCCGGGTTGCAGCGGATGCCCTGGGCCGGGTCGTACGGGCCCGCGGCCCGGAACCCGTAGGCCTGGCCCACGCCCACGCCGGGCACCAGCGTGTGCCAGACCCCGGCGTCGAAGTCGAGCATGGGGACCCGGGTCTCGCGGCCGGACGAGTCGAACAGGCACAGGGTCATGCCGGAGGCGACGTCGGAGGCCACGGCGAAGTTCGTGCCCTGGCCGGTGATGGTGGCGCCGAGCGGATAGGGGGCTCCGGGCAGGCCGGTGGTCACGGGTCCTCCTGGGCTGGGGCGGGCGGGGCGCTTGTGGCGGGTAGGGCGCTTGTGGTGTCTGGGGCGGGAATCAGGCCGGTGCTGATCATGACATCGCGGAGCGAGGGCACGGTCCCCCAGCGGCGGCGGATCAGGTCGGCGACCACGCCGGTCCAGCCGGTCTGGTGCGAGGCGCCGAGCCCGGCCGCGTTGTCGCCGTGGAAGTACTCGTTGAACTGCAGGTTGTCCTTCCAGGCCGGGTCGTGCTGGAGCCGGTCGACCCAGCCGAAGCAAGGCCGCCGCCCGTCCGGTCCGGTCAGGAAGATCGAAATGAGCCGGTCACGAAGGTCACAGGTGATCTGGTCCAGGTCGAGCCGCTGGCCAGAGCGGGCCGGGTACTCGATGGTCAGCTCCTCGCCGAAGAACAGGAAGTAGCGCTCCAGCATGCTGACGATCAGGTAGTTGAGGGGGAACCAGATCGGCCCGCGCCAGTTGGAGTTGCCGCCGAACATGGCCGTGGTCGACTCGGCGGGCTCGTAGTCGATGGTGGACTGCTGCCCCTCCACGTCGAGCACGTAGGGGTGGTCGCGGTGGTAGGCCGACAGCGCGCGCAGCCCGTACGGGGACAGGAACTCGCCCTCGTCGAACAGCTGGGCGCACACCTTCTGCAACTGGTCCACGCTGACCAGCGAGAGCAGCAGCTGCCGGTCCCCGGCCTGGCCGCGCAGCAGGCCGCGGGCGTCCAGCTTGGCCTCGTCGTCGGCGTCCGTCCGGCGCAGGAAGGCGGCGAACTGCTTGCCCAGCCGCAGCGCCTGGTCGATCAGGCTCTGGTCGACCAGGGCCACGGCCAGGATCGGGATCACCCCGACCATGGACCGGGTCTTGACCAGGACCGGGGTGCCGTCCTGGGTGAGCAGCTTGTCGTAGTACAGGCCGTCGGCGTCGTCCCACAGGCCCTGGCTGTTGATCGCGTCCGAGATGGCCGCGAAGTGCTCCAGGAACTTCAGCGTGATGTCGTCGCTGGGCCGGCGCCCGCTGCGGCCGAGAATCGTGGCGATGCTGGCCATGCTGATCGCGTAGAAGCCCATCCAGCCGGTGGCGTCGGACTGCTCCAGCGTGCCGCCCACCGGCAGGTGCGACCGGTCGATGGGGCCGATGTTGTCCAGGCCCAGGAAGCCGCCCTCGAACACGTTGCTGCCGTCGGCGTCCTCCCGGTTCACCCACCAGGTGAAGTTGACCAGCAGCTTGTCGAATATCCGGGACAGGAAGTCCAGGTCGCGCCCGCCGTCCAGGGCGAACACCTCGAGCGCGGCCCAGGCCTGGACCGGCGGGTTGACGTCACCGAAGTCCCACTCGTAGGCGGGCAGCGCGCCGTTGGGGTTCTGGAACCACTCCCGGCACAGCAGGATCAGCTGGTACTTGGCGAAGGCCGGGTCCAGGTGGGCCAGGGCCACGCAGTGGAACCCCAGGTCCCAGGCCGCGAACCAGGGATACTCCCACTTGTCGGGCATGGACATGATGTCGAACGAGTTGAAGTTGCCCCACTTTGTGTTGCGGCCCAGCCGGCGTCCGGGCGGTGGCGGAGGCTGGGCCGGGTCCCCGTCCAGCCAGCGGGTCACGTCGAAGTAGTAGAACTGTTTGCACCAGAGCAGCCCCGCGAAGGCCTGGCGCATGACCTGGGCCGCGTCGGCCGGGGCGTCGTTCGGGGTGAGGCCGGCGTAGAACTGATCGGCCTCCACCTGGCGCAGCCGGTTCGTCGGGATGAAGTCATCCCCGAGCGGATCGGCCCCGTGCTGGTCCTTGGCTGGTCCGTCCGCGCTCGGCCGCGGGCGGAGGCGCAGGCGCAGCTCGGCGGTGCCGCCGGCCGGGATGGTGAGCCGGTACCAGAAGGAGCACTTGGTGCCGCGCTGGTCCGGGTTGACGGTGGCCGCGCCCGCGACCACGTGGTCGTTGATGCCGTCCTTGGGGTAGGCGGTGGTCGGGGTGGCCCCGTACAGCCGGGCCAGGTTGGTCTCGTTCTCGCAGAAGAGCACGCCGGGCACGGTGCCGTCCGGGCCGTCGCCGGCGATCAGCTCCAGGTCACCGAGGAACGGGTGGGGCACGTCGACGGCGGGGGCGCCCGCGCCGGGCCGCGCGGCCATGATCGGCTCGGGTGCGCCCGCGTCCCAGGACCAGGTGTTGCGGAACCACGCGGTCGGCAGCACGTGCAGGGTGGCTTCATCCGGCCCGGCGTTGCGGACCTGGACCGTCATCAGCAGGTCGGTGGGATCGGCCTTGGCGTAGGTGACGTCGACGATCCAGTACCGGTCACCGTCGAACGCGCCGGTGTCCAGCAGTTCGTACTCGGGCTGGTACCGGTTCCGGCTGGCGTTGGTCCGGATCAGGTCCTCGTACGGGAACGGCCCCTGCGGGTAGTGGTAACGCCAGCGGTTCCAGGCGTGGCTGGGCACGCTGTCCAGGTACCACCAGTACTCCTTGACGTCCTCGCCGTGGTTGCCCTCCGGCCCGGTCAGGCCGAACGGGCGTTCCTTGAGGATCGGGTCCTGCCCGTTCCACAGGGCCAGGCCCAGGCACAGTCGCTGCTCGATGTCGCTGAACCCGGCCAGCCCGTCCTCGCCCCAGCGGTAGGCCCGGGACCGGGCCTGATCGTGCGGGAAATAGTCCCAGGCGTCCCCGTCCGCGCTGTAGTCCTCGCGGACCGTGCCCCACTGGCGCTCGCTGACGTAGGGCCCCCACAGATACCAGTCGCTGGCCTGCCGCAGGCCGTGCTCCAGGGGCCCGAACTGCCGGACCCGCTCCTGCTCGGCGTTCATCGCGCTTCCTCCGTGTGACCCGGCCGGGCCCCGTGGTCGTGCCCGGCGGGCGCCTGGCGGTCGGTGATCAGCTTGGCCAGCCGGTCCAGCGACTCGTCCAGATCCTGGTGGGTCACCACGTCGGACAGGGCCAGCCGGGCCGCGGCCAGCTCGCGGGCCAGGAACTCGGTGTCGGCCTGGGTCCGGGCGGCCACCTCGCGGTCACGCTCGATGTTGGCCCGGTCCCGGTCGTCCTGGCGGTTCTGGGCCAGCAGGATGAGCGGGGCGGCGTAGGCCGCCTGGGTGGAAAAGGCCAGGTTGAGCAGGATGAATGGGTCGGGATCCCAGTGGTGGATGATGCCGATCGTGTTGAGGATGATCCAGCCGATGACCAGGACCGTCTGGGCGACCAGGAACCGGCCGGTGCCGAGGAACCGGGCCAGCGCCTCGGCGAACCGCCCGAAGGCGTCCGCGTCGTAGCGCGGGCCCACCCGGGCCCCGCCCCGGGGCACGGACAGGTCCGGGGGTTCCCCGAGCCGGTTAAGGAGCAGCTCCTTCCAGCGCGCCATGATCAGCCTCCCGTCCTGCGCCAGTCCGCGGGCAGCAGGTGGTCGAGAACATCGTCCACGGTGACCGCGCCGAGCAGGCGGCCGGCCTCGTCGCACACGGCCACGCTGATCAGGTTGTAGGCCGCGAGCCGGGCCGCCAGCTCCCGATCCGGCAGTTCCGGCCGGACGAACGTGCTCGTCTGCACGCAGTCCCCGGCCAGCGTGGACGGCGGCCGCCGCAGCAGCCGCTGGAATCCGATCGTGCCCAGGAAGCGCCCGGTCGGCGTCATGGTCGGGGGCGCGCACACGAAGACCTGGGCCGCGGCCGTGGCCCGGGTGTCCGGCTCCCGGATGCGGGCCAGCATCTCGGCCACCGGCACGTCGGGCGCGACGATCAGCGGCTGTGAGGTCATCAGGCCGCCCGCGGTCCGGCTGCCGTACCGGAGCAGCCGCCGCAGGTCCGCGGCCTGGGCCGGTTCCATCGCGGCCAGCAGCCGCTCCCGCTGATCGGGGGCCATCTCGGCCAGCAGGTCGGCGGCGTCGTCCGGCTCCATCTCCTCGACGACATCCGCGGTTCGTTCGGGGTTCAGGCTGGCCAGCAGCCGGATCTGATCCTGCTCGGGCATCTCCTCCAGCACGTCGGCCAGTTCGTCGTCCTCGAGCGCGGCCGCGATCTGGGTCCGGCGGTCCGGGGTCATGCCCTCGACCGCGCTGGCCAGGTCGGTCGGGTGCAGCTCGCGCAGGCCGGCCAACTGCTCGGCCAGCGAGCCGGCCTTGAACAGTTCCGGGAAGTTGTCCCAGGGCACGATCTGGGTGGAGCGGAGCCGCAGGCCCCGGCCCCGGATGGCCAGTGACGACACGTCCCAGCCGTCCCGCCGGCCTTCGGCCCGGGCAATGGCCACGTCGACCACGGTGCCGCCGTCGACCGGCTTTCCGATCAGATCGGAGGCCAGGATCTCGCCGGCCCGGCCGGTGAACCGGCCCAGGTCCACGGCGCCGCCGCGCAGGTGCGCGCCGTCCACCGAGATCTCCGAGATCCGGCCGAAGTTGACGAAGATGCGGCGCCGCTGCAGCGTCACCACCAGCCCCAGCGCCCGGGGGGCCAGGCCCTGGGCGGCGGGCAGGATTACCACGTCCCGGATCCGCCCGATCGCGGTCTCTTCGTCGTCGAGCAGCGGGCGGCCCCGCAGCCGTGAGGTAAACACCTGCCTGGACGTCATCGCGGTGACCGCCTCCTTTCGCTCCGTCATCGTTCCGGGCCGCACGCTGGCGGGGCCGGGCGGCCCGAGATCTATTCTGGCCCACAGCATGTCGTACAATCCGGGAGGGCGGTCAGCCGCCGGGTGCGAGGCGAACAGGCAGGAGGTGGTGGCCGTGTCGAGCCAACCTCCTAGTCAGGCGTTGACCAGTTCAACGCGTACGGTCTCCGTCCCTGTCGTTTCGGCACCCACCGCCTGGCTAGGAAGCACTCTGGCCTGATCCGGGCGCGGGTGTCCCCTGCCGTGGAGCCCGCGATGGTTACTCCTTCACCGCGCCGGCTGATGGCGCCCGCCGCCGACGCCCTGCGCCGCCGCAACTCCCGCCTGACCACCCGCCGGGCGGTCCAGCAGGCCATCGTCAGCGTGGCCAGCCTGGTCGGCGCGCCCGTGTTCAACCAGCGCGGCCAGCGGGTCGGCAAGCTCGTCGACCTGATGGCCCGCATGCACGGCCAGGACCGCTACCCGCCGCTCACCGGCCTGCTGGTCCGGATCGGCACCCGGAACAGCTTCCTGCCCATCGAGAGCGTCGAGAACATCGCCCACCAGTCGGTGTACCTGCGCACGGCCCGGCTGGACCTGCGCGAGTTCACCCGGCGGCCCGGCGAGGTGCTGCTGGCCAAGGACATGCTGGACCACCAGGTGGTCGATCTGGACGGCCGCCAGGTCATCCGGGCCGCCGACCTATACCTGGCCCCGGTGGCCGGGCAGTTCCTGCTGGTCGGGCTGGACGTCAGCCTGAACACGCTGCTGCGGCGGCTGGGCCCGAAGCGGTACCGCGGCCGGCCCACCCCGGAGCGGGTCATCGACTGGGACGCGGTGGCCCCGTTCTCCGACGAGCTGACCACCACGCCCCCGGCCGTGCAGCTGAGCACGAGCGACGAGCAGCTGCGGCGGCTGTCCCCGGCCGACCTGGCCGACCTGCTGGAGGACCTGGGCCGCCCGGCCCGGCAGGACCTGCTGTCCCGGCTGGAGAACGACACCGCCGCCGACGCGCTGGAGGAGATGGACCCGGACGAGCTGGAGGCGCTGCTGCGCGAGGCCCGCCCGGAGCGGGCGGCGGCCCTGCTGGCGGCGATGGAGCCGGACGAGGCCGTGGACGCGCTGCGCGACCTGTCCGACCACGAGCGCGGCAAGATCCTGCGGCACATGGAGCAGGCCAAGGCCGGCGAGCTGTCCGCGCTGCTCAGCTACCCCGAGCGCGAGGCCGGCGGGTTCATGACCACCACGCTGGTGCACGCCGGGCCGGACAGCACGATCGGCGAGGTCAAGCGGGCCGTGGCCGACCTGGCCGGGCACCAGGCCGAGATCGACGCGGTCGTGATCTGCTCCCCCGACGGTGAGCTGCTGGCCGACCTGCCCCTGTTCGACATGGTCACGCACGCCGACGACCTGCTGGTCAGCGACGTGCTGGCCGCCGACGAGGAGCCTGAGCCGCTGACCGTGCCGGCCGACGCGTCCGTGGCTGACGTGGCCGACCAGCTGGTCCGCACCCGGCACTCCTCGCTGCTGGTGGTGAACGAGGACGGCCAGCCGCTGGGCCGCATCCTGGCCGACGACGTGCTTGACGCCCTGCTGCCCGAACGCGGGCGGCTGCACTTCCCGAGGCTGCTCCAGTGACCCGCCCGGACGAGGCGGCGGTGACACCGCAGCACGAGGTGGTCGCGGACACGGCCGCGCCGCCCCGGGCCGGCGACCACGGCGGGCCCGGGTCGGCGCTGCGGCACCGGGCCGGGCGGGTGATCCGGGGGATGCCGGGCGGGCCCCGGGTCCTGGCCTACCTGGCCATCGCCGGGCCGGGGCTGGTCGCGGCCAACGCCGGCAACGACGCCGCGGGCATCGCCACCTACTCCAGCGCCGGTTCGCAGTTCGTGTACCGGACGCTGTTCTTCATGCTTCTGGTGACGATCGCCCTGGTCATCGTGCAGGAGATGGCCATCCGGCTGGGCATCTTCACCGGCAAGGGCATCGGCGCCCTGATCCGGGAGCAGTTCAGCCTGCGGCTGACCGGGGTGGCCCTGTTCTGCGTGCTGCTGGCCAACACGGGCCTGGTGGTCAGTGAGTTCGCCGGGATCGGGGCCGCGTTCGAACTGCTCGGAGTCAGCCGCTACTGGGTCATCCCGCCCGCGGCGGTGCTGATCTGGGGCCTGGTGCTGTTCGGCTCCTACCGGTACGCCGAGCGGATCTTCCTGGTGCTGTCGCTGGCGTTCTTCGCCTACCCGGTGGCGGCCATTCTGGGTCACCCGGACTGGGCCTCGGTCGGCGGCAACCTGGTCATCCCGCACTTCCTGCTGACCAAGGGCTACCTGCTGCTCGGGGTGGCCCTGATCGGCACCACGGTCAGCCCGTACATGCAGTTCTACGCGGCGGCCGGGGTGGTGGACCGGGGGGCCGGCCCGGCCAACTACCGCAACGCCCGGCTGGACGCGGTCACCGGCGCCGTGTTCGCCTGCGTCATCAGCATCACCATCATCATCGCCACCGGGGCCACCATCGGCGGCCGGGGCCCGCTCGCCTCGGCCAAGGAGGCGGCCGAGGCGCTGCGGCCGGTGGCGGGCAGCGGTGCCGAACTGCTGTTCGCGTTCGGCCTGCTCGGGGCGAGCGCGCTGGCCGGGGCGGTGGTCCCGCTGTCCAGCAGCTACGCGATCAGCGAGGCGGTCGGGGTGGAGCGGTCGGTGTCCCGCCGGTTCGCCGAGGCCCCGCTGTTCCTGGGGCTGTTCACCCTGCAGACCATCCTGGGGGCCGCGATCGCGCTGACCCCGGTCAACCTGATCACCCTGCTCATCGGGACCCAGGTGCTGCAGGGCGTGGTCACCCCGATCGTGCTGATCTACATCCTGATCCTGGCCAACCGGCGCGAGGTGCTCGGCGCCCACGCCAACGGCCCGGTGCTGCGGTTCGTGGCCACCGTGGTCGTCGTCGGGATCAGCATCATGTCCCTGCTGCTGCTCGGCTCCACCATCCTGGGCTGGTTCGGCGTCGGCTGACCCGGGGCCAGGCGGACCCGGGATAGCCAGGATGCCGGCCGGCCGTTAGTCTAGTTTCTCGACCGATTTGATCGGTTTATCCTGTCCAGGGAGGCTCAACCGTGACCACCGACCCGGCCCGCGAGCCGTTGCGCCGCGCTCACAGGGCGGCCGGATGACCGCATCCGCGACCACGCTGGGGCCAGGGCCGGAAACGGCAGACGAGACGATCGGGTCGGCCCGGGCCTACGCGGACTCCAGTGCCGACGGGAAGTACGACCTCAGCCGTCACTGGCGTAACGCCCGTACCAAGGGCCGCCACGATCCAGCCGATTGGAAATATCGCCACGTCGGAAATTACTTGCTCAATAGTGTGGCCTCGCCGACCCATGGACAGATCTGACGATGACAACCTCCACCGACGCTGACCGGGACATCTCCAGCGACGATTTCCGGCATGCGGTGGGCCACTTCGCCACCGGCGTCACCGTCGTCACGTCGGTCGGCCCCGACGGCGACCCGGTCGGCACCACCGCCAATGCCGTGAGCTCACTGTCCCTGGACCCGCCGCTCATCCTGGTCTGCTTCGACCGGTCCAGCCTGACCCTGGAGGCGGTCCGCAGCCACGGTGCCTTCGTGGTCAACGTGCTGTCGGCCCCGCAGCAGGAACTCTCGGCCAACTTCGCCCGCCGCGGCCTGTCCGCGGTCTGGGACAGGGTGGAGCACCGGCCCGGGCCGACCGGGAGCCCGCGGCTGGAGGGCACGCTGGCCGCGCTGGAGTGCACGGTCGAGCACAGCCTGCCCGGCGGCGACCACGAGATCATCGTGGGCCGGGTCCGGTACGCCGAGACTTCCGGGGACGCCGGTGCCCCCCTGCTGTTCTGGCGGGGTTCCTACCTGTCGCTGGACGACGACGAGCCCGAGGCGCGGGGCGCTTAGGCCCCCAACCGTTCAGGCCCCGGCTAGGAGGCGGCCAGGGCTCGCAGGTAGGGCCGGGCGGGCCCGTCGACCCGGGTCACCATCAGCGCGATGTCGTCGCCGTGCCGGGTGAGCCGGCGCGGGCTGGCCAGCAGCCGGTCGGCCAGCCGCTCGGGCTCGTCGCCGAGGCCGTCGCCGAGCACGCTGAGCAGCGCGCGCTCGTTGCAGCCGGGGTCGATGCCGTCGTCCTCCAGCAGCCCGTCGGTGGTCAGCACCAGCACCGAGCCGGCCGGCACCGGCACGGTGAAGCTGGTGTAGCGCTCGTCCGCGTCCACCCCCAGCAGCAGGTCGCGGCCGACCTCGAGCAGTTCCGGGGTGCCGCCCGGGGTGACCAGGGCCGGGGCCGGGTGACCGGCCCGGCACAGCTCCAGCTCGCCCCGGGCCGGGTCGACGACCACGAAGCAGCAGGTGGCGAACATGGCCAGGTCCACGTCGGTGTTGAGCTCGGCCAGCCACTGGTTGGCCCGGGTCATCACCTCGGCCGGGCCCTGGCCCTCGCGAGCGTAGGCGTGCACCACCATCCGCAGCCGGCCCATGAGCGAAGCGGCGATCGGGTTGTGACCCTGAACGTCCCCGATGACCAGGGCCACCCGGCCGTCGGCCAGGTCGATGGCGTCGTAGAAGTCCCCGCCGATCTCCAGCCCGGTCGTCACCGGCCGGTACCGGGCGGCGATGGTCACGCCCGGCACGGCCAGCGGCCCGCGCGGCAGCAGCCCGCGCTGCAGGTCACGGGCGAGCGCGTGCTCTGACTCGTACATCCGGGCCCGCTGCAGCGACTGGGCCAGCAGCCCGGCCGCGGTCACCAGCACGGCCCGCTCCTCAGCCTCGAAGTCGCGGACGGCGCCGAACCCCATCAGGCAGACCACCAGCAGCCCCTTGCCCACCGGCACCGGCACCACGGCCCAGGCCCGCTGGGCCGAGTTGCGGGTCACCCCGGCCAGCCGCGGGTAGTGGCGGGACAGGTGCGCGGGCGAGGAGATGAACAACGGCTGCCCGGTCCCGATCACGTCGGCCACCGGCGACCCCGACGGCTGGCCGGGCTGGGGCTCGGCCAGCGCGGCCGCGGCGCGCGGAGTGAACCCGTACCGGGTCACCGACTCCCGGCGGCCATCCTGCTCGGCCACGATGACCAGGCTGTTGGCCCCGTAGGTGGCCAGTCCCTCGCGGGCGGCGGCGGTGATGTCGTCCACGGTGATCGCGGAGGCCAGGGCGGCGGTGAACTTCTGGGTCAGCGCGGTCCGCTGGGCGCCCTCGTGCAGGCGTCGCCGCTCGGCCTCGCGGCTGGCCCAGATCGTGGTGGTGTCGGTGACGAACCCGGTCATCCGGGCTGGCCGCCCGTCCGGGCCCGGCACCACCCGCCCCCGGGCCTCCATCGAGCGCAGCGTCCCCTCGGTGTCCAGGACCTGGTACTCGACCTGGTAGGTCCCGCAGGCGGCCATCATCTCCCGCATCGCCGCGACCAGGCTGACGCCGTCCTCGTCCGGCACCCGGTCCAGCAGATCGGCGATCGTGGCCGGCCCGTCGCCGGGCAGGCCGTGCAGCGCGTGCAGGCCGTCCTCGAACGTCACCTCGCCGCTGGCCATGTCCCAGCTGAAGAACCCGGCCTCGACCGGGGAGACGCTGGGCCGGAACACCGGCCCGCCGGCCGGCCGGCGCCTGGTCCACACCACACCGGCCCCGGCCGTCAGGCCGGTGGACCGCCCGGCCCCGGCCGGCTGGTTCCTGGGCCGCCCGGCCCCGGCGAACTGGTTCCTGGGCCGCCCGGCCTCGGCGGGCAGCACCGAGGCCGGCCCGGCCTGGGCCGGGACGGAGATCCGGGCCCGTCCTTCACCAGGGTCACCCCCGGCGGGTCCGTGTTTTCCCCCGTCCGGATTCACCGGCGGCTCACTCGTGCGTTCTCGTTCCAACTGACCCAGCTCAATCACGTACACCTAGCCCTCCCCCACCAGCGGGCCACGATCCCCTGCGCGCCGCCGGCTACGCCGCAAAAACGGCTGTGCTGACCCTTGGGTCTCGATGAACGCAAAAAGCATAGCGCTGAACGAGCAGGCATTGTCAGTAAAAACGCAGGTCAGAGGTGACCCGACACAGTTGTACGGGATGCCGGACAGGGCCGGAATAACCGTATTTCCGCTGGTCGCCCGCGAAGGCTCTTTCTCCGCTTTGGTCCAGCCTGGGCCCGTTGTCTTGTCCCGGACTTGACCGGACAATGCCAGGGGCCGGGTATTTCCGGCAATTTGACCTCGGTATTGGGGACCTAATTCCGGATTGAGCCCGAGGAAATCGTTTGCCCGGATTCTGGTGATGTGTTCGGCCGCGGTGCGGCCTGGGCCGGATGGCGCAACAGCACGGCTCCGGCCGCCCCGGCCAGCGCGGTGGCGGCAATGACCCACCAGCCGTGCTGGAACGCGGCCAGCCGCGCGACAGATGTGTCCGGGCTGCCCAGCACGGCGACCAGGATGGCCACGCCCACGGCCATGCCCACCTGGCGGATCATGTTGACCACGGCCGAGCCGGAGGCGAAGCTGGCCGGCGGCAGCGAGCCGGCCGCGGTGGACATCAGGGTGGGCAGGGTGAGGCCGACGCCGACCCCGGTGAGCAGCATGCCGCCGAGCATCCCGCCCGGGTAGTCGGGCCGCAGGCCGATGGCCAGGGCCCACCAGGTGATGCCGGCCGACAGCACGGCCGACCCGGCCGCGACCACCACCGCCGGGCCGAACCTGGCGATCAGCCGGCCCGCGACCAGGAACGAGAACAGCGGCACCATGATCGGCCCGGGCGCCACGGCCAGGCCGGTCCGCAGGGCTGACCAGCCCCAGTCGTCCTGGGCCCAGAGCACGATCGACAGCAGCATGGCCCCGAACGCCATCGAGAACAGCAGCATCACCACGGTGGCCCCGGTGAAGGCCCGGGCCCGGAACAGGGCCGGCTCGACCAGCGGATTGCCGGACCGGGCGCAGTGCAGCGCGAACAGGGCCAGCAGCAGCACCGCGGCCGCCAGCACCAGCACGGTCCGGGCCGACCCCCAGCCCCAGTCACCGCCCTCGACCAGGCCCAGGGTGAGCGCGCCGACCCCGGCGGTGACCAGGACCGCACCCAGCGCGTCCGGCCGCGGCACCGCGTGGCCGGGGGCGTCTGGGAGCCGCCGCCAGCCCACCACCAGCGCGGCCAGGCCGATCGGCACGTTGACCAGGAACACCCAGCGCCAGCTGGCCGTGACGAGCAGGCCGCCGATCACCGGCCCGAGCGCAGCGGCCATGCCGCCGGTGGCGGTCCAGGTGCGGACCGCGCCGCCGCGCCGCTCGGGCGGGTAGCTGGCCAGCACCAGGCTCAGCGAGGTCGGGGTCAGCAGGGCCGCGCCCGCCGCCTGGACCAGCCGGAACGCGATCAGCATGGGCACGCTGGTGGCGGCGCCGCAGGCAGCCGAGGCGGCGGTAAACACGGTCACGCCGAGCAGGAACCCGTACTTGCGCCGGTGCCGGTCGGCCAGCCGGCCCATCACCACCAGCAGCGCGGCGTACACGATCGCGTAGCCGTTGAGCACCCAGGACAGGTCGCCCAGGCTGCGGTTGCCCAGGTCGCGGGCGATGTCGGGCAGGGCCACGTTGACGATGAACAGGTCCAGGCTGGCCAGCACGACACCGGCGCAGACGATGATCAGGACCTCGCTCGGACGGCCCCGCCGAGACCCCTGACTTAGCTCTGCCATAGCTAGACGGTAAGCGACTGACTTAGGGCAACGCAAGTCAGATATGATCGAGGCATGACTGAGGATGGAGCTGCGCCAGCGTTGCCCCGGCTGACCGGCGTCCTCGCCCCGCGCGAGCACTGGCAGGCCACCGCCTGCTCGCTGGCCAAGGCCATCGACGTGGTCAGCACGCGGTCGGCGTTCCTGCTGATCCGCGAGGCGTTCTACGGCACCACGCGGTTCGATGATTTCGCCGAGCGGGCCGGGATCAGCGAGCCGGTGTGCGCGGCACGGCTACGCGAACTCGTGGATGAGGGGCTGCTGGCCCGCGAGCAGTATCAGGAGCCGGGCCAGCGGGCCCGGCCGGCCTACCGGCTGACCGAGAAGGGCGCCGGCCTGTTCCCGGCCCTGGCCGCCCTGATGCAGTGGGGCGACCGCTGGCTGACCGAAAACGGCGGCCCGGTCAAGTTCCGGCACCGGGACTGCGGCGAGCCGGTCGAGGTCGAGCTGCGCTGCGCCGCCGGGCACCGCACCGAACCGGGCGACCTGGACCTGGTCCGCCCGGGCCACTCCGGATCACACCCAGCCCGCTGACCCCGCGGGTCGCCGGGCACGGTCCCGTTCCTGGCCAACCGGCTGCACCGGCGCGAGCTGGGCCAGCGCCGCCTCCGGGCTGTCCAATGGCGGACTGGTTCGGGGCCGCGCCTACTCGCGATGGAGCGAGAGGGCCAGGCTGGGAACGACGAAGGACAATAGAAAGATCGGCAGGAAGCTCTTACCGGTGGACCGGAAGGCGACGGTCTCTCCGTCGGCGGCGTCGAAGGTCTTGGTTCGGCTTGAGTTGCGGCCGCTGCGGACTTGCAGGGTGTGACGCCCAGGTTCGATTGGCGTCTCGAACGTGCCGTTCATTTCGACCGATCCGACGCGCGCCCCGTCGAGCACGATGTCGTACGGGCCGCGGCGGACCTCTGCTCCGACTGCTTTGTGGGTCAGCTTCAGCGTGGCCGGCATTGTTGATCTCCTCCGAGCCGGGCTGGTCCGCCGGCGGCTCAGCTCAGGCGGCGCGGCGGGCGCGGATCTGGCGCTTGATGCGGGCCAGCATGGCGGCCATGCCGCGTAGCCGCAGCGGGCTGACCAGGTCGGTCAGGCCCAGCTGACCGGTGAACTCGGCGGGGGTGGCCAGCACCTCGTCGGCGTCCAGGCCGTCCAGGCCCGCCTGCAGGATGCCGGCGAAACCGCGGGTGGTCGGGGCCTCCGGCGGGGCGTCGAAGAACAGGTGAACCACGTCGTCCGGGGCCACCTCGACCGCCAGGAACAGCGGCGACTGGCACTCCGGGACCTGCTCGAGCAGGTCCCGGTGGCCCGCGTAGCGCTCGGGCAGCGCGGGCAGGTCGTCGGAGAACTCCAGCAGCAGCTGGAGCCGCTCCTGGCCGGGCAGGGCGTTGAAGTCCTCCACGATCTCGGCCAGGCGCGGGTTGAGGGTGTCGGTGGTCACGGCTTTTCACCTCGGGTGATGGGCACGCGGACGCTGTTGCCCCACTCGGTCCAGGACCCGTCGTAGTTGCGGACCTGCGGGAAGCCGAGCAGGTGGGTGAGCACGAACCAGGTGTGGCTGGACCGCTCGCCGATCCGGCAGTAGACGATCACGTCGTCGCCGGAGGTCAGGCCGGCCTCGCCGCCGTAGATGGCCTCCAGTTCCTGGCGGCCGCGGAACGAGCCGTCCTCGGCGGCGGCCCGGGCCCACGGGACGTTCCTGGCCCCGGGAATGTGGCCGCCGCGCACCGCGCCTTCCTGCGGGTAATCGGGCATGTGCAGCAGTTCGCCGCTGTACTCGCCGGGCGAGCGGACGTCGATCATCGGCTGGCCCAGGTGCTCCTCGACCTGCTCGCGGAACGCGCGGACCTTGCTGTCGTCCCGCTCCACGACCGGGTAGTCGGTGCGCGGGCGGTCCGGCACGTCCTTGGTCAGCGGGCGGTCCTCGGCGATCCACTTGGCCCGGCCGCCGTCCAGCAGGCGCACGTCCGGGTGCCCGAACAGGGTGGTCACCCACAGCGCGTACGCGGCCCACCAGTTGTTGCGGTCGCCGTACAGGACCAGGGTGGTGTCGCGGGCGATGCCCTTCTCCGACATCAGCCGGGCGAAGCCCTGGCCGTCCACGTAGTCGCGGGTGTCCTGGTCGTTCAGTTCGGTGTGCCAGTCCAGCTTGACCGCGCCGGGGATGTGACCGGTCTCGTAGAGCAGCACGTCCTCGTCGGACTCGGCCACGACCAGGCCGGGGTCGTCCAGGTGTGCCGCCAGCCACTCGGTGGAGACCAGCTTCTCCGGGTGCGCGTAGTCGCGGAACTTGGCCTCGTCGTCGTTGGGCAGCGCCATCGCTTCCTCACCTTCGGTCCGTAACTGGTCGCACGATCGGTCGCAGGCACAGTAACGCGCAGGCCGGGCCGGGCCTTCCCCCGGGGGCCCGCCGGGCCGGAATTTAGGTGGCCCGGCTGCGTTGTAGAGCGGCATGAGCACAATTGAACTGACCAAGGACAGCTTCGAGGACACCGTTACCCAGCCCGGCATCACGCTGGTCGACTGGTGGGCCGAGTGGTGCGGGCCGTGCAAGCAGTTCGGGCCGGTGTTCTCGGCCGCGAGCGACGAGCACCCCGACGTGCGTTTCGGCAAGATCGACACCGAGGACCAGCAGGAACTGGCGGCGGCGGCCCGGATCACGTCGATTCCCACGCTGATGGCCTTCCGCGACGGCATCCTCGTCTTCTCCCAGCCCGGCGCGCTGCCCGCGCCCGCGCTGGAGCAGGTCATCAAGGCCGTCCAGGACCTGGACATGGAAGAGGTCCGGGCCGAGGTGGCCAAGCAGCAGGCCAGCCAGAACGGCGACGCCGCCGAATAAGGCCGCCCATCAAGACGGCCAGTAGCTGGCCCGTTGATCCCCGCGTCGTTGACACCCTCCCCGGCTGATGTGATCGTGCTAACCAGCCAGTAACACCCGGGCCCGACGAGGGGGACGACGACGATGTCCGAGACCAGGCCGCCGGTGGCGCGCAGTTACTCGTCCGGCACCTATCCAGTGGCCCTCCTCGGGGACACGATCGGCGAGAACTTCGACCGCACCGCGAGCCGGTTCGGCGACCGCGAAGCCCTGGTGGACGTGACCGCGGGCCGCCGCTGGACCTACCGCGAGCTGGCCACGGCAGTGGACGACCTGGCCCGTGGCCTGCTCGGGCGCGATATCGGCCAGGGCGACCGGGTCGGCATCTGGGCGCCGAACTGCGCCGAATGGACGCTGACCCAGTACGCCACGGCCAAGATCGGCGCGATCCTGGTCAACATCAACCCCGCCTACGGCTCCCGTGAGCTGGAGTACGTGCTGGGCCAGTCCGGGGTGCGGATGCTGGTCGCGGCCCCGGCCCACCGCTCGTCGGACTACGCGGCCATGATCGACGAGGTCCGGCCCGCCTGCCCGGACCTGGAGCAGGTGATCCTGCTCGGCAGCGCCGAATGGGACGAGCTGGCCAGCGCCGAACTTGGCGCCGACCCGGCTGCGCTGGCCGAGGCCGGCGCCGGGCTGAGCACCGACGACGCCATCAACATCCAGTACACCTCGGGCACCACGGGCTTCCCCAAGGGCGCGACCCTGTCCCACCACAACATCCTGAACAACGGGTTCTTCGTGGGCGAGCTGTGCCGGTACACCGAGGCCGACCGGATCTGCATCCCGGTCCCCTTCTACCACTGCTTCGGCATGGTCATGGGCAACCTGGCCGCCACCAGCCACGGGGCCTGCATGGTCATCCCGGCCCCCGCGTTCGACCCGGCGGCCACCCTGCGCGCGGTTCAGGACGAGCACTGCACCTCGCTGTACGGGGTGCCCACCATGTTCATCGCCGAGCTGGCCCTGGACAGCTTCGGCGACTACGACCTCACCAGCCTGCGCACCGGGATCATGGCTGGCTCGCCCTGCCCGGTCGAGGTGATGAAGCAGGTGGTGGAGCGGATGCACATGGAAGAGGTGGGCATCTGCTACGGCATGACCGAGACCTCGCCGGTGTCGACCCAGACCCGCTTCGACGACTCGATCGAGCGCCGGGTGTCGACCGTGGGCCGGGTCGGCCCGCACCTCGAAGTCAAGATCATTGACCCCGAGACCGGGCTGACCGTGCCCCGGGGCGAGCCCGGTGAGCTGTGCACCCGCGGCTACTCGGTGATGCTCGGCTACTGGGAGGAGCCCGACAAGACCGCCGAAGCCATCGACGCCGCCCGCTGGATGCACACCGGCGACCTGGGCGTGATGGACGACGAGGGCTACGTGAACATCACCGGCCGGATCAAGGACATGGTGATCCGCGGCGGCGAGAACATCTACCCGCGCGAGGTCGAAGAACTGCTCTACACCCACCCGGACGTGCTGGACGCCCAGGTCGTCGGGGTGCCGGACACCAAGTACGGCGAAGAGCTGATGGTCTGGGTGCGGATGCGCGACGGGGCCGAGCCGCTGGACGCGGCGGGCGTGCGCGAGTTCTGCACCGGCAAGGTGGCCCGCTACAAGATCCCGCGCTACGTGCACGTGGTCGACGAGTTCCCGATGACCGTCACCGGCAAGGTCCGCAAGGTGGAGATGCGGGAGGTGTCCGTCGGCCTGCTCGGGCTGGAGGACGCCGCCGCGGCCAGGCATGCCTGATGCGGCGGCGGGCGCACCTGGTTCAGCAACTGCCGTGAACCGGGTGCGGGGCAGCACGGTCAGGGACCAGCTGAGCGCCCTTCGCCCGCACGCCCGGGCGTCGATCGTGGACGTCAACGACGGCATCACGACGGCCGCGGGCATCGCCGAGGGTTTCGTCAGCGCCGGCGCGTCGGCCAGGACCCTGCTGCTGGCGGGGGCGGCCGTCATCCTGGCCGGTGGGTCCGCGGTGGGCGGGGTCCGTTACAGCGAGGTGCGAACCGAGTGGGAGGCCAACCGCGCCCTCCTCGAGGAGGAGCGGGCCAGCATCGAGGCGGACCCCGCCGGTGAGCTGGAGGAACTCGTCGGGCTCTACGAAGCCAAGGGCTTGAACCCGCGACTCGCCCGCCAGGTCGCCGAAGCACTCACCGAACGCGATCCGGTCGCCGCCCACGCCGATGCCGAGCTGCGCCTGGAGACGCTGGGGCCCACCAGCGCGGCGCTGCCGGCCGCGGTGACCGCGGGTTTCTGCTACGGCGTCGGCGCCGCCGTTCCGCTGGCCGCGATGAGCTGGCTGCCGACCGATGACCGGCTGGCGGTGACCTTCGTCATCGTCCTGCTCGCCCTCGGCCTCACGGGCTGGTTCGCTGCCTGGCTGACGGGGCTGCCCGTACTGCGGCTGGTACGCCGCAATGTCCTGCTCGGCGGGGCCGTCATGGCGGCCAGCATCCTGGTCGGTCTCGCCCTGCACTGAGCGTCCGGCACTAAGAGCCGGCCGGCGCCCGGGCGCTGACGGGCACCGGGCGCAGCGGCGGGGCGGTGTGGGTGCCCTTGCGGAAGCCGCCCAGGAAAAGAGCCAGAACCAGGACGATCGCGATCAGAATCAGGAGCCAGAGCAGGCATCCGCCCAGGCGGGGCCGGAATGGCCGTTCGCGGCCGGTTCTGCGGTTCACTCGCCAGGCCATCCGGAACATACCTCGGTTATGCCCGGGCATAGACAAATATGTGCGCGGCCCGGATCAAAGATCAGCCGAGATGGCGCGAGGTACATAATGTCCCAACGCTCCCGCAAC
>DASXMW010000056.1:0-15463 GCA_036495425.1 Streptosporangiaceae bacterium | reverse complement strand
GGTGGTCATCGGGGCCTCGGAGGCGGCGAAGGCGTCGGTGACGCCCAGGCCGGCCGCCTCGCGCCGGGCCGCGTAGGCCTGGGCCATGAACCAGGAGGTCCCGCAGCCGACCACCGCGACCCGCTGGCCGGTGGCGGGCAGTGCGCCGTCCAGGCCGGCCGCGAGCCGGGCCGCTTCCCGCCAGGTGCCCGGCTGGCTGTCGATCTCGCGGGCCATGAACTCGGTGGAACTCACATGCACCTCATGCTCTCTGGTTAGAAGAACGCGGGCGACAGCAGGTCGCGGTGGGCCGTGAACAGCTCGTCGCACATGGCCACGGTCTGGGCCGTGGTCAGGGTGGCGGCGGTGTTCGGGTCGAGCAGGGCCGCCTGGTAGACGTGCGCGCGGGACTCCTCCAGCGCCGCCGCCACGGTCAGCTCGACCACGTTCAGGAACGTCCGGTTCAGCGCGGTCAGCTGGGGCGGCAGCGCCCCCACCGGCACCGGCTTGGCCCCGCCCGCGCCGACCAGGCACGGCACCTCGACGCAGCAGTCGTCGGGCAGGCTGCTGATCAGGCCGCCGTTGCGGATGTTCACGTGCAGCTCGGTCTCGGTCCCGGTCTCCAGCGCGTAGATGAACTCCGAGGCCAGCTCGGAGGTGGGCTCGAGGTCCAGCGGTGTGCCCGCGGCCAGGTCACGCTCCCAGGATTCCAGCTCGCGCAGGTTCTCCTCGGACCGCTCCAGGTAGTCGCCGACGAAGATCCGGTACTGCTCGATCTGGTCGTCGTGCCGCATGAACCACGGGACGTACTCGGCCGAGTGCTCGCTGGACTCGGTCGGGAAGTACCCGAACCGGCGGAAGATCTCCACCCGGACCCGTCGCTGCAGCTCGGGGGAGGAGTCGATGACCTCGGTCAGCCTCGGGTACAGGGACTGACCGTCCTGCTCGAACTTCAGCACGAACGCCTGGTGGTTGAAACCCGCGGTCAGGAACCGGACCCGGGCCGGGTCGGCCCCGGTCAGCTCGGTCAGGAACGCCTGGGTGTCACGGACCGAGTGGCACAGCCCGTAGACCCGGCTGAAGCCGGTGCCCGCGTACACCGCCCACGGCAGCATGGCCATGGGGTTGCTGTAGCTGAGCAGGTAGGCGTCCGGGCAGACCTGCTGCATGTCGGCGGCCAGCGCGGTGGTGACCGGGATGGTGCGCAGGCCGCGGAAGATGCCGCCGATGCCGAGCGTGTCCCCGATGGTCTGGCGCACCCCGTACCGGGCCGGGATGTCGAAGTCGGCCCGGGTGGCGTGGTACCCGCCCACCTGGACCTCGTTGATCACGTAGTTGGCCCCGTCCAGGGCCTCGCGCCGGTCCCGGGTCCCGGTCACGGTGGCCGCCGCCCCGGTCTGGTCCACGATCTGCCGGGCCAGCCGCTCGGCGAAGGCCAGCCGCTCGGCGCTGATGTCGTACAGCGAGAGCTGCAACTGGCCGGCGAACTCGGGATAGCTACACAGGTCGGTCACCACGTTGCGGGTGAACTCGACGCTGCCCGCGCCAACGAACGTCACCTTCATCACGGTTCAGTAGTGTTACATCTGCGCAAATTTCGCGCAAGAGTGCGCAGTCACACGAGCCCGGCGTGAGCAGCGGGCTTACCGGTGCCCCGCCCATTTGGGCCGATCAGAAACCATTTGACACCCCTTGACACCCGCTCGCCGCGTGATCACTATTGCTAAAAACTTGCACGCTTCGAGCAGGAGCCAGCAGCCCTTTCTGCGGGGCCATCAGAAGGAAGTGGGACGGTATGGCGAGGCACCGGCTGTACGTCACGATGGCCAGCCTGCTCGGGGCGGGCGCGCTCGTGCTGACCGCCTGCGGCACCGACAGCCAGAGCGGCGGGGGTGGCGGCGGTGATGGCAGCAGCACCGCCTCGATCCAGATCTGGGAGGGCTGGACCGGGGCCGAGGCCAAGACCTTCGCCAAGCTGGTCAGCCAGTACGAGAAGGCGAACCCGGGCCAGAAGGTCAGCACCCTGTACGTCGACAACGACAACACCCTGCAGAAGGTGACGACCGCGGTCCGGGGCGGCAGCCCGCCCGACATCGCCTACCTCTACGGCTCCTGGGCCCCTAACGTGGCCACCATCCCGCAGGTCGCCGACCTGACCCAGGTGGTCAAGCAGGCCGGCGTGAACTGGAATGACTTCTACGTCGGCGAGCGGAAAGTGGCCACCGTCAACGGCAAGGTCATCGGCATCCCGGCCCTGGTCGACAACCTGGCCGTGGTCTACAACAAGAAGCTGTTCGCCCAGGCCGGCCTGCAGCCGCCCAGCGCCAACTGGACCTGGTCCGATTTCGTGGCCGACGCCAAGAAGCTGACCAACGCATCCAAGAAGCAGTACGGCACCGCCTACGTCACCCCCGGTACCGAGGACACGGTGTGGCACTGGGAGCCCCTGCTGTGGGAGGCCGGCGGCCAGCTGCTCAACTCCGGCAACACCAAGGCCGCGTTCAACTCCGCGGCCGGGCTGACCTCGCTCAACACGCTGAAGACCCTGGCCGCCAGCAAGTCGGTGTACTTCGACCCGACCGACCAGGCCTACGAGAACGTGTTCAACTCGGGCAAGATCGGCATGCTGGTCACCGGTCCCTGGGACCTGAGCACGTTCCCCAACGTCAAGTACGGCGTCCAGGTCATGCCGTCCTACCCCGGCTCCAGCGGCGGCCACCAGACCATCTCCGGCCCGGACAACTGGGTGGTGTTCAACAACGGCTCGGCCAAGACCAAGGCGGCCGAGAAGTTCCTGCTCTGGCTGACCGCGCCGGCCCAGGTCAAGACCTGGTCGCTGGCCACCGGCGACCTGCCCACCCGGGCCTCGGTGGCCAATACCCCCGGCTTCGTGGCCAACATGAACCAGGCCCTGCCCGGGGTGAGCACGTTCATCGCCAACCTGAGCAACGTCAAGCAGGCCCGGCCCCAGATCACCCAGTACCCCAAGATCTCCACCGCCCTGGGCAACATGGTGCTGTCGGTGCTGCTGAACAAGAGCACCCCTCAGGCCGCTCTGAACTCCGCCGAAAAGCAGGTCAACGCCGACCTGGCCGGGAGCTGACCCAGGTGACCGCGACGCTGCTCCCGGGCCGGGAGCAGAACCGGAACCGGCCCGGGAGCGGCCGGGGCCGCCCCGGGTACCGCCGGATCCTGTCCTCGGAGCACCTGTCCGGCTGGGCCTTCGTCACCCCCGGCGCCGTGATCATCCTGCTGTTCGGGGCGGCGCCGATCATCTGGTCGGCGATCATGTCGTTCCAGAACTCGCACCTGCAGGGCGGCCCCAGCCCGTTCGTCGGCCTGAAGAACTACCGGCAGCTGGCGCACGACCCGGTGGTGGGCCAGGCCATCGCGCACACGCTCATCTACACCGCGCTGTTCGTGCCGGGGACGATGGTCGTCGGTTTGTTTTTGGCCGTGGCCATGAACCGGAAGATCCGTGGCATCTCGATCTACCGGACCGCGGCCTACGCGACCATGGCCATCTCCACCATCAGCGAGGCCATCGTCTTCATCTGGCTGTTCGACCCGTCCTACGGCATCGTCAACTACGCCTTCAGCCTGGTCGGCATCCCGCAGCAGCAGTTCCTGAACAACCCGTCCCAGGCCCTGTACGTGATCGTGGCCATGACCATCTGGGGCTGGACCGGGTTCGCGGTCATCATCTACCTGGCCGCCCTGCAGGGCGTGCCCAAGACCCTGCTGGAGGCGGCCGCGCTGGACGGGGCCGGCCCGTGGAAGACGTTCCGCCGGGTGACCTTGCCGCTGCTCAGCCCGGCCTCGCTGTTCCTGGCCGTCTGGCTGACCATCAACGCCCTGCAGTTGTTCGACGAGGTGTACCTCAGTACCAAGGGCGGCCCGCTGAACGCGACCACCGTCCTCGTCTACTACCTGTACGAGCAGGCGTTCCAGAACTTCAACTTCGGTTACGCCTCGGCCATCGCCTACTTCCTGTTCCTCATCATCCTCGTGGTCACCGCGATCCAGTTCCGGGTCGGTCGGCGATTCACGCACTACCGGTCATGACCGCGGTCCCGGCCCGCACCCCGGCCACGGGGGCCATCCGCGACGGGGCCCCGGCCCCGGCCCCGCCCCGGCGCCGGCGGCGGCTGCCGTTCAGCCCCTGGCACCTGGTGCTGATCCCGGCCACCATCATCCTGATCTTCCCGTTCCTGTGGCTGCTGCTGACCTCGGTCGAGACCCAGTCCGAGGCGCTGCACTTCCCGCCCCTGCTGACCCCGCACATCCTGAAGTTCGGCAACTACATCAGCGCGCTGCAGGCCGGGCCGTTCGGCCGCTGGTTCCTGAACAGCCTGATCGTCGCGGTGACCACCGTGCTGGCCAACCTGGTGCTGTGCTCGCTGGCCGGCTACGCCTTCGCCCGGTTCCGGTTCCTGGGCCGGACCGCCCTGTTCGTGGTGATCATGGCCACGCTGATGGTCCCGTTCCAGGTCACGATGATCCCGCAGTTCATCATCGTGAAGTGGCTGGGCGTCCACGTCCTGGCCGGGGTGGGCATCAACCACATCGGCGCCCTCATCCTGCCCAACGCGGCCACCGCGTTCGGCATCTTCTTTCTCCGCCAGTTCTTCCGGACCCTGCCGCTGGAGTACGAGGAATCGGCCCGGGTCGACGGGGCCAGCCGGCTCACGGTGCTGATCCGGATCGTGCTGCCGCTGGCCAAACCGGCGCTGGCCACACTGACCGCGCTGACCCTGCTCGACTCCTGGAACAACTTCCTGTGGCCGCTGATCGCCGTCACCTCCACCAACCAGATGACGCTGCCGCTCGGGCTGGCCACGTTCCAGGGTTCGCACGAGACCGAGTGGACGCTGCTGATGGCGGCCAACGTCATGAGCCTGCTGCCGATGCTGGTCGTGTTCATCGTGGCCCAGCGGTTCTTCGTCCGGTCGGTGGCTGCCACCGGCCTGGCCGGCACCTGAAGCGGCCCGGCCCGTGATCCTGATCGTCTGCCTCAACCCGGCCCTGGACATCACCCACCACGTCCCGGTGGTGAACTGGTCCGGGGTCAACCGGCCCCGCGCGGTCGACACCCGCCCCGGCGGCAAGGGCCTGAACGTGGCCCGCACCCTGCTCGCCCTCGGCGCCGAGGTACGGGTGCTGGGCCTGGCCGGCGGGGCCACCGGCCAGGCGGTCCGGTCCGGGCTGGCCGAACTGGGCGTGCCCTCGGACTTCACGCCGATCGCGGGCGAGACCCGGCGCACGTTCGCCGTGCTCGACCACGAACGGCACACGACGGCCCTGTTCAACGAGCCTGGCCCCACCGTGCGGGCCACCGAGCTGACTGACCTTCGATATTTGTATGAAAGGTCAGTGGCGGGAGCGCAGGCCACGGTACTGTCCGGCAGCCTGCCGCCCGGTTTGCCCACGGACACCTACGCCACCTTGACCCGCGTGGCCCGGGCGGCCGGGGTTCCGGTGGTGCTGGACGCGCACGGCGACGCGCTCCGGCTCGGGGTCGCGGCCGGCCCGGCCGTGGTCAAGCCGAACCTGGACGAGCTCGAGCACCTGGCCGGCCACCCGCTCAGCCTGGCCGCGGACGGGAACGGGCGCCCGGCCGTGGCCGAGGCCGCCCGCGAGCTGCGGGCCGGGGGCGCCGAGGCGGTGGTGGTCTCGCTCGGCCCGGCCGGCCTGCGCGCGGTCACCGCCGACGGCGGCTGGCGGGCCGTCCCCCCGGCGGTGGAGGCGGTCAACCCGACCGGAGCCGGGGACGCGGTGGTGGCCGCCCTGACCCTGGGCCTGGTCACCGGCCAGCCCTGGCCGGACCGGCTCCGGGACGCGGCCGCGCTGGGCACGGCCACCGCCCTGGCCCCGGTGGCGGGCGAGTTCGACCCGGCCGACTACACCAGGTTCCGGTCTGCTGTGATGGTCGCCGAGCTGTCGCGGCGGAACGGAGGGGGCGGGTGACCCGGTACCGGCGCTGGAACGAGCTGCTGGAGCTGCTGGCCACCGCGGGCCAGCTCCAGGTCGAAGACGCGGCCAAGGCCCTCGGCGTGTCCCCGGCCACCGTGCGACGAGACTTCGACGAACTGGCCGGCCAGCAGATGCTGACCCGCATCCGCGGCGGCGCCGTGGCCCAGGGCGTCACCTACGACCTGCCGCTCCGCTACAAGAGCGAGAAGCACCCGACCGAGAAGCAGCGCATCGCCGCCGTGGCCGCGGCCCTGGTCCACCCGGGCCAGGTCGCCGGGCTGAACGGCGGCACCACCACCACCGAGGTGGCCCGGGCCCTGGCCATGCGGGCCGACCTCAGCAACGGCACCCCGGCCCACGCGGTCACGGTGGTCACCAACGCGTTGAACATCGCCACCGAGCTGGCCGTCCGCCAGCACATCAAGATCGTGGCCACCGGCGGCGTGGCCCGGCCCCAGTCCTACGAGCTGACCGGCCCGCTGGCCACCGGCGTGCTGGAGCAGGTCGCCCTGGACGTCGCCTTCATCGGCGTCGACGGCATCGACGCGGCCAGCGGCGCCACCGCCCACCACGAGGGCGAGGCCAGCATCAACCAGCTCATGGCCCGGCAGGCGGCCCGGGTGGTCATCGTGGCCGACAGCTCCAAGGCCGGCCGCCGCGCGTTCGCCCGGATCTGCACCGCCCGCGAGATCGACGCCCTGGTCACCGACGCCGCCATCCCGCCCGAGGAGTCCGCCCGCCTTCAGGATGCGGGCGTGGAAGTCATCATCGCCTGACCGGGGCCCGGGCTCCCCGACGTCCCGAACGCCCCGTGTCCCCCACGAGCCCTCGGTGTCAGCCGGCCCAGCCCCGTGTCCCCCGCGAGCCCTCGGTGTCAGCCGGCCCAATGGCGCCATCGCGTCGGCTATAGGTGATGCAATGGCGCCATCGCGTCGGCCATGACGAGCCCTTGACGCCATTGGGCTTGCGGGCGGGGCGTCGTGCCGAGGGTCAGCGGTAGGTGAAGGTGGCCCAGACGACCTTGCCGGTCGAGTCGGGGGTGGTGTAGCCCCAGGTGTCGCTGAGGGCCCGGACGATATGCAGGCCCCGGCCGGTCTCGGCCAGCGAGCTGGGGACGCGGGGGACCGGGACGGCCTGGCTCGGGTCGGCCACCGCGCACAGGACCCAGGGGCCGGTCTGCCGCAGGCCCAGGCGGATGGGGTGCCGCGGTGGCACGTCGCTGAGCTCGGGCAGCCGCGGCAGGCCGTGGCGCAGGGCGTTGGTCAGCAGCTCGGAGACCACCACGGCGATGTCGTCCCGGCGGCCGCCGGCCCCCCAGCGGTACAGGGTGGCGGTGGTGAACTCGCGGGCCGCGCCCACCAGCCCGGCGTCGGCCCCGAGCGTGTGCAGCGCGATCTCCGGCAGGCAGGACCAGCCGAGCAGCCCGGGATCGGGCACCGACCGCCAGTCGCCGCTGGCCAGGTCGGTCATGGCCGCGGCCAGCGTGGCTCCCTCGGAGATCATTAATTCGCTGCCGGGGTTCATCGTGGATAGAACGCTGGTTGCGGATACCGGTAGCTGCCCTGCCGCGCGGCCTCGCGGGCGGCCATGGTCAAGGCGTAGGCCCGGTTCCACGGCACCACCGGCTGCGTGGTCCGGAAATCGTTGGAAGTCTGCTGGCACTGCGGGCAGGCCAGCCGGCCCAGCGCGTCGACCCGCCAGCCGGCCGTGATGGCCCGGGCCCGCACGTCGGCCACCCCGAGCGCCTCCCGGTCGGCGTGCCAGGAGATGCAGGTGCGCTCGAGCTCACACCAGACCATCGGAGTCCGCAGGTCCTCGCCGATCAGCGCGCGGACCGGCGTCTCGGCCGGCACGGCTGGCCGCGCGGGCAGCAGCATCCGGCGGCGCCCGACCGGCACCATCCGGTACTCGCCAGTCCCCGGTGCTCCGGATGCCCCCGGTGTGACCGGCGTGGCCGGTGCAGCGGGCGTGGCGGGTGCAGCTGGTGTGACAGGTGTAGCGGATGTGGCGGCTGCAGCTGGCGTGGCGGGTGCGGCCTGTGTGGCGGGTGCGGCGGGCGTGGCGGCGACCTGCGGCCCGCTCCCGTCGCCAGCGGCGTCGAAGTCGGCGGGCCCGATCTCGGTCACGCTGGCCTCAGCAGCTTGAGCCTCAGCAGCCTGAGCCTCGGCAGGCCAGGGCTCAGCAGCCTGGGCCTCGGGGGCCCGAGCCTCGGGGGTCCGGGCCTCAGCCGCCGGAGTTCCCTCCAGCCCAAGCCCGGCGTCAGCAGCCTCACCAGAATCACTGGTCTCGGGAGCCACCGCGGACCATGGTGCATCACCGGGACCGCTGGCCCAGGGGGACTCGCTGGCCCATGGGGTCTCGCTGGTCACGGGGGTCACGTCGCTGGGGCCAGCCCCAGCCTCGGTCTGGCCGGGACGAGCGCTCTCGCCGGTCACATCCGTACCGGTGGCGTCTTCTGCCTGGGCCGCCTCTTCTGGCACGAACCCAAAGTGGCCGGCTGCCTCACTCGTACCAGCAGCATCGTCCGTGGCGGCGGTGGGCGCGCCCAGCAGCGGGTGTGCGCCCGAGCCGGCCGGCTCCTGGTCCGCGCCGTGGAACTGGGCGGTCGCGAAGGGCCCGGTCCCGGCCGGCCCGGCGGTCTCGTCGGACGGCGCGCTCAGCTCGTAAGGCTGGCTCGCGGCCGGGGGCAGCACCGCGAAGGGCCCGGTGTTCCCGGAGGTCGTGATCAGCTCGTGCGGCCCGGTGGAAGCGGAGGATTCGCCCGCTCCGTAGGACCCACGCGAGGACCCGCGCGACCCGGCGAACCCGGAAGTCTCAGTGGTTCCGTACGTCCCGGCGTCCTCGGGTGCACCAGCGGACCCGGTGCCCGGGAAGGCGCGGTATGACCCGGTCGCCGCCTCGGAAGCGGGAGCCCCCTGATCGGGAGCCCCCTGATCGGGAGCCCCCTGTTCGGGAGCCCCCTGTTCGGGAGCGCCGTGAGCGGGCGCGTCCGGAGCGGGCGCCCCGGTGGCGGCCCGGCCGGACCCGGTGCCGGGCGCGCCGGAGTCGGCGGCCTGCTGGGCGCGGAATTCTTCGGCTTCGGCGGCTGTGGGCGTGTCGGCTGGCTCGGACGCGTCGTCTTCGCGTAGGTTCGCCAGCCAGTCGTCCATCTCGGACTCGCTGGGTTCGCGCATACCCGGGCCATCCGGCTGGAGCTTGATCTTCATACGAGAGCCTCCCCTTTCGTCGGGCGCACGCCGTGCCACTGGTCAGAGCACGGGCGTCGCCGGTCGGGCTGGCCTCCCTCCACTTCGGCCGCTGGTCTCTTCTCCCCGCGTGAACCTTTTACGGTCCCGACATTAAATAACAGAGAAATAAAGAACAGGTAGCCGTTTCATTTACTTACAATTTGTAACGGCGTGATACCTGGACAGTTCCTGCCTTTGTCCTATCCACAGGGGTGCGGACAATAAAACCTGTTCAACCGCGGAAGCCCGGCAGTACCGGCGCTTCCATCCCCAGAAAATACGCCCGTACACACAGCTTGGGGCGTGTTTTGCACAAGTCATCCACATCTTGTACACAATCGAATGTGATTTATCTCAACGATCATTTGCCGGAAACCGGTTGACGATGACCATCAGCGGTGGGCATCGGCCATGACATCAAGTGATAGCCAGTGACAGAGGGTCGCCAACCCAAGCGCGAAGCCAGGCGGCGGCGGGGGCTGAGCCCGGGGGAGGCGCGGCGCGGGTGAGGGGCCGGGGCCACGATCGTGGCCCCGGCCCCTCGCAGGTATCCGGACGGTCCCCTCGTCAGGACGCGGTGGCGAGGTCCAGGCCGAGGTCGAGGCCCAGGTCCAGGGCCGGGCTGGAGTGGGTGAGGGCCCCGACGGAAACGAAGTCCACGCCGGTGGCCGCCACCTCGCGGGCCTGCTCCAGGCGCAGGCCGCCACTGGCTTCCAGGCGGACGTCCGGGTAGCCGGCCGCCAGGAGCACGGCGGAACTCAGGCCGGACGGGTCCATGTTGTCGAGCAGGATCAAGGTGGCACCGGCTTCGAGGGCCTCGAGCACCTGGTCCAGGGTGTCGCACTCGACTTCCAGGGGCAGCGCGGGTGCGGCGCCCCGGACGGCCGCGATGGCCTTGGTGATGCTGCCCGCCGCCACCACGTGGTTGTCCTTGATCAATGCGGCGTCGCCCAGACCCAGGCGGTGATTGTGGCCGCCGCCGCAGCGGACCGCGTACTTCTCCAGGAGGCGCAGGCCGGGCAGCGTCTTGCGGGTGTCGCGGACCACACAGCTGGTGCCGGCCAGCGCGTCGGCCCAGGCCCGGGTGGCGGTGGCCACCCCGGACAGGTGGGTGAGGAAGTTCAGCAGCGTCCGCTCGGCGCCCAGCAGTTCGCGCAGCGGGGCGTCGATGCGCAGCACCTCGGTGCCGGACCGGACCCGGTCCCCGTCCGCGCTGAGCAGCTTCGCCTCCTCGGCCGGGAGCCCGGCCAGGTCGAGGACGGCCAGCGCGACCGGCAGGCCGGCCAGCGTGCCGGGCCGCCGGGCCACCACCCCGGCCGTGGCCCGGGCGCCGGGCGGTGCGGTCGCGGCCGAGGTGACGTCGGGGCCGTAGCGCAGGTCTTCGTCCAGGGCGGTGCGGACAGTCTGCTCCACCTCGGCCGGATCGAGGCCCGCGGCCAGCAGAAGTTCGGTGGTGACACGACCAAGCATCAGGCAGCTCCTTGTTCAGCGAGGACCGGGCGCGCGCTCACGGTCAGCTCCGGGCCGAGGCGCAGAACCGAGTGGCGGGCGTTTCCGGCGTTGTTGATGGCGTCCGCGGTGTGCCAGCGGTGGGCGCCACGGCTCTCGGGGCGGGCCAGCGCGGCCACGGTGACCAGGACCGAGGCCAGGTGCAGGTTGGTGGCCTCGACCGTGGCCAGATCCAGCCGCCCCGGGTCCGGGCCGTCGCCGGCGGGGGGCGCCTGGTCCAGCTGGCCCAGCAGGTGCTCCAGGCCGGCCCGGTCGCGGAGCACGCCCGCGTACCGGGACATGGCCAGGGCCAGCGCGGGCCGCACGGCCGGATCGACCCCGCCGGCCGCCGGCCCGAGGGCCGGGGCCGGGGCCGGGCGCCGCAGCCGGCCCGCGGCCGGCGGCAGTTCCGCGCCCAGCCGCTCCCCGGCCCGCCGTCCGGTGATCAGTGCTTCGGTCACCGAGTTGGAAGCCAGCCGGTTGGCGCCGTGCACCCCGGTCGAGGCCACTTCCCCGACCGCGAACAGGCCGGGCCGCGACGTGCGCCCGGTCATGTCGGCCCGGACCCCGCCGCAGCTGTAGTGCGTGCCGGGCGCGACCGGAATCGGCTCGGTGACCGGGTCGATGCCGCGGGCCCGGCACAGCCCGAGCACGGTGGGGAAGTTCTGCTCCAGGACCGCCCGGTCAAGACCGGTGGCGTCCAGCCACAGGTGCCGGGGACCACCGTCCGCCGCCGAGCCGGCCTCGATCGCCTCCTGCATGACGGCCGACACCACGTCGCGCGGGGCCAGGTCGCCGAGCGGGTGGCGGCCGGCCATGACCGGGTGGCCCGCCTGGTCCAGCAGGACCGCCCCGGCCCCGCGCAGGGCCTCGGTGATCAGCGGGCACTGGCCCCGCGCCCCGGCCTGCCAGAACACGGTCGGGTGGAACTGCACGAACTCCACGTCCTGCACGGCCGCGCCGGCCCGGGCGGCCAGGGCCAGGCCGTCGCCGGTCACCCCGGCCGGGCTGCTGGTGGTGGCGTAGGCCTGGCCGAACCCGCCGGTGGCCAGGACCACGGCCCGGGCGGTGATCGTCCCCGGCCGCAGCGTCCCGTCCGGGTCGATGGCCCCGGCCAGCACGCCGCCCACGGCACCGCCGATTGGGCCCTCGGCGCCGGTCAGCGCGTCCAGGGCCACGCAGTGGGTGAGGACCCGCACCGGGCTGGCCCGCAGGGCCGCGCTCAGGACCCGGTGGACCTCGGCGCCGATCGCGTCCCCGCCCGCGTGCACGATCCGGGGCAGGCGGTGGCCGCCCTCCCGGTGCAGGGCCGTGGCGTCCAGCCGGGCCCCCAGCCCGGTCAGGCGGGCGATCTCGCCCGGCGCCTCGTTGACCAGGGTGGCCACGGCGTCCAGGTCACACAGCCCGGCCCCGGCGGTGAGCGTGTCGCTCTGGTGCCGGGCCGGGTGGTCGCCCGGCCCGAGGGCGGCGGCCAGGCCGCCCTGGGCCAGCGGCGTGGCCCCGCCGCCGAGGTCGTCCTTGCTGATCAGCAGCACGTCCCGGCCCGCCTGGGCCGCGGCCAGGGCGGTGGCGATGCCGGCCGCGCCCGAGCCCACGACCAGCACGTCGGCGCTCAGCTCCCAGCTGGCCGGCCCGGCCGCGGGCAGCGGCCGCGGGGCGGCGCTCACTCCGCCACCCCCGCCGGGGCCGGCGCAGCCCCCGCGGATGCGCCGGCCCCGTGGGTCCCGATCATGGCCTGCACCGCGCGCCGGGCCCGGGCGGCGATCTCGGCCGGCACCTGCACCTCGGTGGTGCCCTCGCGCAGGCAGCGCAGCAGCGAGGCCGGGGTGGTCATCTTCATGAACCGGCACACCGCGCCCGGGTTGACCGGCTCCCACCGGACCCCGGGGTTGGCCTGCCGCAGCTGGTGCAGCATGCCGGTCTCGGTGGCCACCAGCACGGTAGGCGCGGTGGTGGCCCGGGCTGCGTCGAGCATCCCGCCGGTGGACAGCACCCGGGTGCGGCCTTCCGGCAGGTCGCCCCGCCCGGCCTGCCACAGCGCCGGGGTCGCGCAGCCGCACTCGGGGTGGATGAACAGCTCGGCCCGGGGGTTGGCGGTGGCCTTGCGGCGCAGCTCGGCCGGGCTGATCCCGGCGTGTACGTGGCACTCGCCCATCCACACGTGCAGGTTGTCCCGGCCGGTGACCCGGCGGACGTGCGCGCCGAGGAACTGGTCGGGCAGGAAGAGCACCTCACGCCCGGCCGGGATCGAGGCCACGATGTCGGCGGCGTTCGACGACGTGCAGCACAGGTCGGACTCGGCCTTGACCTCGGCCGACGTGTTCACGTAGGCGACCACGGCGGCGCCCGGGTGCTCGGCCTTCCAGGCCCGCAGCTGATCGGCGGTGATCGTGTCGGCCAGCGAGCAGCCCGCCTGGCGCTCGGGGATCAGCACGGTCTTGTCCGGGGCCAGAATCTTGGCCGTTTCGGCCATGAAGTAGACCCCGGCGAACACGATGGTCCGGGCCGGGCTGGCCGCCGCCAGCCGGGACAGGGCCAGCGAGTCGCCCACGTGGTCGGCCACGTCCTGGATCTCGGGGGACTGGTAGTTGTGGGCCAGGATCACCGCGTCGCGGTCCCGGGCCAGCCGCCGGACTTCCTGGGCCCAGTCATCGGGGACGGCCGGGCGGTTGGTGAGCGCCTCGTTGCTGATCACGGGCTGCTCCTCTCACCATGGGTACGAGGTTTTAGACTTTGAGTGTAAAACTGTTTTCGTCTATGAGTCAAAAACCATTTCTGGAAGGTAGGGGGAGGGGTGCCTGGATACGATGCGGGCGTGGCTAAGGATGAGCCGCGGTTCGCGCACGAGGTGCTGGCGGTGGTGCTGCAGGTCCGGGCCGGGCGCCTGCAGGTGCTGCTGTGGCAGCGAGCCAGCGAGCCGTTCGCCGGGAGATGGGCCCTGCCGGGCGGGCCGCTGGCCGCGGACGAGCGGCTGGGGACCTCGCTGAGCCGGCACCTGGCCACCAAGGTCGACCTGACCGACATCGCGCACCTGGAGCAGCTGGAGACCCGGTCCGACCCCGAGCGGGACCCGCGCGGCCGGGTGCTGGCCACCGCGTACCTGGCCCTGGTCTCGGCCGACCACGAACCCAAGGTGCCGCCCGACACGGCCTGGCATCCGGTGGCGGACCTGCCGCCGACCGCGTTCGACCACGGGTCGCTGGCCGAATCGGGCCGTGAGCGCCTGCGGGCCAAGCTCTCCTACACCAACATCGGCTTCGCCCTGGCCCCGGAGACGTTCACCATCGCCCAGCTGCGCGACATCTACGCCGCCTCGGTCGGGCACGCCATCTCCGCCACCAACCTCCAGCGCATCCTGACCCGCCGCGGCGTCATCGAGCCGACCCGGGAAGCGGCCCGCCCCACCTCAGCCGGCGGCCGCCCGGCCACCCTCTACCGGTTCGCGGCCCGCGCGCTGGTGGTGACCAACCCGTTCGCCGCGTTCCGCCCGCCATCGGCGTCGCCCGCCGGGGTCTCCTGACCCTGGCGCCCGGTCCTGGCCCGGGAGCCCGGGACCAGACCTTCGATAAAATCAATTCCTCATTATCAATCGAAGGTCGGTTTCATGGCGTGCCCGCCCACCGGAGAGGACCCGAGGCAGCGGCAGTTAGCGGGAACGTTCCCGCCAGGCCTGCGACATTATGGCCAGCAAACCCGGCAGAAGCGCTGACCAGAGTCCCACCACCGTCAACCGTGACGACACGGAGGCTGGTATCCGGCGGGCGGCCAGGCCGCGGGTCTTCCTGCGGGGGCGCCGATGGGCGAGGTCCCGGATCGGGGCCGGCTGAGGTGATCGCGGCACCCGGGTCGCTCGCAGATCCAGGAACATGGGGATCCCGTCACGGTCCCTGGTCTCATCCTCGTCCGAGAGTTCCAGCAGCTCCTCGACGTGGAAGCCCGCTTTGATCAGGGCGTTCATGTACAACTGCAGCGGACGGTGCTCCCGGAACAGCGTGACCGACAGATCGCCGTGGCAGTCCGTGCTGACCAGGACCTCGGGCTGGAAGTACGTCCGTTTCATGACGAACGAGTTCCTGCCGTTGTCTTCCGGGGCGGCGAACCTGCCGCCGGAGTACATCGGATGAACGATGGCCATCGCCAGCGAAGCGCCGTCTTTGAGCACCCGGGCGATCTCGTTGACGGCGCCGGTCATGTCGTCGATGTCCTGCAGAGACATGAACGCGACCGCGCAGTCGACGCTGTTGTCGGCCAATGGCAGCGTGGCCGCGTTGGCCTGCACGGCAGCAGATGGATCGGGGTGGCTGGCCGCGGCCTGGCACATCGTGAACGACAGGTCGACGCCGAGCACTTTGCGGTCGAGCAGGCGCAGGTCGCGGGCGACCCGGCCCTCGCCGCAGCCGACGTCGATGATGACCTGGTCCGGCTTCAGGGGCGGAATCAGGGCCAGGAAACTGTCCCGATGAAAGCGCAGGTAGCTGTCCTGGTGATCAGGTGCCCGCACCCAGTCGATCCATTCCTTGGCGTGCGCGTCCCAGTTCTTACTGAGCAAGCCAGCCTGATCGGTCATCGAGGGCCCCTGTCTTGGGCTCATGGCGGTATCGACGCAGGCAGCAACGCTAAACGTAGCGTCAGACCCCCGGGAGCACTGTAGTGCTTTCTTGTATCTCGAGTCCCTCGATGCGCCAGAGTTCCTGGCGCAAGGTTGACCTAGCTGGATTGTAGCGATGGTTTGGTTCGTTGGGATGGTACGAAAGGCACTGAATAACGGGATGGTTTAGTAGCTTCTGGGCTATTTG
>DASXMW010000055.1:0-37942 GCA_036495425.1 Streptosporangiaceae bacterium | reverse complement strand
GATGCGGGCGTGACCACCCTGCTCGTCACCCCCCTGGCCCCCGACCACGCCGCCCGCGTCCACCTCATCGAGCGCGCCGCCGAGCTGGCCGCCTGATCAGCAGGGCAGCCGGTCGTGCTTCACAACTTCCGGCGGTCCTATCTCCTGCTGGGGGGGCTGGCCCCCGGGACCGGCGTACAGCAGTCTCCTGATGAACAGCGCCGATCCACTCGGCATGGCCGAGGGGTGGATGAAGAAGCGCAGACCCGGATCCTTCTTACCCGCAGCGCGCTCAGCCGGCGAGAGATGGGCCGGGAACACCGAGACGACGGTGTCGCCCGGCGGCACCAGGTGCCCGTTGAATTCGGTACTGACCACGGCCTCCTGAACTTCCTGCGGTTCGAGGTCGCGGGCTGGCGCCTGGCATATCGCCCTGGCGATGGATTGCTTGCCGATCGTCCCGGTCCACACCAGCGCGGCGACGCCCTCGTGACGCAGGGCCCGCTGGAGGCCGGCGGCGTCAGCGGCGGTGGCGATGTCATAAATCGTTACGGTGACGGTGCCATCGGCCCCCCGCGTGACCGCGTAGGCGGGGGTGGCCAGTGTGGTGCTGTGCCCGCCGAACAGCACGGACGGCACCACCGTGGCGGCCGTTGCGGCCACCGCGACCACGGACAGGCCGAGCGCCAGCCGGTGCCGTCGCCGGGGTTTGGCTGCGGCCGCCTCGGGCGTGCTGATCGCGCGGCCCAGCCGGGCCCGGGCCCGGGTGCGCATAGCCGCCGTGTCGTCGGGCGGCGTTGGCTTCAGCTCGGCGAACAGGGTGATCTCATCCACGGTCGTTCTCCTCGTGCAGGCGGGCGGGGTTGGCGCCGCCGAGTTCTTTGCGGGTCCGGACCCGGATCCGGTTCAGCCGCGACCGAACCGCGCTGGTGCTGATGCCGAGGGCCTGCGCGGACTCCTCGTAGGACAGCCCGGCCCAGGCGATGAGCAGCAGCAGTTCCCGGTCCCGGCCGGGCAGGCCGTTCAGGACGGCCGCGATCCGTGGCCGCAGCTGCTGGGCGGTGACCCGGTCGGCGCTGCGGTCGCCGGGATCCTCGGTCGCCCGGTCGGCGGGCGTGGCCTGGAGCATCCGCCGGTACCGGGCTTCGGACCGCCGGTGCTTGCCGATCAGCCGGATCGCGATGCCGTAGAGCCAGGGCCGGGCGTCGGCGCGGCCGGTGTCGTAACTGTCCCGGCGGCGGAACGCGGCCAGGAACGTCTCGGCGGTCACGTCCTCGGCCAGGTCCGGCCCCAGCCTTGTGTGCGCGTAGCGCAGGATCTCGTCCGCGTGCCGGTCGAAGATCATGGCAAAGCAGTCCGGCTCCCGCCGTGACCGCTCGATGAGCTCGGCGTCGCTGGGCTCGCCGAGGCCGGATCCCGTGCGGCCGGGCTCCGTGCTGGCGGTCTCCACGCGGTGCGGTGCGCCGTTCTCAGCGGGCGGCATGGTCCATTCCGTCACCATGGCCGATGTCTGTTCATCGCCACTCCCGTCGTGTGCTCCCACCCTTACTCACCCGCAGCCGCCACGGGAGTTTCGCCTTCAGACGGTTACAGTCGGGACATGCCGGAAATTCACGCGGCCCGGCGGGCGGCGGCCCAGGCCCGGCTGGCCGAACTGGACGCGGACGCCGTGCTGGTCACCGCGCCGCCCAACGTCCGCTACCTGACCGGGCTGGCCAGCTCGAACGCGGCCCTGCTGCTGCCCGCGGCCGGGGCCGGGCTGCTGGCCACCGACTCCCGCTACCAGCTGGCGGCCGGGCGCGACGCCCCCGACCTGGAGCTGACCCTGGCCCGGTTCATCGAGCCGGTGCTGGCGGCCGAGGCCGGGCGGCGGGGACTGCGCCACCTGGCGGTGGAGACCCACCACCTGACCGTGGACCAGTACCGGCAGGTCCAGGCGGCGGCTGAAGACGCCGAGCTGCTGACCTTCGATAAAAAAATCGAGGAATTGCGGACGGTCAAGGATCCGTCCGAGCTGGAGCTGATCGCGACCGCGTGCCGGATCACCGACCAGGCCCTGGCCGGCGTGCTGCCGCTGATCCGGCCCGGCCTGAGCGAGCACGCGCTGGCCACCGCGCTGGACCACCGGATGGCCGAGCTGGGCGCCAGCGGGCCGGCCTTCGACACCATCGTGGCCAGCGGGCCCAACGGCGCGCTCCCGCACCACGTGCCGTCCGGGCGGCCGCTACGCCGCGGCGACCTCATCACCATGGACTTCGGGGCCAGGTTCGCGGGCTATCACGCGGACATGACCCGGACGGTGGCGCTGGGGGAGCCCGCGGGCTGGCAGCGGGACATCTACGAGCTGGTGGCCACGGCCCAGCGGGCCGGCCGCACGGCGGCCCGGCCGGGCGCCTCACTGCGCGAAGTGGACGCGGCCGCCCGCGACGTGATCGCCGAGGCCGGTCACGGCGAGCATTTCGGCCACGGGCTGGGGCACGGCATCGGCCTGGAAGTCCACGAAGCGCCGATGATCGGGTACGGAAGTGCGGGTAAGCTAGAAGACCGTGTAGCGGTTACCGTCGAGCCCGGTGTCTACCTGCCCGGCCGAGGCGGTGTCCGGATCGAGGACGTGCTGATCGTAGGGGCCGGTGCGGCCGACGGTGCAGCAGAGACACTCACCAGGACCACGAAGGAACTTCTCGCCCTGTGACGGGCGGGCACGACGGGCATAGGCGGAGACGGCAGACGTGGCGACCACCAACGACCTCAAGAACGGCATGACCCTGAACATCGACGGCAACCTGTGGACGGTCGTCGAGTTCCAGCACGTGAAGCCAGGCAAGGGCGGGGCTTTCGTGCGGTCCAAGCTCAAGAACGTGATGACCGGCAAGGTGGTCGACCGGACCTTCAACGCGGGCGTCAAGGTCGACGTGGCCAACGTCGACAAGCGGGACATGCAGTACCTGTACCGCGAGGGCGACGACTACGTGTTCATGGACATGACCGACTACGACCAGCCGCACGTGCCCGCGAACACCGTGGGCGACGCCGCCAACTACCTGCTCGAGGAGCAGATGGTCACGGTGGCCTTCAACGACGGCGTGCCGCTGTACGTGGACCTGCCCGCGGCGGTGGAGCTGAACGTCAGCTCGACCGACCCCGGCCTGCAGGGCGACCGCTCCACCGGCGGCACCAAGCCCGCCAAGCTGGAGACCGGGGCCGAGATCGCGGTCCCGCTGTTCATCTCCACCGGCGAGAAGATCAAGGTCGACACCCGGACCGGCACGTACCTCGGCCGGGCCTGACGGCGCCTACTACTGTGCCCGCTCGTAGCAAGGCGCGTAAGCGCGCCCTTGACCTGCTGTTCGAGGCCGAACTGCGCGGTGAGCCGGTCCTGGCCCTGCTGGAACAGCGCCAGACGGCCAAGCCGGACGACGGCCCGCCGGTGCCGGAGTACGCCGCGGAACTGGTCCGGGGCGTCGAAGCCCACCGGGACCGGATCGATGAGCTGCTGGCCGCCTACGCCGAAGGCTGGACGCTGGACCGGATGCCCGCCGTCGACCGCAACATCCTGCGCATCGGCGCCTACGAGCTGCTGTGGGCCGACGACGTGCCGGACGGGGTGGCCATCAGCGAGGCGGTCGAGCTGGCCAAGGACCTGTCCACCGACGGTTCCCCGGCCTTCGTCAACGGCCTGCTGGCCAAGCTGCTGGAGCTCAAGCCAACGCTGACCCTGTAAGTCAGGACAGCGCTGAGCCGGACGGCGCTGGGTCAGACGGCGCTGGGTCAGACGGCGGCGAACCGGACCCGCAGGCCGGTCTGGCGGATCACCCGGTAGAACCAGAGCGCGCACAGCCCGGCCCCGACCACCACGCCGCCCACGGTGACCGCGGTGTAGAGGACCAGGAACAGGGTCAGCGGCTCGGTCAGCATCATGACCGACAGGCCCACCGTGGTCAGGAAGAACAGCCCGGCCCAGAGCCAGGTCGCGCCCTGGAAGAAGCGGTGCAGGGCCGGGTAGTGGGTGGCCGGCTGGCGCAGCGCCACGACCTCGGCGGCCAGCCGCGCGATGAGCGGCTTGCGGGTCGGCGCCGTCCGGGCGAACAGCACGCACATGACCAGGTTGGCCAGCGGGAACTGAAGCAGGAAGAAGAACACGTTCCCGGTGCTGACCACCACCGCGGCCTGCACCGTCATGACCAGGGCCGAGATCGTCACCAGCCCCGGCACGGTCCCGGTCGCGACCTTGCGCACCACCGCGACCAGCCACATGATGGCGGCGGCCGCGATCATCGCGGCGTTCCGCCCGGCGAGCTCCTGGCCGGCGATGTAGCCAACGCCAGGCAGCCCCACCGATTCGGTGAGGTTCCAGACCACCGTCCGCATCAGACGGCAAGGGCGCGGCAACTCAAGGTGCTCAGCCATGGCGAAGAGGATAGTTGCTCGGGCTGGGGGGAACCCGCATATCCCGTCAGAGTGTCTGAAGTCCATAAGGATTTCCCCCGCGACCAGCGGCGCCAACCTCGCTCAGGCTGCCGAAATTGTCCCCGGGCCGCACTACATTGATGCTACGGGGGTCATCAGGAGGTGCCGTGGAAGTTCAGCTCGGCCGGCGGGACGCCACGCGCGGGTCCGTGGTGTGGGATGTGCTGCGCGACGTGCTCGCGGCCCGCGCCACCCAGACCGGCCGCGACCAGCTCGACGTGGTGGACGCGGGCGGGGGCACCGGCGGGTTCGCCGTGCCGCTGGCCGCGCTCGGGCACCACGTGACCGTGGTCGACCCGAGCCCGGACGCCCTGGCCGCCGCCCAGCGGCGGGCGGCCGAGATGAACGTGGCCATCGGCGTCATCCAGGGTGAGGCCGCGGGCCTGGACGGCGTGACCGGCGAGGAAACCGCCGACCTGGTCATCTGCCACAGCGTGCTGGAGTTCGTGGACTCGCCGCCGGACGCCCTGGCCGCCATCACCCGGGTGCTGCGGCCCGGCGGGACGGTCAGCGTGCTGGCTTCGGGGGTGGTCGCCTCGGTGCTGCACCGGGCCCTGGCCGGCCGCTTCGACGAGGCCCGGGCCCTGCTGGAGGGAACGGCCGGGGACGGAGAAGGGCCGCGCCGGTTCACCCTGCCCGGCCTGGTCGCGCTGATCGAGTCGGTCGGGCTGACCCCGGGCGCGGCCCACGGCGCAGAGATCTTCGGCGGGCTGGTGCCGAGCGCGCTGGCCGAGGCCGACCCGGGGGCCACGGAGTCGCTGCGGGCCCTGGAGGCGGCGGCCGCGACCTATCCCGCGCTGCGCGACATCGCGGCCAAGCTGCACGTGCTGGGGCGGCGCTGAGGACGGCCCCGGTGACCGAGCCCGCCGGCACCGGCCCCGCCGACAGCGGCCCCGACACGGCGCCTGCCGATGGCGGGTGTCACATCCTGCACGTGGACATGGACGCCTTCTACGCCAGCGTGGAGATCCGGGACCGGCCCGAGCTGATGGGCAAGCCGGTCATCGTGGGCTCGCCCAACGGGCGCGGCGTGGTCCTGTCGGCCTCCTACGAGGCCCGCACGTTCGGGGTCCGGTCGGCCATGCCGGGCGCGGTGGCCCGGCGGCGCTGCCCGCAGGCCATCTTCGTGCCGCCCCGCCGGGACGTCTACAGCACGGTGTCCAAGCAGGTCATGGCGGTGTTCCGGTCGGTCACCCCGGTGGTCGAGCCGCTGGCCCTGGACGAGGCGTTCCTGGACGTGTCCGGGGCCCGGCGCCGGCTGGGCTCACCGGCCTGGATCGGCGCCGCCATCCGCCGTCAGGTCGAGGCCGAGCAGGGCCTGACCTGCTCGGTCGGGGTGGCGTCGTCCAAGTTCATCGCCAAGATCGCCTCGGTCCGGGCCAAGCCGGACGGGCTGCTGGTGGTCCCGGCCGACGGGGTGCTGGAGTTCCTGCACCCGCTGCCGGTGTCGGCCCTGTGGGGTGTGGGGCAGCGCACCGGCGAGACCCTGGCCCGGCTCGGGCTGCGCACGGTGGGCGACATCGCGCACGCGCCCGTGGACACGCTGCAGCAGCACCTGGGCGACGCGGTCGGCGCCCACCTGGCCGCCCTGGCCTGGGGCCGCGACCAGCGGTCGGTGACCCCGCACGCGCCGGACAAGAGCATCGGCGCCGAGGAGACATTCGCCACCGACGTGACCGACCCGGACGTGATCCGGCGGGAACTGCTGCGGCTGTCCGAGCGGACGGCCCGGGCGCTGCGCGAGGGCGGCTGGGCGGGCCGGACGGTCACGGTCAAGCTGCGGCTGGGCAATTTCCGCACCATCACCCGGTCCCGGACCCTGCCCGACCCCATCGACCTGGCCCGGACCATCTACGAGACCGCGTGCGCCCTGTACGAGGGCTCCGGCCTGGACGGGGCGGCCCGGCTGCGGCTGGTGGGAGTGCGGATGACCGGGCTGACCGCGGCCTCGGGCGCCACCACCCAGCTCGCGTTCGACGACAAGCCCACCGGCTGGCGGGAAGCCGAGCGGGCCATGGACCAGATCACCCAGCGATTCGGGGCCGGCGCGGTCCGGCCCGCGGTGCTGGTGGACGGCGAATACGGCGAGGGCGGTCATCGCCCCAGCGAGTACCGGGAGCCGGAGGATTAGGTGGGCCGGCCGAACAAGGATGTGACCGCGGCCGGACACCCTTCCACGCGGTGCTCCCAGGCTCGTATTCTGGAAGCGGATCCCGGGAGACTGGTGACGGTCACCGTACCCGTGATCTTGCGGGCAAGGTTTCGTGGGAGGCGTCGTGCCGCTCTCTGAGCATGAACAGCGTCAGCTCGAGCAGATCGAGCAGGCGCTTTACAGCGAGGATCCAAAGTTTGTCCACACGGTCCGGTCCAGCGACCCACGTGTGCACTACAAGCGCCGGGCTGTTCAGGCCGTAGCTGGATTCGTGCTGGGTGTCGGGCTATTGCTCGGCGGGGTCATTTCCCAGTACCTCTGGGTGGGCGTCGCCGGATTCGTCGTCATGCTTGTGTGCAGCATGTGGGCTCTGACCAGCTACCGGCACATCAGCGCGACGTCGGCCGCGGCTGGCCTCGGCCGGCCCCGGTCGTCGGCCCGGGCCCGGCGGCGCCAGCAGCGCCAGCAGCGCAAGGCCGGGATCCAGGTGGCCCAGCCGGGCATGATGGGGCGGCTGGAGGAGCGCTGGCGGCGCCGTCAGGAGAACGGCGGCTGAGCCAGGTGGCCGGGCCGCTCTCCGGCCCGGCCGCTGATCACTCGCTGTCGTGATCGGCCAGCTGGTCCGGCCGTGACCGGGCCCCGGGCCGGTGCCGCCACACGTTCGACTGGGCCTGGGTGGCGGCTCCCGATAGCTTGCCGGTCAGGTTCCGCAGCGGCACGTAGGCCGACGCCGGGGTCAGCCGGGCCCGCCAGCGGGCCCGGCGGGTGGCGCTGGCGGCCAGGCCGTGCCGGATCAGCTCCAGATCGGCCCGGGTCGGCGTGGCCCCCGGGCTATCGGCGTAACTGGCCCGTTCTTCGGCCAGCGCGACCCGGCCGAGCGCCTCGGACGCGGGCGCGGCCAGCTGGGTGTCATCGCTGACCCGGCGGGCCACGGCCCGCGGTGACTCGCTCGGCCGCCGGGCCAGCTGGTAGTCGGCCAGCTCGTCCAGGGTCTCCCGCCAGACCGCGTGCGCCCGCTCCAGGTCGTCGGCATAGGCCAGCCGCCGCTGGCGGGCCAGGAACCGGCTGGCGGGCGGGGCGATGATCGCCACCGCGAGCAGGGCCGCCAGGGCCAGCCCGACCGGCTCCAGCGGGAAACCGGTGCCCTTGCCCGCCGAGCCGGTGCCGCCCGCCCCGGTCCCGTCCTGGCTCAGGTGCTGGTTCTTGGCGTCGTTGCCGTTTTTGCTGCTGGAGCCGTTGCCCTGCCCGTCGGACCCACCCGAGCTGCCGGAGCTGCTGCTGCCGGTCCCGGAGTTGTCCGCGATCTGCGGGATCGTGTAGGTCGGGGGCTGCGCGGTGCCCTGGCCACCGCTGCCGGACGGGGTGGGCTCGAAGCGCATCCAGCCCAGCCCCTGGAAGTACAGCTCGGGCCAGGCGTGCGCGTCGCTGGTCTTGACCTGGAAGGTGTTGGCGATCCCGGTGGCGGTGCCGGGCGTGAAGCCCACCGCCACCCGGGACGGGATGCCCAGCAGCCGGGCCAGCACGGCCATGGCGAACGCGAACTGCTGGCAGTACCCCTTCTTGGACACGGTCAGGAAGTGGGTCAGCCCGGTGGCGTCGACCGGCTCGTTGACCTTCAGGCTGTAGGTGAATTTGCCGGTGTCGGTGAACCAGTTCTGCAGGGCCAGAGCCTTGGCGTAGGGGGTGGTGGCGTCCTTGGTGACCTTGTCGGCCAGCGCGGTCAGCGGCCTGAACGCGGCCGGCACGGTCAGGTCCTGGCTGGCGATGGCGGCGGGCGGGGCCCCGGCCTGGGCCAGCTGCTGGGCCGAGGGCTCCACGTCCTGGCTGGTCACCGTGTAGGACAGCCCGGACAGCGAGTTGTTGAACCCGAACACCATGCCGGTGTTGCCGTTGACCACCCATTTACCGGACACCTTGACCTTGGTGGTGGGGTACGGCAGGGGCAGGAAGGCGATCGGGGCGTCCTCCGACGCGGCCTCGCTGAACGTGACGTGCGTGGTCTGCGTGCTGACGACGGACTTGCTGGTCTCGGTCAGTCCCTGCGCCTTGGGCAGGGGCCCGGTGGCCTCGCCGTCGTCGCTCAGGTGCGGGGCCAGCCGCCAGGCGGTCGTGGTCAGCCGGGACAGCACGTACATCTGCAGGTACTGGGGCTCGGGATCGGTGGTGGTGTAGGTGAGCACCGATTCCGGCTCACCCTCCCGCAGGTCCTGGGACATCTGGGCCAGCGGGTCGGGGCCGATCCCGCCGCTGCCGCCGCCGAGCCCGCTGCCGGCGTGCCCGAACACGTTGACGTGGGCCGGGAACATCCGGTTGACCTGCAGCCCGGGGATGAACAGGGGCACGCACAGCGCGACCACGATCGACACCATGCCGATCCGCCGCCCGGCCGAGGCCAGGCTGCTCACGTCCGAGGTCTTCAGGCTGCCCGGGCCCGGGGTCCGGTTGGGGTCCGGGCGGCCGTAGCGGTCGGCCCGCCACAGGCCCACCGTGCGGCCCCAGCGCCCGAGCCGGTCCCGGCCGTCCACGGCCAGGATCAGCAGGTAGCCGGCGGTGCCCAGGAAGAACACCAGGGCCGTGCCCCACCCGCTGCGGATAGCCGGGGTGGTGGACGGCACGATGAACAGGGCCAGCAGCGGCAGCCCGGCAACGGCCGAGCTGCGCATGCGCGCGGCCAGGGTGTCCGCGGCCACCGCGGCCAGCCCGATGCCCGCAGTGGACAGCAGCAGCAGGCCGGTGGTGATCGGGACCGGCGGCGAGAACCGGTCGGCGTCGGTCATGCCGTCGGTGGCCACGTGCCAGACGTGAGCCAGCGAGGCCCCATTGGGGATGATCGCGAACCAGGACTGGCCCGGCGCGAACAGCAGGTTCAGGTAGAGCAGCAGCCCGGCCAGGCCGGCCGCCACGCAGACCAGCACCGGCAGCGGCCGGATCCGGGTGACCAGGCCGACCGCGGCCACCACGATCACCGCGCCGACCCCGGCCCAGAACCACTCCAGCCCGACGAACAGCGAGTACAGCGCGGACGAGGCCAGGACCGTGCCGGCCGCGGCCGCGAACGTGAGCCGGTAGTTCATGCGGTCTCCTCGGCGGGTGCGCTGGTGGCCTCAGCGGCACCGGCCTCAGCAGCGAGGGCGTCAGCGGCACCGGCGTCAGCGGCACCGGCGTCGGGCAGCTTCAGCCGGGCCGACACCGGGACCGGGGCCTCGGTACCGGTCGAGCGGCGCCGGAACCCGCCCGCGGCCGGGTTGTGCAGTTCCCGCCAGGCCTCGACCAGCGACGTGCGGGAGCTGACGACCAGGACCCGCCAGCCCGCCGCGGTCAGGACGTCGGCCGCGGTGGGCCCGCCGTCGCGGCTGCCCGCTGACCCGTTCGCGGTCCGGCTGCCCGCGGCGCCCGCGCTGTAGGGCCCGGTCGGCTCGTGGGCCCAGTTGCCGGTGTCCAGCAGCAGGGCCATGGCCGGGGCGGTGCCGCGGTGGCTGGCCGCCAGCTGGCGGGCCTGCTCGGCCGACAGCGCGCCGGTGATCGCGATGACCTGGCCCTGGCCGCTGTTCCGCACGGCGGCCAGGCCGCTGGCCAGGTCGGTGTTGCGCGAGGTGCGGACCACGGCCAGCCGTTCCAGCAGGGATTCCGCGGCCGGTCCGGCCGGGGCGGCGTCGCCGGTGTCGGTGATCAGCCGGGTCTCGATGCCCTGGCCGACCAGGTGAACGCCGATCGAGGCCACCGCGCTGACCGCGAACTCGAACGATGACCCGGGCCCGTTGCCGCCCACGTGCGCCCGCCGCCGGGTGTCGAGCAGCAGCAGGGCCCGGTTGTGCCAGCGCTGTTCCTCGCGCCGGACCATCAGCTGGCCGTACCGCGCGGTGGAACGCCAGTGCACCCGGCGCAGTTCGTCGCCGTCCCGGTAGGCGCGGGGGGCGATGTCGTCCTCACCGGCGGCCGCGACCGTGCGCAGGCCGCTCTCGCCGTCGCCGAGCCGGTTGCCCGCGATCGACACCCGGGGCAGCCGGACGATGGGCGGCGTCACCACCAGCGTGCTCTTACTGGCGAAGGACCGGCCGATGGCCGACAGCCCGAAGCTGTCGGCCACCCGGACCTGGAGCGGGCCGATCGTGTACTTGCCGCGCTGGTCCATCTGGACCTTGTGGCTCAGGTCCCGGACGCCGCCCGGCTCGATGGACTCCAGCACGAACCGCGGCCGGCTGGACACCGAGTTGGGGGTCAGGTCCTCGGCCAGCAGCAGCCCGGTGCGCAGCCGGGACACGTTGGACAGCCGCACCCGGGCCTCGGCGGTCTCCCCGGCCGGGATGCGCCGGGGCACCAGCTGCCGGGTGCAGGACAGCCGGTACCGGGCCCGGCTGGTGGTCAGGGCCGACAGTGCCGGCAGCAGCATCAGCAGCACGCCGATGCGCAGCAGGTCCGCCTCGCTGAAGATCAGCCCGGTCAGGGTGGTCAGCGCCCCGACGGCCAGGAACGTCTTGCCCCGGGTGGTCAGGGCGTTCAGCAGTCCCCGCATTGGGTCAGTGCCGGGCGGGCAGGGGCAGACGGGACACGATGCCGGCCAGCACCTGCTCCGGGAACTGCCCCGCGACCAGCGCCTCCGGTGTCGGCAGCAGCCGGTGGGCCAGCACCGGCACGGCCAGCGCCTGCACGTCGTCGGGGATCACGTAGTCCCGGCCGTCCAGGGCGGCCCAGGCCCGGCTGACCCGGAGCAGGTGCAGGGTGGCCCGGGGAGAGGCGCCCAGGCGCAGGTCCTCGTGCGAGCGGGTCGCGTTGACCAGGCTGATCAAGTACTGCTTGAGCAGGTCGGACACGGTCACCCCGCGCACCGCGGCGGCCAGATCCCGGATGTCGGTGGCGTGGGCCACCGGCTTCACGTCGTCCAGCGGCGAGGCCGAGCCGTGGGTGTCCATCATTTCCAGCTCGGCGACGGCGGTGGGGTAGCCGATCGAGATGCGGGCCGTGAACCGGTCGCGCTGGGCCTCGGGCAGCGGGTAGGTGCCCTCCATCTCCACCGGGTTCTGGGTGGCGATGACCATGAACGGCGACTCCAGCGGGTAGGTGGTGCCGTCCACCGTGACCTGACCCTCCTCCATGCTCTCGAGCAGGGCGGACTGGGTCTTGGGGGAGGCCCGGTTGATCTCGTCGCCGACCACGATGTTGGCGAACACCGGGCCCGGCTTGAACTCGAACTCGCGCCGCTCCTGGTTGTAGGCGCTGACCCCGGTGACGTCGCTGGGCAGCAGGTCGGGGGTGAACTGGACGCGCCGCACCGAGCAGTCGATGGACTTGGCCAGGGCCTTGGCCAGCATGGTCTTGCCGACCCCGGGCACATCCTCGATCAGCAGGTGGCCCTCGGCCAGCAGCACGGCCAGCGTGAGCCGGACGGCGTTGGCCTTCCCATCGATCACGGACTCGACGGACGCCCCGATGCGCCCGGCCACCGCGGCCAGGTCGTCGAGCGTTCTGCCCGGGTCGCGTCCCGTCTCCACTGCCAACCTGGCCTCCTCATCGGGCCTCCTGCGCGCCAGCCGCCGGGGCGGGTCATACCACCGTAACGGCCGTATAACGACAGTACGTCCTGGGCCTTGTATGGCGCGACGTTGACCTTAATACGCGCCAACGGCCCTGGTGGTTTGCCGCCCACCAGTCTCGCCCCCGATTGGCCCCAGTGACGGGCGCAGGCCGATCCCCGGACCGGGCCCCCACATCGCCCCACGGCCGATCGCGCCTGGGCTCCGATCGGCCGCTGGCTGGATCTGATCGGCTCCTGATCACGCCAGATCGGGCGGTGACGAGCGCCGTCCGGGCCCTCGGCTGGACCCGGGTCCGAGGGCCGGGCGCGCCTGGCCCCATTTCCCCCCCACCGGCCCCCCACTTCGCACCACCGGTTCTGAGCTGGGCTTTTGTGGAGGCCAAACCGCGAAACAGGGCCGTTTCAGCGTTGACGGTGGGGGAATGTGGAGTACAGTGGAGCGCGGTGGGGCGGATTGGTCTCGGCTGACGCTGCTCTCGGGCCAGGGGAGGTGGGTGCGGTGTTCCTCGGCACGCACACACCCCGGCTCGACGAGAAGGGACGGCTGATCCTGCCGGCCAAGTACCGCGACGAGCTGGCTGAGGGGGTGGTGATCACGAAGGGCCAGGAGCGCTGCCTGTACGTGTGGCCGCTCGCCGAGTTCACGCGGGTCACCAACGCCATGCGGGACGCCCAGATGAGCGGCAAGACCCTCCGCGACCACAGCCGGGTGCTGTTCGCCAGCGGCTCGGACGAGGTCCCGGACAAGCAGGGCCGCGTCACCGTGCCCCCGGCGCTGCGCCGGTACGCGGGCCTGGACCGCGACTGCGTGGTCATCGGGGCCAACAGCCGGATGGAGATCTGGGACGCGGCGGCCTGGGAGACCTACCTGGCCGCTCAGGAGGAGTCGTTCTCGGACGCGTCCGAGGAGGTGCTGCCCGGGATCTTGTGACGGCCGGTGCCCGGCGGGGTCTCCACCCGCGCTGGGCCGCCGGCTGGCTGGCATCACTTCCCCGGTGCCAGGCGGCTGGCGGCCCGCGCGGCGCGGATGGAGTCCCGGCTCGGTACCGGTGGACCGCAACAACCGGCGCCACCAAAAAATCGACAAAGCGACAAGCGATGTGTCAGCCGCGGCGACCTGGAGCGAGGGGGTGGTCTACATGAGCCAGGCATCGGGCCACGTGCCGGTCATGCTGGACCAGGTGGCCGCGCTGCTCGGCCCGGCCCTGGCCGCGGACGGCGCCGTGCTGCTGGACGCGACCCTCGGCCGCGCCGGTCACACCCGGGCCCTGCTGGCCGCCTATCCCGGGCTCATGGTGATCGGCGTCGACGCCGACACCACCGCGATCGAGGAGTCCCGGGCGGCGCTGGCCGGTGACGCCGGCCGGGTGACGCTGGTGCACTCGTTCTACGACGAGATCCCGGCCATCGTGGCCGCGGCGGGCCTGGACAGCGTGCAGGGCGTGCTGTTCGACCTGGGAGTGTCCTCCCCGCAATTGGACGACCGCGACCGCGGCTTCGCCTATTCCTATGACGCGCCGCTGGACATGCGGATGGACCAGACCGCCGAGCTGACCGCGGAAGAGATCGTCAACCAGTATTCGGCCACCGAACTGGCCCGGGTGCTGCGGGACTACGGCGAGGAACGGTTCGCCCGGCGGATCGCCGACGCGGTGGTGCGGGAGCGCTCCCGGTCACCGGTGACTTCGACCGCCCGGCTGAGCGAGATCGTGCGGGACTCGATCCCCGCCGCCGCGCGCCGGACCGGCGGCCACCCGGCCAAGCGGACCTTCCAGGCGCTGCGGATCGAGGTCAACGGCGAGCTGGCCGTGCTCGGCCGGGCCCTGCCCGCCGCGCTGGACCTGCTCTCGGTGGGCGGCCGCATCGCCGTGCTGGCCTACCACTCCCTCGAGGACCGGGTGGTGAAGCGGGCGCTGGCCGCGGCCGCGGCCGACACCACCCCGCCCGGCCTGCCGGTCCCGCTGCCCGACCGCGGCCCGCAGTTCCGGCTCCTGACCAGGGGCGCGCAACGGCCCACCTCCGACGAACTGGCCGCCAACCCCCGGGCGGCGTCCGCGCGGCTCCGGGCCGCGGAACGAATCCGGAAGGCTGCCTGAAGGGGCGGATGACATGGCTACCCGACTGACCGACACTCCGCCCTCGCGCACTCGCGGCTCTCGTGACGCGGGCCGCCCCCGTCCCGGCTGGGACGCCGCGCCACCGCGGGCGAACCGCCGCCCCCGGCCCCAGGACGGCCCGCGCGGCCAGGCTGGTACCCAGGCCCAGGCCGGCACCCGGGCCCCGGCCGGTGCCCGGGCCCAGGCCGGCGTCCGCACCGTGCCCAGACCGGCCGCGGGCCGGACCGGGGCACCGCCGCGCCCGACGGCCCGGCCGGTCACCACGCCGCGCCCGGCCGCGCCCCGCCCCGGGGTCACCGGCCAGCCGCCGCGGACCGTGCCGCCCACCCGGACCGCGCCGCCGGCCACGGCCACCCCGCCCGCGACCCGGGCCGGCCAAGCCAGCGCCCGCCGGCGGCGGATGCCGTTCCTGCTGCTGGTGGTGGGCATGCTGGCCGGCGCCCTGGTCGGCATGCTGGTCATCAGCACCACGCTGGCCGCCGGGTCATTCCGCATCAGCACCCTGCAGAAGCAGAACCAGGTCCTGGCCAAGCAGCAGCAGCAACTGCAGCAGCAGGTGGCCCAGGACCAGGCCCCCAGCGTGATCGCCCAGCGAGCCGAGCAACTCGGCCTGCAGCCGGTCAAGCAGCTGGAATTCCTCAACATCAAGACCGGCAAGGTCACCAGCAACGCCGCCACTGGCTCGACCGCGCGCATCCAGGTCCCCGGTTACACCCCATGACGATGCGGGGCGGGGACGGGGGGCGACGCGAGCCGCGTGGCGGCGGGCGTGACGGGCGCGGGGGCGCGGGCCGGGGCGGACCGGGGCCGGGGCGGCCCGGATCCACGCCCCGCGGGGCCCGGCGTCCCGGCGACGACCGGCGCCCGGGGGCGGGCGGGCCCCGCCCGGCCGGCACCGGCGACCGCGCCGGCCGCGGCACCGGCGACCGCGCCGGCCGGCCCGGTGGCCCGGCCCGGGAGGGCAGCCCGCCCCGGGCCCCCCGGAGCCGGTCGCCACGGACCACCCCCCGTAACACTGCGCCGGGCGCCGCCCGCGGGGCCGGGGGCGGGCGACCGGATCCGGGCCCGGCCCGGCGGCCCGGCCTGGTCGGCACCGGGCGGCCGCCAGGGCCGCCGCGGCGCCCGCTCATCCGCCGGGTGCTCCGGCCCCGCGCCGATCCCGGGCGGCGGCTCGGCATCACCCTGCTGGCCATCGCGTTCGTGATGTCGCTGTTCGCCGGGCGGCTGGTGCAGCTGCAGGGCTTCCAGTCCAGCACCTACAAGCAACTGGCCCAGAACCAGCGGCTGCAGACCAGGAGCCTGCCCGCGGTGCGCGGCTCGATCACCGCGGCCAACGGCCAGATGCTGGCCATGACCGTGCAGACCTACCTGGTCTACGCCGACCCGGCCGAGATGACCGCGGCCGAGATGCCGCAGGTGGCCGCGGCGGTCGCGCCGCCCCTGGGCCTGGACTCCACGGCCGTGCTGAACCTGCTGCAGCACCCCACCTCGGCGCAGTACGTGGTGCTGAAGAAGGGGGTCAGCCAGCAGGTCGCCAGCCAGATCAAGGGCCTCAAGCTGGCCAGCGATCCGGCCGCGGCGGCCACGGCGGGCCAGGCCAACGGCACCACCACGTTCAGCGGGCTGCCCGGCATCGCCATGTCCGGCAGTTACGCGCGGACCTACCCCGACGGCAGCGCGACCTCGAACCTGCTCGGGACCACCAGCGAGGACAGCGCGGGCAACCTCAAGGGCGTGGCCGGCCTGGAACTGGCCAGCAACTCGCTGCTGGCGGGCAAGCCGGGCCAGGAGCAGTACCAGGTGTCGACCAACGGGGAACAGATCCCGCTGGCCGCCGACAAGAACACCCCGGCCACCAACGGCAGCGGGCTGAAGCTGACCATCGTGCCCGCGCTGCAGTGGGAGGCTCAGCAGGCCTGCGCCCAGCAGGTGGCCAAGACCGACGCGGACAGCTGCACGGTGGTGATCGAGCAGCCCAGGACGGGCAAGATCCTGGCCATGGCCCAGTGGCCGGCCTACTCGGCCACCGGCGCCGCCGGGACCACCAGCGAGAACCTGGCCGTGCAGGACGTGTTCGAGCCGGGCAGCACGGGCAAGGTGATCACCGCCGCCGCGGCCATGGAAAAGGGCGGCCAGAGCATCACCAGCACCTACACCGTGCCCGACACCATCAACGTGGGCGGCTACAACTTCCGCGACGCCGAGAACCACCCGGTCGAGCGGTGGACGATCGCGGGCATCCTGGCCAACTCCAGCAACGACGGCATGGTCCAGGTGGTCAAGCACGTGTCCCCGCAGACCCAGTACGCCTACCTGCGGGCGTTCGGGCTGGGGTCGCTGACCGGGCTCGACCTGCCGGGGGAGACCAAGGGCATCCTGCCCTCGCCGTCGGCGTGGTGGGGGAACGAGCGGTTCACGCTGTCGTTCGGCCAGGGCGTGGACGTCAACGCGGTCCAGATGGCCAGCGTGTACTCGACCATCGCCAACGATGGCGTGCGGGTGGCGCCGACCCTGGTCCAGGGCACCACCAACAGCGCGGGCAGGTACCAGCCCGCGGCCGCGTCCTCGGCCAAGCGGGTCATCAAGGCCAGCACGGCCAAGAGCCTGATCGCCGCGCTCCAGCAGGTGCCAGCGGTGGACCAGGAAGCCAACGAGCCGTGGGGCATCATCCCCGGATACGCGATCGCGGCCAAGACCGGTACCTCCCAGGAGTGGGACGCGACCAGGAAGTGCCTGTGCAAGTACGGGGCCAGCTACATCGGGATGGCCCCGGGCGACAATCCGCAGATCGTGGTCGCGGTCAATGTGCAGAACCCCAAGAAGGGCGGCTATTTCGGCGATGTCGTGGCCGGGCCGGTCTTCTACAAGGTCATGGAGTTCGCGCTGCAGACCATGAAGATCCCGCCGGACGGGGCCAAGCCTGCGGACGTGCCGCTCACCGGGCCCTGATAGGAGGTAACCTCTCCGCGTGTCCGTGGCCATGCGTCCCTCCCACCCGGACCCCCGCCCTCTTTCCGGTTTGGGGTTGCTGCTCGGCGTCAGATTGACCGCCGATACTGGTGACGTTCCTTTTTCGCCGAATGATTCGACTGCGGTGTCCGGCGTCACCCATGACTCGCGGGCGGTGCGGTCCGGCGACCTGTACGCGGCGCTGCCCGGCAGCCGGGTGCACGGGGCCGAATTCTCGGCGGCCGCGGTGGCGGCGGGCGCGGTGGCCATCCTCACCGACCCGGCCGGCCGGGACCAGGCCGCGGCGACCGGGGTGCCGGTGTTCGTGGTCAACAACCCCCGGGCCCGGCTCGGCGAGATCGCCTGCTGGGTCTACGGTGACCCGTCCCGGCGGCTGCGGCTGATCGGCGTGACCGGGACCAGCGGGAAGACCACCACCAGTTACCTGGTCGAGGCCGGGCTGCGGATGGCGGGCCACGTGACCGGCCTGATCGGCGGGGTGGAGACCCGGATCGGCCCGGACCTGCTGGCCAGTGAGCTCACCACCCCCGAGGCCACCGACCTGCAGGCGCTGCTGGCCACGATGACCGAGCGCGGGGTCACCGCCGCGGCCATGGAGGTGTCCAGCCACGCCCTGGCCCTGGGCCGGGTGGCGGGCACCCGCTACGACGTGGCCATCTTCACCAACCTGTCCCAGGACCACCTGGACTTCCACGCCGACATGGAGGACTACTTCAGCGCCAAGGCCGCCCTGTTCACCCCCGAGTACGCCGAAGCCGGGGTGGTGAACATCGACGACGGCTACGGGCGCCGGCTGGTGGCCAGCGCACCGATCCCGGTGACCACGTTCTCCGCCACCGGGAGCCGGGAGGCGGACTGGCGGGCCGAGAACGTGCGGGTCGGCGCGGACGGCAGCACGTTCCGGGTCATCGGGCCGGGCGGGGTGGAGGCCGACGCCCAGCTGGCCCTGGTCGGCCCGTTCAACGTGGCCAACGCGCTGGCCGCGATCGTGGCCCTGGTCGAGGCGGGCATCGGGCTGGACGACGCGGTGGCCGGGGTCGGGTCCTGCCCCGGCGTGCCCGGCCGGCTGGAGCGGGTCGACACCGCGGGCGAGGCCGACCTGACCGCGCTGGTCGACTACTCGCACAAGCCGGGCGCGGTCGAGGCCGTGCTGAGCGCGCTGCGCCCGGTCACCCAGGGCCGCCTGATCATCGTGCTCGGCTGCGGCGGGGACCGGGACCGGGTCAAGCGGCCGCTGATGGGCGCGGCCGCCGCCGACTTGGCCGACCTGGCCATCTTCACCAGCGACAACCCGCGCACGGAGGACCCGCTGGCGATCCTGGCCGCCATGCTGGAGGGGGCGCTGGACGTGCCGGAGCAGCGCCGGGCCCACGTGATCGTGGAGCCGGACCGGGCCGCCGCCATCGGCCTGGCCGTCACCGCGGCGGGCAAGGGAGACGTGCTGCTGGTGGCGGGCAAGGGACACGAACGAGGCCAGTACGTGCGGGGCAACGTGCTCCCGTTCGACGATCGTGAGGTCACCGCCGAGGCGCTGCGGCGCCGGGCGCGGACCGCGGCCCCCAAGGGGGATCTGTGATCCCGCTCTCGCTGGGGGAGATCGCCCGCGTCACCGGGGCCCGGCTGGACGGAGGGGCCGATCCGGCCGCCGTGGTGACCGGGCCGGTCGTCATCGACTCGCGCCGGGCCGCACCGGGCGGCCTGTTCGCCGCGGTCGAGGGCGAGCGGCTGGACGGGCACGACTTCGCGGCCGCCGCCCGCGACGCCGGGGTCACCGCGATGCTCGGCACCCGCCCGGCCGGGGTCCCCGGCCTGCTGGTGGACGACGTGCCCACCGCCCTGGCCCGGCTGGCCCAGGAAGTGGTGGCCCGGCTGCCCGAGATCACGATCGCGGGCCTGACCGGCTCGGCGGGCAAGACCTCGACCAAGGACCTGACCGCCCAGCTGGTGGAGCGGCTCGGCCCCACCATCTCGCCCGAAGGCTCCTGGAACAACGAGTTCGGCTTCCCGCTCACCGTGCTGCGGGCGGACCAGCAGACCCGGTTCATGGTGCTGGAACTGGCCGCCCGCGGGCCCGGGCACATCGCGTTCCTGTGCGAGATCGCCCCGCCCCGCATCGGCGCGGTGCTCAACGTGGGGCACGCGCACACCGGGGAGTTCGGCGGCATCGAGCAGGTGGCCCGGGCCAAAGGCGAGCTGCCCGCGGCCCTGCCCGCGGCCGCCGCGGGCGGGGTCGCCATCCTCAACGCCGACGACCACCGGGTGCGGGCCATGGCCAGCCGGACCGAGGCCCGGATCGTCACCTTCGGCCTGGCCGACGCGGCCGCGGCCGGGCGCCCTGACCACGGCGCGGCCGGCGTGGGGCGGCCCGATTTCGCCGCCGCCGACGTCCAGCTCGACCGGCTCGGCCGCCCGTCCTTCACGCTGATCACCCCGGCCGGGTCGGTGCCGGTGCGGATGGGGCTGCACGGCGCCCACCAGATCCCGAACGCGCTGGCCGCGGCGGCGACAGCGGCCGAGCTGGGCCTGGACCTCGACGGCATCGCCGGCGGCCTGGCCACCGCCACCGCCCGCAGCCGGTGGCGGATGGAGGTCCGGGAAGGGCCCGGCGGCGTGACCGTGATCAACGACGCCTACAACGCCAACCCGGAATCGGTCCGGGCCGCGCTGGACGCGCTGGGTCATATGGCCCGGGGACGGCGGTCGTTCGCGATCCTGGGCCAGATGAACGAGCTGGGCGACGAGGCACGGGACAGTCACCTGGAGGCCGGCGCGCACGCGGCCGGAACCGGGGTGACCGGCCTGATCGTTGTCGGGAAACTAGCAGAACCCATTCTGGACGGGGCCCTGGCCACTACGGGCTGGCACGGCGAGGCCATCGGCGTGTCCACCGGCGCCGAGGCCGTCGCCGCCCTGCGCGGCCGGCTGGCCGCGGGCGACGTGGTCCTGGTCAAGGCGTCCCGGTCGGTGGGGCTGGAAACTGTCGCCGCCGACCTGCTGTCCCAGCCGGCCAGCAGTTCGGCCAGCGAGAAGGAGACGGCCCAGTGAAGGCCATTCTTATCTCCGCCGCGGTGTCCATGGCGGTGGCGCTGCTGGGCACGCCCATCGCGATCCGGGTGTTCTCCCGGCACGGGTACGGGCAGCCCATCCGCGAGGAGGGCCCGGCCGGGCACGCCGACAAGCGGGGCACGCCGACCATGGGCGGCACGGTGATGATCATCGCCACCCTGATCGGCTACTTCGCCGGGCACATCGCCACCGGGGAGTCGGTCTCGGTGTCCGGGCTGCTGGTGCTGTTCCTGATGACCGGGCTGGGCGCGGTCGGGTTCGCCGACGACTTCATCAAGCTGTACAAGCAGCGCAGCCTGGGCCTGCGCAGCGGGGCCAAGCTCACCGGCCAGGTCATCGTGGGAGTGGTGTTCGCCATCCTGGCCCTGCACTTCCCGGACGGCTACGACCTCACGCCCGCTTCCACCCACCTGTCGTTCCTGGCCGACTTCGGCATCTCCATCGGCCCCATCTTCTTCGTGGTGTTCGTGGTGGCGATGGTGGCCGGGACATCAAACGCGGTGAACCTGACCGACGGGCTGGACGGGCTGGCCACCGGGTCGGCCATCCTGGTGCTGGCCGCCTACGTGATCATCGGCAACTGGCAGCTCCGCAACGACTGCACGTTGTCGCTCGCTCCCAACTGCTACGACGTGCGCGACCCCCTGGACCTGGCCGTGGTCGCGGCCGCGCTGATGGCGGCCTGCGTCGGCTTCCTGTGGTGGAACGCGCCGCCGGCCCGGATCTTCATGGGTGACACCGGCTCGCTGGCGCTGGGCGGGGCGCTGGCCGGGCTGGCCGTCACCACCCGCACCGAGCTGCTGCTGCTCCTGCTGGGTGGCCTGTTCGTCATCATCACGCTGTCCGTGATCATCCAGGTCGGATCGTTCAAGCTGACCGGTAAACGGGTGTTCAGAATGGCCCCGCTGCAGCATCATTTCGAGCTGCTGGGCTGGGCCGAGACCACGATCGTGATCAGATTCTGGGTCATCGCCGGCATGTTCATCGCGCTCGGCCTGGGCGTGTTCTACGTGGGCTGGTTCCCCAAGTAGGACCTGGTCGCCGGGCAGAGCGAAGTAGGGCCGGATTGCGCGACACGCGCCAGATCTCCCCGGGATCGGCAGCTGGCCCACCGAGACTGGGACCATGGTGCAGCGCGCGGTGGGTGGCCCGGTGGAGGACGCGACCGACGACGCCGGGCTGACCAGACCCGGGCCGTCGCCCGCGGTGGTGGCCCGGGACCGGGTGACCACCTGGCTGGCGCTGCTGGACCGGCCGCTGACCTCCTACTACCTGATCATCGGGGTCACCGCCCTGCTGCTCGGGCTCGGCCTGGTCATGGTGCTGTCCACCTCGTCCGTGCAGGACCTGGCCGCGGGCCTGCCCGCCTACTCCGACTTCAAGAAGCAGCTGCTGGGCGCGGCGCTGGGCCTGCCCATCATGTACTTCGCGGCCCGGTCGCCGACCCGGCTGTTCCGGGCGGCGGCCTACCCGCTGCTGGGCGTGTCCCTGCTCGGCCTGGGCCTGACCCTGATTCCGCACGTGGCCCGGTCGGCCTATGGGGCGTCGCGGTGGATCGCCATCGGCCCGCTGCAGATCCAGCCGTCCGAGTTCGCCAAGCTGGCCCTGGTGCTGTGGGGCGCCGACCTGCTGGCCCGCAAGGAGCGGCTGCGGCAGCTGGAGGACTGGCGGCACCTGCTGATCCCGCTGCTGCCCGGGACCGGCCTGCTGGCCATGCTGGTCATGGTGGGTGACGACCTGGGCACCACGTTCGTGCTGCTGGTCATCTTCATCACGCTGCTGTGGGTCATCGGCACTCCCGGCCGCATCTTCGGCGGCATGCTCGCGCTGATGGGCGTCGTCATGCTGCTGCTGGCGGTGACGTCGGCCTACCGGCTGAAGCGGCTGACCGGGTTCGTCAACCCGCAGGGCGGCGCGTTTGGCCCGAATATGCAGGGCATCCAGGGCAAGTACGCGGTCGGCTCCGGCGGCCTGTTCGGCGTGGGGCTGGGGGCCAGCGGCGAGAAGTGGGGCTACGTGCCCGAGTCCACCACCGACTTCATCTTCGCCATCATCGGCGAGGAGCTCGGCCTGGTCGGCACGCTGTGCGTGTGCCTGCTGTACGGCGGGATGGCCTTTGCCGGGCTGCGGGTGGCCCGGCGGGTGCAGGACTCGTTCTCCCGGCTGGCCGCCGCGGCCATCACCGCCTGGGTGGTCATGCAGGCCGTGGTGAACATCGGTGCGGTGATCGGAGTGCTGCCAATTACCGGTGTGCCCCTCCCGCTGGTCTCGGCCGGCCTATCCTCGCTACTGGTGACGATGATCGCCCTCGGCATGCTGATGTCGTTCGCCCGGCGTGAGCCCGGGGCCAGGGAGGCTCTGGCGGCGCGCGGTCCAGCGTTGCCACTGCGTCTTCTAAGCTGGCTTGGCCTGACGCAGCGACCTGAATGAACGGAAGGCCCAGCGATGAGGGTTGTGCTCGCCGGCGGCGGAACCGCCGGACATATTGAACCTGCGCTCGCGCTCGCCGACGCACTGCGGCAGGCGGACCCGCGCGCAATGATCATCTGCCTGGGCACTGAACAAGGACTGGAAACCCGCCTGGTCCCGATGCGCGGCTACGAGCTGGCGCTGATCCCGGCCGTGCCGCTGCCCCGGTCGGTCACCCCCCGCCTGCTGGCGGTGCCGGGCAGGATGGCCGGCGCGGTCAGCGCCGCGGCCGGGGTGCTGGACCGGATGAAGGCCGACGTGCTGGTGGGCTTCGGCGGCTACGTGGCCACCCCCGGCTACCTGGCCGCCCGGCGGCGGCACGTGCCGATCGTGGTGCATGAGGCCAACCCGCGGCCCGGGCTGGCCAACAAGCTGGGGGCCCGGCTGACCGAGCACGTGTACACCGGGAACCCGGCCACCCAGCTGCAGCACGCCACCTACCTCGGCATCCCGATCCGGCGTGAGATCGCCGAGCTGGACCGGCTCGGCCTGGGCGACAAGGCCCGGGCCCACTTCGGGCTGCGTCCCGACCTGCCGGTACTGCTGGTCACCGGCGGCTCCCAGGGCGCCCGGTCGCTGAACGACGCGCTGTACGGCGGCCTGGACCAGCTGCGGTCCTCGGGCGTGCAGGTGCTGCACGTGACCGGTCCCCGCAACGAGGCCGACGCCCCGCCCGCCCCGGCCGGGGCGCCGTACGTGGCCGTGCCGTACGTGGACCGGATGGACCTGGCCTACGCCGCGGCCGACTTCGCGCTGTGCCGGGCCGGCGCCATGACCTGCGCCGAGCTGACCGCGGTGGGGCTCCCCGGCGCGTACGTGCCGCTGCCGCACGGCAACGGTGAGCAGCGGCTGAACGCCGAGCCGATCGTGGCCGGCGGGGGCGGCCTGATGGTCGACGACGCCGACCTGACCCCGGACTGGATCCGGACCGTGCTGCTGCCGGTGCTGCTGGACATCGACCGGGTGGCCAACATGTCGGAGGCGGCGGCCGGGCTCGGCCGCAAGGACGCCGACCGCGCGCTGGCCGCGGCGGTCATCAACGTGGTCCGCGCCGCGCACGAGGCGGCCGCCGCACCGGCCGGTGACCCGCGCGGCCCGGCGGCGGCCCGGGAGTTCCAGCCCACCCCGGAGCAGCCCGCCCCGGGGGTCCGGCGGATGCCAGGGGCGCAGGGCACCCCGCGGTTCGAGCCCACGCCGGGCGGCCAGCCCCTGCCGGGCCGCCCGCGCCCGGACCGCCAGCCGAACCCGGGCGGTCAGCCGCGCCCGGGAGCCCAGCCCGGGCCGGGAGCGCAGCCGGGGCCGGGAGCCCAGCCGCGCCCGGGAGCCCAGCCAGGGCCGGGAGCCCAGCCGGGGCCGGGAGCCCAGCCGCACCCGGGTTCCCAGATGGGGCCGGGTGCCGAGCCTTACGCGGATGCCCAGCCTCACCCGGGTGCCCAGCCTCACCCGGGTGCCCAGCCTCACCCGGATGCCCAGCCGGGGTCGAGTGCCCAGCCGGGGTCGAGTGCCCAGCCGGGCCCGGGCGGTCCGCCGCCGGCGGCAACCGGTCCGGCGGCGGCCCCTGGTGGCTGGCCGGCCACCGCGGCCGACGGGGAGCACTGGTTCGAGCCCCGCTCCCGGCGTCAGGCCGAGGCCTTCGGCAGTACCGCCCCGGCCGGGCCCCGGCACCCGGGCCCGCCCCGCGCGGCCAGCCCGGTGCGGCCCCCGGCCCCGGACGCCTACGAGGCGACCCAGGATGCCGGGCCGCCGTGGCCCGAAGCCGAGCCGCAGCCGCAGTCCGAGTCCCGCCGGGCCGGGCCCCGCCGGAGTCAGCCCCGGCACGGCCGGCATCGCTGACCTGCACCGATTATTCGGCCTGGCCGCCGCATGGGATCTGGCCCGGCCCGATTGGGCCTGCCCCGGCGTGGCGGCTGGCCTGACCCGCGTCACCCGGCACAATGAAGCACAGGAGGATGTCCCATGGCCCTGGTGACCCCGGTTGACACCGTGCCGGTAGACCAGCTTGGCCGCGTCCACTTCATCGGCATCGGCGGCGCGGGCATGTCCGGGATCGCGCGGGTCATGCTGGCCCGCGGTGTCCCGGTGTCCGGCAGTGACGCGGGCTCGGCCCACGTCCTGGCCGAACTGGCCGCGCTCGGTGCGGACGTGCACACCGGCCACGACCCGTCCCACCTGGGTCAGGCCGACACCGTGGTGGTGTCCAGCGCGATCCGCCCCGGCAACCCTGAACTGGCGGCGGCGCGGGACCGGAACCTGCGCGTGCTGCCCCGGGCGGCCGCGCTGGCCTCGATCATGATGGGCCGCCGGGCCACCGCGATCGCGGGCACCCACGGCAAGACGACCACCACCTCGATGCTGACCACGATCCTGCGGGAGTGCGGGGCCGAGCCCGGATACGTGATCGGCGGCGTGCTGGCCGAGACCGGCCGGGGCGCCGAGGATGGGTCCGGGCCGGACCTGGTGGTGGAGGCCGACGAGAGCGACGGTTCGTTCCTCATGCTGTCGCCCTACGTGGCCGTGATCACCAACGTCGAGGCCGACCACCTGGACAACTATTCCGGCCTGGACGAGATCGCGGCCGCGTTCGAGGCGTTCGCGCGCCGCATCGCCGCCGGCGGCGCTCTGGTCACCTGCGCCGACGACGCGGGCGCGCGGGCCGTGGCGGCGAGCGCCGGTGCCGGCGGGCCAGGCCGGGACCTGCGGGTCCGCGGCTACGGCGAGACGGCCGGGGCCGACTACCGGGTCACCGAGATCATCCCGCGCGGCATGGGCAGCACGTTCGTGCTGGCCGCGGCGGATGGCCCGTCCGGGCCGTGGCAGAGCCCGGTCACGATCGCGGTCCCGGGCCGGCACAACGTGCTCAACGCGGCCGCCGCCATCGCGGCCGCCGCCGAACTGGGCATCGACGGCCCGCGAGCCGCGGCGGCCCTGGCCGCCTACCGCGGGGCCCAGCGCCGGATGGAGCCCAAGGGCGACGGGGACGGCGTGCGGGTGCTGGACAGTTACGCGCACCACCCGACCGAGGTCGCGGCCGACCTGGCCGCGGCCCGGGACCTGGCCGACGGGGGCCGGGTCATCGCGGTGTTCCAGCCGCACCTGTTCAGCCGGACCCGGATCTTCGCCACCGAGCTGGGCGCCGCCCTGGGCCGAGCCGACGAAGTGGTGGTGCTGGACATCTACCCGGCCCGGGAGGACCCCGAGCCGGGGGTGACCGGCCAGCTGGTGGTGGTGTCCGTGCCGGACGGGCGGGCCCGCTTCCAGCCCGGGCCGCTGGACGCGGTGCCGGCCGTCGTCGCCGACCTGGCCAAGCCGGGCGACCTGGTGCTGACCATGGGAGCCGGGGACGTGACCACGCTCGGCCCCGGGATCGTGGCGGCGTTGCGTGCCCGGGGTGGCCCGGACGCATGACCGGCCCCGGACCAGGCGACCGCGGCGGCCCGCCAGCCAGCTGGCCACCGCGGCCCGGCGACGGCCGGGCGCCGGTGTCGGTGGCGGAGGACGGATCGCCCGAGCCGGACCCGCCCTCGGAACGTCCCGAGGGCGAACGTCCCGAGGGCGGGCGGCCGCCGCAGGAGTCACTGGCCCGGGCGCACAGCCCGTGGCGCACCGCGGTCATCGTGATGGCCGTGGTCGGCCTGGTGGCCGGCATCGGCTGGGCCCTGCTCGGCTCCAAGCTGCTGGTGGTGCGCTCGGTCGTGGTCAAGGGCACCCACCTGGTGACCCCGGCGCAGGTCCGGACGGCGGCGGGCATCTCGTCCAGGCTGCCGATGATCCGGGTCGACACCCAGGCCGCGGCCCGCCGGGTGGAGGGCATCACCCAGGTCAAGTCGGCCACCGTGACCAAGTCCTGGCCGGACCGGATCGTCATCACCGTGCACGAGCGCACCCCGGCCCTGGCCGTACGGGTGCAGGGAACCCCGGAGTTCGACCTGATCGACCCGGCCGGAGTGGTGGTCCGGACGACCCAGACCCGGCCCGCGGGCATGCCGGTGTTCCAGGCCAGGGTGGCCCCCGGCGCACTGCGCGGTAACCCGGGGGTGGCGGCCGCGGTCACCGTTCTGCACCAGGTGCCCGCGTCGCTGGCCCGGCAGGTGGCGGCGGTGGCTGCCCCGAGCGCGGACGGCGTCAAGCTGGGGCTGGCGAGCGGGATCACGATCGTGTGGGGAGACCCCAGCGACGCCCGGGCGAAAGCAGCCGAACTTGCTGTCCTGATGCGCACCCACGCGCGCTATTACGACGTCAGCGCGCCCGGAACCGCGGTGACAAGGTGATATCCGGTGCCGCCATCCGATCGGGACGGCCGGGGCCAGGCCCCGGGAATCGGCGCACGTCATGCCGCTGGCCCGGCCGCCCAAACCGCACACGACACGCCGCCGGCGCTTCCGCGTGGTTAGTTGACCCTGGTGACCTGCGACCCTACTGTCCCTAGCAATTGCCAGGCAGACAAAACTCTAAATCTCAACCTGAAGGTGAAACCTGATGGTGAGGCCGCAATGGTGGACTCCACTGTGTACTCCACTGGTGAACACCGGAACGGCCCAATCCGCCAGGCGGCGAATTCCGCTTCGACGCCCGGGTTTCCCGAGCCCAGCGCCATGATCGGCCGGAATGGGCGCCCGGGTCGGCAGCAGAGTTATTGACGAGCGGAAAGGTACCCTCCTCGTGGCAGCACCGCAGAACTACCTGGCGGTCATCAAGGTCGTCGGAATCGGCGGCGGTGGCGTTAATGCCGTTAATCGAATGATCGAAGAGGGACTCAAGGGCGTCGAGTTCATCGCGATCAACACCGACGCGCAAGCGCTGCTGATGAGCGACGCCGACGTCAAGCTGGACGTGGGCCGGGAACTCACCCGCGGGCTGGGGGCCGGAGCCAACCCCGACGTCGGCTGCAAGGCCGCCGAAGACCACCGCGAAGAGATCGAAGAGGTGCTCAAGGGCGCCGACATGGTCTTTGTCACGGCGGGGGAGGGCGGCGGCACCGGCACCGGCGGCGCGCCGGTGGTGGCCAACGTGGCCCGTTCGCTCGGCGCGCTGACCATCGGCGTGGTGACCCGCCCGTTCGGCTTTGAGGGTAAGCGCCGGGCGATCCAGGCCGAGGCAGGGATCGAGCGGATGCGCAGCGAAGTCGACACGCTGATCGTGATCCCGAACGACCGGCTGCTGTCCATCTCCGACCGGCACGTGAGCGTGCTCGACGCCTTCAAGGCCGCCGACCAGGTGCTCCTTTCCGGTGTTCAGGGCATCACGGATCTGATCACCACGCCGGGCCTGATCAACCTGGACTTCGCCGACGTGAAGTCGGTCATGTCCGGCGCGGGCTCGGCCCTGATGGGTATCGGCTCGTCCCGGGGCGACGACCGCGCCGTGGCCGCGGCCGAGATGGCGATCTCCAGCCCGCTGCTCGAGGCCAGCATCGACGGTGCGCACGGCGTGCTCCTTTCCATCCAGGGCGGCTCCGACCTCGGCCTGTTCGAGATCAACGAGGCGGCCCAGCTGGTGGCCAACTCGGCCGCGGTGGACGCCAACATCATCTTCGGCGCCGTCATCGACGACGCACTCGGCGACGAGGTCCGGGTGACGGTGATCGCGGCCGGGTTCGACGAGAATCAGATGGGTCACTCCGCTCCCGGCGCGGGGCGGATGACCGCGACCCCGCTCGGCGACCCGGGCGGCCGGGACGGGGCGCCGCCCCGCCCTACTAGCGGGCCCGCGGGCCCAGCCAGCCCCGGGCCCAGTGCCTTCGCGGCCGCGCCGGTGGCCGCGGCCCGGCCTGCCCCGGCCGCCAGCGGCTTCGGATCGGCCGGCCCGGTTGGCGAGGAGACCCGGCCGTGGTTTGCCCAGGATGAGACCCCGGCCCCGGGCGCCCGGCCGGTGGTGCCCGGCAGCGTCATCTCCGAGACGGGTCCCGAGTCGGACCCGGAGATCACCGACGCCCCCGCGGTCAGCGTGGCCGAGGTGACCAGCGAGCCCGAGGCCGCGCCGGACACGGCCCCGGCCCAGGACAGCGCCCCGGCCGCCAGCGACAACGACGGCCCGGACACCGGCGAGCACGCGGCCGACGCGTCACCACCGGCCGCCGGGCCGGCCGCGGACAGCGGCTCGCACTCGTCCGGGAACGGAGCGGGACCCGGCGGAGCCGGCCAGAACGGGGCCAGCCCGGACGGGGCCGCCCGGGACGAGTCGGCGCAGCGGGTGTTCGACGTGGCCACCACCCGGCGCCGCGCGGTCATCTTCGAAGAAGAAGACGACCTGGACGTGCCCGACTTCCTGAAGTGACCGGGACGGCCGGTGCGTGACGATCGCCGGTCTGAGCAGCGCGACCCGGAACAGCGCCGCGCTCAATTGGCGAACCGGCTCGACGAACTCTGGGCCCGCATCGAGGCCGCCTGCGTGGCCGCGGGCCGGTCGCGGGACGAGATCACGCTGATCGCGGTGACCAAGACCTTCCCCGCCTCGGACGTCCGGCTGCTGTTCGAACTCGGGCAGCGGGATTTCGGCGAGAACCGGGACCAGGGGGCCGCGCCCAAGGCCGAGGCCTGTGCGGACCTCGATCTGACCTGGCATTTCGTCGGCCAGCTGCAGACCAACAAGGTGTCCAGCGTCACCCGCTACGCCGACGTCATCCACTCGGTGGACCGCCTCCGGCTGGTGCACGCGCTGGGCCGGGCGGCCCGGCGGCGGTCGCGCCCGCTCACCGCCCTGATCCAGGTCAGCCTGGAAGGCCCAGACGGCGACCCGGACCGGGGCGGCGCCGCGCCCGGTGCGGTGACCGCTCTGGCCGAGGCCGTCCTGGCCGAGAACGGCTCGGACCGCGACGGTGCCGCCGGGGACGGGGTGGCCGGAAACGGTGCTGCCGCAGGCGGGGGGGCACCGGGCGGCCTGCGGCTGGGCGGGGTGATGGCGGTCGCGCCGCTGGGCGTGCCCGCGGCCAGCGCGTTCACCGGATTGGACGCCGCCGCGGCCGCGGTCAGGGCCGTCCAGCCTGCGGCGACGATGATTTCGGCCGGGATGAGCGGCGACCTGGAGGCGGCCATTGAGGCTGGTGCGACACATCTGCGAATTGGTACGGCGTTGCTCGGCGATCGGAGGCCCCGTGTCATGTAATGTCCCTCGCGTGAGCCTTGAATGGGCTTACAGCACGGCAGCGTGCGGGAGTGGATTCGCAGTCGGAGTTGCGGGGGGTTCCGGAAGGTAACACCTTCCGGGCTAGCGCCGGGGGGCTGCCAGACTGGCACGACGGAGGACTGACGGATGGCCAGCGCAATGCGCAAGATGGCGGTCTACCTCGGCCTTGTGGAGGACGAACACCGCTACCAGGACGGGTACGAGTCGTACGAAGAGTACGAGGAGTACGAGGAGCAGGCCGAGGGGTTCGACGGACCGGACGACCTCGACGGTCCGCCCGGGCCGAGCCCCAACGGGCACAGCAGTGGGCCCAGCCCCTACCTGTCGTCGCCGGTGCGTACGGAGAGCGCCCGCCACACGACCGACCTCGCGCGGATCACAACGCTGCACCCTCGCACCTACAATGAAGCACGTACCATTGGGGAGCACTTCCGCGAGGGAATCCCCGTCATCATGAACCTGACCGAGATGGTCGACAGCGACGCCAAGCGTCTGGTCGACTTCGCGGCAGGCCTGATCTTCGGCCTGCACGGGAGCATCGAGCGGGTGACCAACAAGGTCTTCCTGCTCTCTCCCGCCAACGTCGACGTGACGGCTGAGGACAAGGCTCGCATCGCGGAACGTGGCTTCTTCAACCAGAGCTAACGGACTACCAGTGACGGTGAGATGCGGACCAGTTACGTTGCGACCGGCGGCGCCAAGCCGGGGCTAGAGGCCGGGCCATGGGCATCCTTAAGGTAGTCCTGACCTACATCCTGACCATCTACCTGGTCATCCTCATCGCGCGGATGGTCATCTCGTGGATCCAGATGTTCGCGCGGTCGTGGGTGCCCACCGGGGTGATCTTGGTCATCGCCGAGGGCATCTTCACCGCGACTGATCCACCACTAAAATTTCTACGTCGCTACATACGGCCCCTGCGCATAGGTACAGTAGCCATTGATCTCAGTTTCATGGTGCTGTTCATCGTGATCCTGATCCTCCTGGACGTGGTTGTGCCGAGGATCTGATCGGGTACCGTTCTGAAGATCACAGCCAAGCGCGCCGAGGAGACATAATGCCGCTGACGCCCGCGGATGTGCGGAATAAGCAGTTCAGTACGACCAGGCTCCGGCCCGGCTACGACGAGGAAGAGGTCGACGCCTTCCTCGACGAGGTCGAGGCCGAGCTCGACCGGCTTATCCAGGAGAACGAAGAGCTCCGGGCGAAGCTGGCTGAGAGCCTGCGGGGAGGAAAGTCGTCTGTTCCTGCGCTGAGCTCACCGCTGGCGGAGACCAAGATGGACATGATGCCTCCGGAGCCCCCGCAGCGGCCCGAGCCGCCGCAGCGGCAGCCTGAGCCCGTGATGATGGGCTCGATGCCGCAGCAAGAGGACAACATGGACACGGCCGCGCGCGTGCTGTCGCTGGCCCAGCAGACGGCCGACCAGGCCATCGCCGACGCCCGTCGCGAGGCGGACGAGACGCTGGGCCGCGCCCGCCGCGAAGCGGACGAGGTGCTGACCAAGGCCCGCCGCCAGGCCGAGCAGATCACCGGCGACGCCCGGGCCCGGGCCGAGAGCCTCGAGCGCGACGCTCAGGAGCGGCACCGTCAGGCCATGGGCTCCCTGGTCCAGCAGCGTGAGGAACTCGAGCGCCGGGTCGACGACCTGCGGGCGTTCGAGCGGGAGTATCGCAGTCGCCTCAAGGCCTACCTGGAGGGTCAGCTGCGCGACCTGGAGGCCGGGGTCACCGACAGCGGTGCCTTCCCGACCATGGGGTCCTCGGCGCAGCCCGCGATCCCGTCGGGTCTGGGCCAGCCCAGCCCGCGCAACGGCGCCCAGCCGACCGGGCAGTACTCGGTCCCCGAGGTCGTCCAGCACGCTGGCAGCTTCCACGGCGGCGATGGCGCTCCGGCGCACGACCGCCGCTAAGATCCACCCCCGCGGCCCGGTAGCGAAAGCGATCCGGGCCGCGGGTCTTTTCATGTCCAGATAAAGGCGGCGCTGCCTGGGACGTCGCGATGATGGCGGCTGGGGGCCGCGCGTTCGGAGAACGCTTGTGATCAGGTTCAGCGCTTCGCTGGTCGTGGTGGGGGTCGGACTACTCATCGCGGGAGGCGTCACCAGCAGGCTGCTGCTGATCTACATCGCGATCGGGGTCAGCGCGCTGGCGCTCCTCTTCCTCATCGTCGGGGCCATCCTGCACCGGGCCGAGCTCTTCGGCCGGGAGCCAGAAGGGATCGCGGGCGGTCAGGCCGGCCACGAGGGCTACGCCGACGAACTCGGCGCCAAGCCTGAGCCCCCCGCGACCGTGATGGCCGCGGCCCCGGCTCCCGACGACCCGGCGCGCCGGGGGAGTGCGGACCTCAGCCCGGCTCAGCAGGCCTTCGCCGGCTACGAGCAGTTCACCAGGCAAGCCTCGCGCCGCCGTCCCGAACCGTCCCGCGAAGACCAGCCGTCGCGGCCCTCGCGCCCGTCTCAGCCGCAGGCCAAGCCTCCGTTCGTGGAGCCGGAGCCGACCCGGATGGACTGGGCCGCGGACCTGCGCGAAGCCGAGAAGCAGGAGCGCGAACGCCAGGGCCAGGCTCCCCAGCGGCCCGCGCGTCCGGGGGTCCCCGCCCAGGCCAAGCCGGAGCGGGCCCAGCCCAGCCAGACCCGTCCGGGCCAGAGCCGGCCCGGTCAGGACCGGCCGGGCCAGGGCCAGCCGGATCGGGGTCGGCCCGACCGCGGGCAGCCCGGCAAGCCGTTCGTGGATCCCCAGCCGACCCGCATGGACTGGGCCGCGGGCCTGCGCGAAGCCGAGCAGCAGGAGCTGGGCCGCCAGGCCCGGGACAAGGACCGCGAGGCGACCGGCCGCGAACCTGGAGGTCCCGGCGGCCGTGAGCCCGCTGGCCCCGACGGCCGTGAGGCCGCCGGTCCCGGCAGTTCTTCCCGCCCCGGCGGCCCTCAGCGCACGCCGGAGCCGACGCGGGCCGAAGCCACCCGGGCCGAGAAGGTCCAGCGACCAGCCGAAGCCACCCGGGCCGAGAAGGTCCAGACGCCCCGGGCCGAGCCAGCCCCGGCCCAGGCCACCCGGGCCGAGAAGATTATCCCGGCCAAGCCGGACGGCAAGGCCCCCGGTGAAGACCAGCCGGCCGGAACCCCCGCGGCCACCCCGGAAACCACGGCCAAGGCCGAGGCCAAGGTCGGGGAAAAGCCCAGCCCCGCCCAGACCGAGGCCAAGCCGGGTACCCCGCCCGCCAAGGAAGCCCAGGAGCCCGCCGAAGCCGCCGAGGAAACCAAGAGCCCGGCGGCCGACAGCGACACGGCCAAGCCCGGCACCCCCGAGACCGGCACCTCCAAGCCGGGCACCCCCGAGACCGGCACCTCCAAGCCCAGTCCCCCGTCCGCCTCAGCGGCGGCCGCCAAGACCGGCGACACGGGGCACGACAACGGCCATGACGACCCCGTCACCGACGATCAGAACGTGACCGTGGTCCCGGGGGTGCCCCGCTATCACCGCAGCGAGTGCATTCTGATCCGGTTCATGGGCGACAACGACCTGCAGCGGATGCCGGTCGAGCAGGCCCGCGAGGCCGGGTGCACCCCGTGCCGCGCTTGCCAGCCGGACGGCGAAGAGGACGGCTGACCTCCGGCACCACCGCCGGCCGGACGCCAGCCCGGCCCGATCGGGTCACCACGCAGCCTTCGATATCAAAAATCGACCCGGCGGGTGCGGCGCGGCCCGGCGCGGGCGAGCGGCCGCCCGCCCGCACCGGCCCCGGTTACGCCTTGCGCAGCCAGAACGTCAGGCCGAGCCCGGCGTCCCGGTGCTCCTGCGCCCGGTCTCCCTTGGCCGGGCGGCCAGCCTGGTACCCGGTGGCCAGCACCTCACCGGCGATCAGCGTGCCCTGCTCGTCGAGGGCGGCCGACAGCTCGGGATCGCTGGCCTCCCACCACAGCTGGATGCGGTCGGTCACGTCCAGGCCGTCGCTCTTGCGGGTGTCCTGGACCAGGCGGATGACGTCGCGGGCCAGGCCTTCGCGGCGTAGTCCCGGGGTGAGCGAGGTCTCCAGGGCCACGGTCTCGCCGCCGTCGCTGGCCACGGTCCAGCCTTCCTTGGGCGTCTGGGTCACGATCACCTCGTCCGGGCCGACCGTGACCGGCTGGCCGTCCACCGTGACCGTGGCCTGGCCGCCGTCCCGCAGCGCCGCGGCCAGGCTGGCGCCGTCGGCCGCCCCCACCGCCTGAGCGACCTTCGGCGTTTCACCGCGGAACCGGCTGCCCAGGGCGCGGAAGTTCGGCTTGACCGTGTAGTCGACCAGATCCCCGCCCACCGTGGCCAGCGGCTCCAGGGTATGCACGTTGAGCTCCTCGGCCACCTGGGCCCGCAGCTCAGCGGGGAGCGACCCGAAACCCGCGGCGCCGACCAGGGCCCGGGCCAGCGGCTGCCGGGTCTTGACCGTGGCCGTGGCCCGGGCCGACCGGCCCAGCTCGACCAGCCGCCGGGCCAGTGCCATCTCCGCCGACAGCTCCTCGTCGATCAGGGCCGCGTCCGGCTCGGGCCAGTGGGCCAGGTGCACCGACTCGGGTGCGTCCGGCGTGCGCAGCGCGCTCCACACGTAGTCGGTGAGGAACGGCGTGATCGGCGCCATCAGCCGGGTCACGGTCTCCAGGCACTCGTACAGGGTGGCGAACGCGGACGAAGACGCTGCGGCCCGCGGGCCCTCCCAGAACCGGCGCCGCGACCGGCGCACGTACCAGTTGGACAGGTCGTCCAGGAACGCGGCGATCCGCCGTCCCGCGCCCGCGGTGTCGAAGCCCTCCATCAGGCTGGTGACGTCGCGCACCAGCGTGTGCAGCTCGCTCAGCACCCAGCGGTCCAGGACCGGCCGCTGCCCGGGCGCGGGCGCCTCGCCGAGCCGGTCCGGGCCCCAGGCGTTGCCGTCGGCGGCGGCCGCGTTGGAGTACAGGGCCAGGAACGACACCGTGTTCCAGTAGGTGAGCAGCACCTTGCGGACGATCTCGTCCAGGGTCGCGTGCCCGACCCGCCGGGTCGACCAGGGCGAGCCCGAGGCCGCAAAGAACCAGCGCAGCGCGTCGGCGCCGTGCCGGTCCATCAGGGGGAGTGGCTCGAGGATGTTGCCGAAGTGCTTGCTCATCTTGCGGCCGTCCTCGTCGACGACCAGGCCGAGGCAGACCACGTTCTCGTAGGAATTGCGGCCGAACACCAGCGTGCTCACGGCCATCAGTGAGTAGAACCAGCCGCGAGTCTGGTCGATGGCCTCGCAGATGAACTGGGCTGGGAACGCCCGCTCGAAGTCCTCGTTGTTCTGCCAGGGCGCGCCGAAGCGGGCGAACGGCATCGAGCCCGAGTCGTACCAGGCGTCGATGACGTCCGGGACCCGGCGGGCCAGCGTCCCGCAGTCCGGGCAGCCGAACGTGACCTCGTCCACGAACGGCCGGTGCGGGTCCAGGCTGGACAGGTCCTGCCCGGTCAGCTCGGTCAGCTCGGCGCGGGAGCCGACGCAGGTGATGTGGTCGTTCTCGCACTCCCACAGGGGCAGCGGCGTGCCCCAGTACCGGGTCCGGGACAGGGCCCAGTCCACGTTGTTGCGCAGCCACTCGCCGTACCGGCCGTGCTTGATGCTGGGCGGGTACCAGTTGGTCTTCTCGTTCTCGGCCAGCAGCTGGTCCTTGGCCGCGGTGGTGCGGATGTACCAGGACGGCAGCGCGTAGTAGATCAGCAGCGTGTGGCAGCGCCAGCAGTGCGGGTAGCTGTGCTCGTAGGGCTCGGACCGGTACAGCAGGCCCCGGTCGGCCAGATCCTGGACCAGCCGCGGGTCGGCGTCCTTGAAGAACATGCCGCCCACCATGGGCACGCTGTCCTGGAACTTGCCGTCCAGCCGGATCGGGTTCACCACCGGCAGCCCGTGGGCCCGGGTGACCTGCATGTCGTCGGCGCCGAAGGCGGGGGCTATGTGGACCAGGCCGGTGCCGTCCTCGGTGGTCACGAAGTCGCCGGGCAGCACGATGTGCGCGTCCGGGATCTCGACCAGGTCGAACGGTCGGCGGTAGGTCGCGCCGAGCAGCTCGCGGCCAGGGAACCGGGCCGCGACGTGCCACCCCTCACCCAGGACCTTCGGCATCAGCGCCTCGGCCAGCACCACCTGGTCGCCGTCGGCGGACTTGCGGGCCAGCACGTAGGTCACCTCGGGGTGCACGGCCACCGCGGTGTTCGACACCAGGGTCCAGGGTGTGGTCGTCCAGACCAGCAGGTCGGCCCCGGCCAGGGCCGGGTTGGCCCCCTCGGGCAGGTTCACCAGCGGGAACCGCACGGTAACGGAGGGATCGCGGACGGTCTGGTAGACGTCCGGCTGCCCCATCTCGTGGTCGGACAGCGGGGTCCCGCAGCGCGGGCAGTACGGGCTGATCCGGAAGTCCTTGACCAGCTGGCCCTGCTGGAACATCTCCTTGAGCGACCACCACACCGACTCGATGTAGGCCGGGTCCATGGTCCGGTAGGCCTTGGACAGGTCGATCCAGTAGCCCATCCGCTCGGTCAGCGTGGTGAAGGCGTCCACGTGCCGCAGCACCGACTCCCGGCACCGCTCGTTGAACTCGGTGATGCCGTAGGCCTCGATGTCCTTCTTGCCGGAGATCCCCAGCTCGCGCTCGACCGCCACCTCGACCGGCAGCCCGTGGCAGTCCCAGCCGGCCTGGCGCTGCACGTAGAAGCCCTGCATGGTCTTGAACCGGGGAAACACGTCCTTGAACACCCGGGCCTCGACGTGGTGCACGCCGGGCATGCCGTTGGCGGTGGGCGGTCCCTCGTAGAAGGTCCAGGGCTGGCCGCCTTCGGTCTGCTTGACCGAGTGCTCGAAGACGTTCGACGCTTCCCAGCGGCCCAGGATCTCGCGTTCGATCGCGGGCAGGTCGATCTGCGCGGACAGCGCGGGGAACCGTGGTCTGTCCGGGGACAGGTCAGATGCCTGCGACATGATGTGGTGCCTCCAGCAAGGACAGGTATGACGTTGCCGGAGGGACGAGACCCCGCTCGCTGCGGCGGCCCCGCGGTACCACCCTCCTTGGCCGTCATGTCCCTTACCCGTCAGCTGTGCTGGTGAGTAGGGCGAGGCGGCCCGCTCGAGGATTTCTGCGGCCGGGTCTACTGGGTCCCGGGTGGCGCGGACGCCTGACCTGGGACGTTTCTTCCGGCGGCTCCGGGGTGATCTGGTCCGCCGGGCCTGGCCGCCGGGCTCACACCATCCCCGGTTCGCTCCTGGCAGGCGGTCAGCGGCAGCTGTCCCCTTCAACACCGTGCAGGCCTTCAGAATATCCGACCACGGGGCGCTGACGCGCCTTCATTTTGCGCGGGCATCGGCGAGGGTGCTGACGCGGGCATTGGCGCCGGCATTGACGCGGGTGCTGGCGCTAGGTGCATCCGTTTGCGGCCGGGCCGCGAAATTGTATTTGCAGAGGTGTGCGGCCACCGCTTATTCTCCGGTGACCGTTCACATTCATGATCGTCTATTGCCCGTCCTGGGAGGCGCGAGATGGCCACGGCCCCGCGTTCCGAAGTCGCCGTCAACGTGATCGCCGAAGCCGCCGTGCTTCAGGTCCGGCCCGGGGAAGACCCGTGGACCGATGCCGAGCTGGCCGAGGTCCGGCAGACGCTGGAAGAAGAGGCGGCCGGACTGCGCGCGGACATCGCCAAGGCCGAGTCGGCCGTGGCCGAGCGGCTGGACAACGGCCTGCGCGACGCGGGCGACGACGAGGCCGATGCCGGGGTCAAGACCTACGAGCGTGAGCACGAGTTCGTCATGACCAGCAGCTCGCGTCAGCTGCTGGAACAGACCGAGAAGGCACTGGCGCGGATCGATGCGGGATCATACGGGGTGTGCGAATCCTGCGGCGAGCCCATCGGCAAGGCACGGCTGATGGCCTTCCCGCGCGCGGTACTCTGCGTCACGTGCAAGCAGCGCGAAGAACGGCGGTAGGCAGCGGGTCCGAGCCGACCGTCCCCCCCGACTCCGCCGGAGGCCCCGACTCCGCCGGAGGCCCCGACTCCACCGAGGCCCTCGACTCGAGCGAGCCGGTCCGGGGCC
>DASXMW010000054.1:0-10332 GCA_036495425.1 Streptosporangiaceae bacterium | reverse complement strand
AGGTCTTCGACCAGCTCCCGGACTGACTAGGTCACAAGATCACCGGCCCCTTCCCGTTCCGGGAGGGGGCCTTCTTACTGTGCTCTCTTATTGGGCTCTCTTATTGGGCCTGTGACGCGGCAGCGGCAGAACGGCAACTAGAGACGTGACCGACAGGACAGCACCAACGCAGCCGGCGGTGGCAGGCCGGGGCGCCACCGCCCCGGAGCGGGGCGCCACCGCCGAATTCGAGCGGCTCTACCGGGCCAACGTGGACGCGGTGACCGCGTACTTCGCCCGGCGCAGCGCTGACCCGCACATGGTCGCGGACCTGACCGCCGACACGTTCGTGGCGGTGATCACCAGCTTCGGGTCGTTCGACCCGGGCCGGGGCACCGGCCGGGCCTGGGTGTTCGGCATCGCCCGGCGGGTGTACGCCTCCTACTGCCAGGCCTACAGCCAGCAGCAGGACAAGCTGCGCCAGCTGGCCGGCCGCCGCGACCTGGGTCCGGATCAGGTCGAAGAACTGCTCGACCGCATCGACGCCGAGCGGATGGGGCGGCGCCTGGTCAGCGAGCTGGCCACGCTGCCGGAAGCGGACCGGGCCGTGATCGAGCTGGTCGACCTGGCCGGGTTGCGGCCCAAGGAGGCGGCGGCCGCGCTCGGGCTGAGACCGGGCACGGTCCGCATGCGGCTCATGCGGGCCCGCGCCCGGCTCCGCCGGGACGCCCAGTCAGCTCAGGATCAGGATCAAGATCACATGGATGTCGAAGGTCAGGGGTGAGAGTGATGACCAGATTCGCCGACCAGCTCTACGACGACCTCATGCACGACCACGGACCGGCCCTGGCCGATACCCGGCCGCCGGCGGCCAGGCGTCGCCTGGCGTCCCGCCGGGTGGTGCTGGCGGCCGGCGCCGGCGGCCTCGCGGTCGCGGCCACCGCCGGCTCGCTGGTGGCCATCGGCGGCAGCCCGGCATACGCGCTGACCACCAATCACGACGGCTCGATCAGGCTCGCGGTCTACCGGGAGCCGGGGATCGCGCAGGCCAACGCCAAGCTGAAGTCGATCGGGGCCCGGGTGGTCGTGGTGCCGGTCCGGGCCGGCTGCCCGAGCATCGACTCGGTCCGCAAGCCGGCCGTCCCGGTCAGGGGCAAGGTCCGGGTCCAGGGCTCGGTAGGCCGCGACGGGCAGGTCACCGTGCAGGCCGAGGGTGTCCCGCGCGGCGACATCATCCTGGTCGCCACCGAGATCTCCGGCCAGCTCCGGGAGACGGCGTCGACGATCACCACGCTGCCCGCACCGCACTGTGTGAGCCTGCCGGCACCACCGCCTGGCCCCGGCGCCGGCCACAGTTCTTCGGGCTGAATGGGCGGCGGTCAGGCCCGCAGGAAGGCCAGCACGGCGAGGACACGACGGTTGTCCTCGGCCGTGTCGGCCAGCCCCAGCTTGTCGAAGATCCGGCGGACATTGCCCTCGACAGTCTTCTCGCTGAGGTAGAGCCGCTGGCCGATGGCGGAGTTCGTCCGCCCCTCGGCCATCAGCGCCAGCACGTCGCGTTCCCGGGAACTGAGCACGCTGAGTGGCCGGGCCAGCCCGGTCCGGCTGACCAGGCGGGTGACGATGCTCGGGTCCACCACGCATTCGCCCGCCACCACCCGCTCGACCGCGTCGATCAGCACCGCCACCTGTGACACCCGGTCTTTCAGCAGGTAGCCGATCCCGCTGGGAAAGGATTCCAGCAGCCGGAGCGCGTACCCGGCGTCGAGATACTGCGACAGCACCAGGACCGCCACACCGGGATGACGGACGCGAAGCAGATCGGCGGCGCGCAGGCCTTCGTCGGTGAACGTCGGGGGCAGCCGGATGTCGATGATCGCGACGTCGGGATGCGCGGTCGCGACGGCACCCACGAAGCCGTCGACGTCACCTTCGGACGCGACGACCTGCATACCCGACTCGGCCAGCAGCCGGGCCAGGCCTTCGCGCAGCAGGACCTGGTCGTCCACGATGGCTACTCGCACGGCAGGACCGCGATCAGCCGCTGATGACCCTGATCGGCCGTGTGCTGAAACTGCCCGCCGGCCGCGGCGATCCGGTCGCCGAGATACGCCGCGGGCCACCCGTCGGCGATGTCATGTTCACCGGCCAGCTCGATGATGAGTTCCCCCCTGGTTCGCCGGACGGCGATGGACTGCCCGGCGGCCGACACCCGGGCCATCTCGCTCAGGGAGTCGGCCACGAACCGGTAGGCCGCCCGCTCGACCCGCCCGGGAAGCCGTTCGGCGGGCAGTTCGACGATGGTGACCGCGTTCTCGGCCCGTTCGGCCGCACTCCGTATCGCGCCCGCGAGCCCGTCCACGTCCAGAGCGGCCGCGCTGATCCCGTGGGCCAGTTCCCGCAGGTTCGCGAGCGCCTGCTCGGCGGCACCGTCGGCGTCGGCCAGCCGGGCCGCGAGCACGGGCTCGGGCTGGCGCGCGGCCCGCGCCCCGGCCAGGCCGAGCGCATAACGCAAGGCGACCAGGCGCTGCTGCGCCCCATCGTGCAGGTCGCGCTCCAGGCGGGCCCGGGCCGCGTCGGCGGCCTCGGCCACCCGCCGCCGGGCCGCCCCGAGATCGCTGACCCGCGCCCGGGCGCCGGCCTCGATGCGATCGGTGTCGAGCAGGAGCCGGGCCGCCGACACCGCTCCGGTCACCGAGGCCTGGCTGACCCGCGCCGCACGGCTGTGCACCAGCGCGGCCACGGTTTCGCCCTGGTCGGTGACCATGGTCACGTCCCGCTCGGGGAGCACCACGATCTGGCCACGCTGATCACACCAGACCCCACCGGGCGCGGGGTAGGCGACCTGCAGGCCCGGGTCATTCAGGGCCGCGGCCAGCACGCCCGCGGCTCCGCCGGCCGGGTCATCGGCCACGGCCGCCGCGGCCCAGGCCACCATGCGCCGGGTCCGGGCCGCGTGCAGTGCGGGCACCGACGCGGCCACGGAGAGCGCGATGAGCGCGCACCCGGCTGCCGCCCGCGAGCCGTAGGCCAGCGGGTCGGCGGGCCCGCTGCGCACCGACACCGCCGCCCCGATGGCGGCCGCCGCCGCGAACGCCGCGGCGGCGGCATCGGCCGCGAGCTCGGCCGCTGGCGCCAGCGGCCGGTGGCGCCAGGCCCTGATCAGGCCGACGGCCAGCCACACGACCGCCAGCGACCCGGCCACGACGGCGAACTGGGCGCCCAGCCGGGTCAGCAGGGTGTTCAGCCCGACGTCGTGGGCCAGGCCGATCAGATCGCGCCCGCAGTCAGTGCACCCGGCGTCCCGCGGACCGGCCGCCGTTGACGCCAGCGGCCCACCGGCCACCGCCGCGGCCAGCGCGATCAGCACGGCCAGCGCGAGCAGCGGGCCCGGGCCCCGGGTGGCCGGCGGACGCCGCCAGCGGCTGGCCAGCACGAGCGGGGCGGCGGCCAGGACCGCGATCAGACCCGCGGTGAAGACCGCCGCGTCCGGGGCGGCCGGACTGGCCCACTCGGTCATCAGCCAGCTCGTCCCCGCCGCCGGGAGCAGCCACCAGCCCGGGCCACGGCCGACGATCCCGCCCGCCACGATCAGGGTGGCCCCGGCCACGACCTCGAGAGCTTGCGCGGTCACGGACGGGCCGGCCAAGGAGACGTCAGCCCGCAGGCGCAGCACGTTGGCCGTCACGCCGGACAGCACCACCGCGACGGCTGCCCACGGGAGCAGGCGGGCCATGCCTCCACGATGGCAGGGGTAGCACCGGGCGGATAGAGGGCTAACCCGCTAGAGACCGAAACGCCACTGGCCCATAGTCGCTTACGGGTGGACGATAACGGCGGAGGGGGAATGTAGCCGTGAGCAGTATGCGAGTACCTGCGATCATCCGTGTTCTGGCGCTACGGCCGGCGGCGGCGCTGGCGGTGATGGGCGCCCTGCTGGTGGCGGCCTGCGGCGGCGCTGGTACCGGAAAGGCCGGCGGCGCCCCGCCGGCCGCGCCGGCCGGCACCATCACGCTGACCTTCGCCAGCGCCGACCTGCTCCGGGTCGACGGCACGTTCGCCAGCCTGGTCAACCGGGATTCCGGCGGGCACCTCAAGGTCCGTACGGTGCAGTCCGACTACGATTCGCCCAGCGTCGATCAGACGGTCGCGGCCGACCTGAAGAAGGGGAAGCTGGACGTCGCCGACGTCGGCTCGCGAGCCTGGGAGAGTCTGGGGATCAGCGCCTTCCGGGCCTACCAGGATCCGTTCCTGGTCGCCAGCCGGGAACTGCTCGATGCCGCCAGCACCGGGCCGGTGGCCGCCGGGCTGCTGGCCACGCTCAAGCCCGCCGGGATCACCGGGCTGGCGATCGCCCCGGACAGCGTCCGGTACCTGTACTCGACCCGGCCGCTGACCACCCCGGCCCAGTACGCGGGGGCCAGGATCAGGATCAACGATTCCGCCACCACCAGCGAGGTCCTCACCGCGCTGGGGGCGACACCGGTGACCGGCCTGCGGTCCGACGGGGCCGCCGAGCAGGCGCTGCGGGACGGCAAGCTGACCGCGATCGAGTCCAACCCGGTCAACGCCATGAGCCACGACTACCCCGGCCTGGCCCCGTACGTGGTGGTCAACGCCCCGCTGTTCGCCAAGACCGTCACCTTCGCGGCCAACTCGGCCCGGCTGGGTCATCTGCCGGCCCGCGACGCCGCCTGGCTGCGGCAGGCCGCCCAGCAGGCGGCCGCCTCCGAGGCGACCAGCGCTGGTGATAGCGCGATGTGGGGAACGCTGTGCGGCCAGGGGCTGAAGCCGCTGGCCGTCACCGCACCGCAGCTCAGCGCCCTGCAGGCGGCCGAGGCGGCCACCTACGCCAATCTTGCCGCCGACGCGCAGACCGCCCTGGCCGTCGACCGGATCGGCAGCCTGGCCACCGCCGAGCCCCGGACCGATGCCTGGGCCACCTGCCACGGAGTCCGGGACTTCCCCTCCCCGACCAAGGTCCTGGACGGCACCTACGGCATCACGATCACCCAGGCCGAGGTGGCGGCCTCGGGAGACTGCACCGACTGCGGCAACGCCGGGACGTTCCGGCTGGCCATCCGGGACGGACGCTACGCGCTCTATCACCCGGTGCAGCTCAACATGAATCCCAGTGAGCCCAGCGCCAGCTTCAACAAGGACTGGCGGCCCCAGGACCCGGTCGAGGTCGGGACCGTCTCCGTCCGCGGCCCGCGGGTGACCCTGATACCCGAGGTCAACCAGAACAACGGGTCGGTCCCCACGGCCTTCACCTTCGAGCTGTTCCATGGCCTGCTCACCTGGCACCCGGTGTCCGGGGCCGGATGGGACACCTCCCGCCCGTGGCGAAAGCTGAGCTGAACCAGCCCGGCCGCCGCCCCGGCCACCGTCCCGCGTAAATCCCGCCGCGCCTCCCGCCTGCCGTGAGTTCTGTCCGCCATGCCCGCGGCCGGGGCCGGAGCTGCCCGATCGAGCCTCGCTGGTCGAGGCACGCCCAAGGAGAAACACATGAAATCTCACCGGACCGGCCGGTCGTGGACCTGGCGTCTGGCCCTCACCATCGTGATGCTGGCCCTGGCCGCCGCCTGTTCGTCGGCTGGTGGCCACGCCGCATCCCCAGCCGCCCTGGACGGCCAGCGGACGACCTTCGGATCAATCGTGCTCGACGGCAGCCCGGGCACGCCGGCGGTGAACGCCCGGACCGGGACGCTCTATGTCCCGCTCCAGTGCCCGGACAGCTTCTGCCGGTCGGGCCAGCCAGCCCACGTACTGGACGTGATCAACGCCGCCACCTGCAACGCCAAGGTGAGATCGGGGTGCAAGCCGGTGGCCCGGGCCACGGTCGGTGTCAGCCCCAACGCGGCGGTCGTGGACGAAGCGACCGACACGATCTACGTGACGAACAGCGTCACCGACGGTAACGACGGCACCGTATCGGTGGTGGACGGGGCCCGATGCAACGCCCGGGTGACCGCGGGGTGCGGGAAACCGCGGGCCACGATCAAGCTGGGCGGGTTCGTCGTCGCCGCCGCGCTCAACCCGGCCACGCACACCCTGTACGTGGCCGACCTGAAGGGCGCCGTCGACGCGATCGACGTGGCCGCTTGCAACGCCGCGACGACCCGCGGATGTGACCGGCCCGTCCGGAAGGTGAGCGACGGCCAGGGACCGGCCGCGCTCGCGGTCGACGTGGCCACCGACACCGTCTACGCGGTCAACAACGGCTCGGGCGACGGCAACACCGTGTCGGTGATCGACGGGTCCACCTGCAACGGCACGCGCGGCAGTGGCTGCGGCCAGGTTCCGCGTACCACCACGGTGGGCAGCGGGGCCGCCTGGGCCGCTGTCGACCAGGCCAGTCACGCCGTCTACGTCACCGGCGGCAACGACGGGACGGTCTCGGTCATCAATGGTGCCCGCTGCAATGCGCGGGTCAGTTCGGACTGCGGCCGCACCTGGCCGGCGGTGACCACCGGGGCGGGGCCCGCATTCGTAGCGGTCGATCCGGCCCGGGACACGGCCTTCACGCTCAACTCGGTCGACGACACGCTGTCGGCCATCAACACCACGACCTGCAACGGCACGTCCACGTCCGGCTGCCAGGGCCGGATCCGGGATGCGCAGGCGTCACCGCATCATGGTCCCGGATACCTCGCGTTCCCGAACCAGTTCGCGCTGGCCCCCCAGACCGGCTCGGCGTACGTGGTGAACATCGGAGGCAGCAACGTCATGTCGGTCGTGAGCGTCCGCGACTGCAACGCGACGCGGACGACCGGGTGCCGCACCGAGGCGCCGAGCGTGCCGGACCACGAGTCGACCATCTCGGCCGACCCGGCCACCGGCACCATCTACGCCGGCCACAGCAGCCGTCCCCAGATCGATGTGCTCAACAGCGCCACCTGCCAGGCCGGCCGCCTCACCGGCTGCGCGCCGGTCGCGGAGATCCCGGTGGGACACCCGATGGCCAACGTCAGCGCGGTCGATCGCACCACCCACACCCTGTACGCGGCCGATCCGGAGGGCGGCACCGTCGCCGTGATCAACACCGGCAACTGCAACGCCCGTGACACCGCTGGCTGCGCGCAGCACCCGCCGGTGATCAAGGTCGGCGCGGCCCCGAACACGCCGGTGATCAACCCCGTCACCCGGACCCTGTACGTGTCCTACGGCAGCCAGGCCAACCGGATCGCGGTCGTCAGCACCGCGACCTGCAACGCCACCCGCAGTTCCGGCTGCGGGCAGAGCCCGGCCGTGGTCAAGGTGCCCGACGGCACCGTCATCCTGGCCGTCAGCACGGCCACCGACACCGTTTACGCGCCCAATTCAGGGGCCTCGTCGTTCAGCGGGCACACGATGTCCGTGATCAACGGAGCGGCCTGCAACGGCACCAGCCATTCCGGTTGCTCGCACCTGGCCGCGACCGTGACGGTCGGGTCCGGGCCCTCCGGCGTGGCCGTGAACGACCACACTCACACGGTCTACGTCGTCAACAACGCCAACGGCGACTCACCCGGCTCGCTGTCGGTGATCAACGGCGCCACCTGCAACGGCACCGACACCGCCGGCTGCGGCCGGAGCTTCCCGACCGCGGTCACCGGCGGGGCGCCGCTGCTCGCGGCGGTGAACGCCGCCACCGGCCGGATCTACGTCATCGACTTCGCCAGCGCGGCGGTGACGGTCCTGGACGGTTCGCGCTGCAACGCCTCGGTCACCAGCGGATGCGGTACCCCCCTCCGCGAGCAGGCGGTCGGGTCGGCGCCGTCCGGGCTGGCCGTGAGCCCGCCGGTCAACACGGTCTACGTGGCCGACGGATTCCAGGCCGGGTCGGTGTCGGTCTTTCGCGGGTGACGCCGGCCACCGGGCCGGGTAGTTCGCCCTGGATGGAACCCCAACCAGCGGCAGGTCGCTGGCTGGCGCGGGCCGTGAGGCGCGCGCCGGCCAGCACTGCCCCGCCCGGCTTCCTCACCCGGGCGCACCCTGGCCATGGCTCAGCGGCAGGTCGGCCACCACGCTGGTGCCGCCCCGTTCCTCACCGAGCACCTGCAACCGGCCTCCGCACTCGGCCAGGCGCTTGGACAACCCGCGCAGCCCGCGGCCGCCGGGATCGGCCCCACCGACGCCGTCGTCGGTCACCCGCACCCGCAAGCCGCCCGCCTCGGTGACCGCGCTGAGCCAGATCCGGGCCGGTCCCGCGTACTTGAGCGCGTTCGCGACGGCCTCCGACGCAGCGAACCAGGCGGCCACCGCCACGTCGTGGCCGATCTCGCCGTCGATGCTCACCGTGGCCTCGGCTCCCACCGAACGGGCCAGATCCAGCAACGCCGCCGTGAGACCACCGCGCCCGAGCATCCGGTCCGCGTCCCCGGCCGCGATCCGGGCCAGCTCGTCCTGGGCGGCCCGCCCAGCCGCTCGCGCCGCCGCGACGTCGGCCCGCAGGACGGGGGGTGTCGCGGCCAGCGCCTCCTCGAGCGTGGCGATGCACCGGGAAAGGGCCTGGCCCGGCCCGCCGGTCACATCGCTGGCGAACTGCTGCCGCGCCGCCTCCTCCGCCTCCACCAGCCGCCGGCGGGACTCGGCGAGATCGATCGATTGCCCGGCCGCCTCGGATGCGCGCATCAGCCGCCGGACCGCGAGCCTGCCCACGGCCAGGACCGCCTCTCGCAAGCGTGGATCTTCCAGAACGGAGCGATCGTGCTCAAGAGCGGCCACCACCGGGCCGGACCGGCCCATCGCGGTGACGGCCCGGCCCGCTGGCGTGGCCCCGGCCGGCCGCCCCGACACGGTCACGAACGGCAGGCCCGGCGCCAGCTGATAGAGCAGCCGGAGCCGCGGATCGCCGACGGCCCGCGCGAGCCGCCGTTCGAGCGACAGCGCGTCCCTCGTCTCGCCCAGCTCAACGACGAGCCCGGTGAACCCGCGGTCCGTAGCCACCCGGGCCGGCCGGACCGTCAGCATCGCCAGGCCGCATCCCGCCACCGCCGCTGCGACCAGCCGTTCAAGCGACGATCCCCGTCCGGCCACCGCCTGCAGCACGCCGGCGGCGCCGAGCAGCAGGCCCAGGGCCCCGGCCGCCGCTCGCGGCCCCCGGACGGCAGCGCGGGCGCGGTCCAGGAGTGCGGCGGTGGCCAGGGCGCCGCCGGTCGCGGCGGTCAGCCAGCCGATCCCAGCCAGGGCCGGCAGCGCCCGGACCAGGACGGCCGCCACTGCGGCGCGCGAGAAAGGACGGGCGGGCGCGGCCTTCGGCGCACCGAGCAACGCCGCGGCCAGCGGCGCCAGCCACACCGCGCCCAGCAGCACCGCGACCCGGCCCACCGGCCCCGGGACGACCTGCGGAGTAGCCAGAAACCAGCACACCCCGGACAACCCGAGCAGCGTCCGGCAGCCGGCCGTCACGTGGACGGCCCAGCCGGCCGCCGCCATCAGCGACCAGCCCGCCATCAGGTCAAGCGTGGCGGAAACCCAGGACCAGCCTGCACGCACGGCCCACACCTCGGCCGCCGCGCCAGCCATCGCCGCAGCGGTCAGCAGGGCACGGACGGTGACGCGCATACTCCCCCCAGGGCTGACATCCACGGTAAGCCCTGATGCCGTTCCCTCGCTGGCGCCGGCCGCCACCCGCCCACGGCCACCCGCCGGCGCCAGGCCGGGCTGGATCAGTGCGCCGCCGGGCGGACGTGGTGGCTGGTGTCGCCGGTGAAGTCGGTGCTGACGGTCCGGTCGGCGAACCGCCAGACGCCGCCGTCGCGGCTGAAGCGATCCTGGTAGTGGCCGGCCGCGATCGGCTGCAGCGGCAGGTCCGGCAGGCTCTGGAACACGGTGAAGTAGGACCGCGAGCGGGCCGTGCCGGCCTGGTCGTCGGCGTCGATGAGCAGGTTGGTGGTGACGTGCCGGGTCCGGGGTGTGCCGTCCGGGTAGGTCTGCAGGGCCCGGTGGGCCAGCGCGGTGACCGCGGCCGCGCCGTGCACCGGCGGCCCGTCGTTGAGCCGGAACGAACCGTGCGCGAACAGGTCACCGAGCGCCGCGAAGTCCCCGTCGTCGGTGGCGAAGGCGTAGCGGGCGATCAGGTTGGCGATCTGCTCGTAGGAGCTGTCCTTCATGAGGACCACGTTAGACCGCGTTCGCGGCCCGGTTCCGGGCCCTGGTCGGCCAGCCGCCGCTGGAGTACCTGATCACCCGGCCGTTACCGCCGCAGCGACCAGGTGGCGATCTCGGTGCGGGTGGAGTAGCCGAGCTTGGCCAGGATGCTGCGGACGTGGGTTTCCACCGTGCGTTCGGACAGCACCAGCCGCTCGGCGATCTGCCGGTTGGACAGCGCCTGCTCGATCAGCGCCGCCATCTCCGATTCCCGGGGCG
>DASXMW010000053.1:0-9193 GCA_036495425.1 Streptosporangiaceae bacterium | reverse complement strand
TGGGTGCCCTTGAGCTCGCCCCGGTCCAGCACCCGCAGTTCCAGCCGGACCCCGTGCTCGGCGCCGTCCCCGCCGTGATCCGGGTCCGGGTCGGCGATGTACACGTCGCTGAGCAGGACCCCGATCCGGTCGAAGCCAAAGGTGTAGAGCATCAGGCCGTCCTTCCTGGTGTTCGGTTCCCTCCCACTATCGTTCGCGCGGCCGCGCGGGTTCAAACTGGACACGAGATGGATGAGCACCCCGAGCTGAGCCTGCCCCTGGGCCGGCCCTGCCCGTTCGCCGCGCCCGACGGCTACGACCGGGTGCGCGCGACCGCGGGGCTGGCCAGCGCCGAGCTGCCCGGGGGCGCGCTGACCTGGCTGGTCACCCGGCTGGACGAGGCCCGGGCGGCGCTGGCCGCCCCGCAGTTCAGCACCGACCGCTCGGATCCCTCGTTTCCGCTGCCGCAGGCGCGACCGCGCCCGGCCGGGGCGGGGCCGCGGCCGCAGCTGACCCCGGCCGAGCGGCGTCACCGGGCCCGGGGCGCCTCGCTGATCGGCATGGACCCGCCGGATCACACGACGGCCCGGCGGGCGGTGATCGGGGAGTTCACCGCCCGGCGGGTGCAGGCCCTGCGGCCCCGGATCCAGCAAATCGTGGACGAGCGGATCGCGGCCCTGCGCGCGGCCGGGCCGCCCGCCGACCTGGTGCCGCTGCTGTCGCTGCCGGTCCCGTCCCAGGTCATCTGTGAGCTGCTCGGCGTGCCGTACGACCAGCACGAGTTCTTCCAGGCCCGCAGCACCGCCCTGCTCACCCACCGGGTCCCGCCCGAGCAGCGGTTCGAGGCCCTGGGCGAGCTGTTCCGCTTCCTGGACGAGCTGGTCTCGGCTCAGGAGGAGACGCCGGGCGACAACCTGCTCGGCCGGCAGGTCGTGGCCCGGCGGGCGGCGGGCGACTACGATCACCGGGACCTGGTCAGCCTGGCCTTCCTGCTGCTGGTGGCCGGGCACGAGACCACGGCCAGCATGATCTCGCTGGGCGCGCTGGCCGTCATGACCGACCGCGCGGACGGTCCGGCGGGGCCGGCCGGCGGTGGGCTGCAGGCGGCGGTGACCGACCCGGACCTCGGCCCGCGGGCGGTGGAGGAACTGCTCCGCTACTTCTCCATCGCCGACATCGGCACCGGCCGGTTCGCGCGGTCCGGCGCGGAGATCGGCGGCACCCCGGTGCGGGAGGGCCAGGGCGTGATCGTCTCGCTGCTGGCCGCGAACCGCGACCCGGCTCAGTTCGCGGACCCGGACCGGCTGGACCCGGATCGGCGGCCGGTGCCCCGGCACGTGGCCTTCGGGCACGGACCGCACCAGTGCCTGGGCCAGAGCCTGGCCCGGGCCGAGCTCGACATCGTGTACCGCACGCTGTTCACCCGGCTGCCCGGGCTGCGGCTGGCGGTGCCGCTGGACGAACTGCCGGTCAAGGACGACGGCTTCGTCTACGGGCTGTACGAGCTGCCGGTCACCTGGTGATCCCGGCCGCCGCGACGAGCCCACCCTGGTCTCCTGTTCCCGGAAGATCCCGGCCCCACAAGCTGTTGGCGCCTGAGTGAGCGATCTGCGTAGCGTGCCGCTGTCCGTGCTCGACCTGGCCCCGATCCCCGCGGGCGGGACCGCGGCCGGGGCGCTGCGGGCCACCACCGAGCTGGCCCAGCGGGCCGAGGAACTGGGCTTCCAGCGGTTCTGGGTCGCCGAGCACCACAACATGCCCGGCATCGCCAGCTCGGCGCCGCCGGTGCTGATCAGCCACCTGGCCGCGGCCACGTCGCGGATCCACGTCGGGTCCGGCGGCGTGATGCTGCCGAACCACGTGTCGCTGGTGGTGGCCGAGCAGTTCGGCATGCTGGAGGCGCTGCACCCCGGCCGCATCGACCTCGGCATCGGCCGCGCCCCCGGCACCGACCCGGCCACCGCGGCCGCGCTGCGCCGGTCCCCCGAGGGGCTGGGCCCGGACGAGTTCCCCGAGCAGCTGACCGACCTGATCGGGTTCTTCAACGGCGAGTGGCCCGAGGGCCACCCGTACGCCTCGATCACCGCGGTACCCGGGCAGGGCAACCGGCCGGCCCTGTGGCTGCTGGGCTCCAGCGGCTACAGCGCCCAGGTGGCCGGGCTGCTGGGGCTGCCGTTCGCGTTCGCGCACCACTTCAGCGCGGTCAACACCCTGCCCGCGCTGGCCCTGTACCGGCAGCGCTTCCGGCCCTCGGCCGAGCTGGCCGAGCCGCACGCGATGATCGCCGCCAACGTGGTCTGCGCCGCCACCGACGAACAGGCCCAGTACCTGGCCGGGCCGAGCGGGCTGTCGTTCCTCAGGTTGCGCACCGGGCATCCCGGCCCGCTGCCCTCGCCCGAGGAGGCGGCCGCCTACCCCTACACCGACCTCGACCGGGAGATCATCGAATCCCGCCGGTCGTCGGCCATCGTCGGCTCCCCGGACACGGTCCGGCGCGGCCTGGCCGAGCTGCTGGAAGCCACCAACGCCGACGAGCTGATGATCACCGCCCAGCTCCACGACCCGGCCGACCGGGTCCGCTCGCTGGAGCTGGTGGCCGGGATCGCCGCCCAGGCCCGATCGGGCGCACAGTCGGACGCGCCCGTCGCCTCCTGAGGGGGCCCCGATGGCGGCCGAGGACTTCAACGACGGAGGCCGGGACATACCCGGCGGGGTGACCGGAGCCGTCGAACGCGTGCTGGTGGCGGGCGCCGGTATCGCGGGCCTGACCGTGGCCAACGCGCTCACCCAGGCCGGGGTGGACTGCGTCGTGCTCGAGGCCAGGGACCGGATCGGCGGCCGGCTGCACACCGCGGACCTGGACGGCGCCCCGGTCGACCTGGGCGGATCCTGGATCCACATGCCGGACGGCAACCCGATGCGGGCGTTCGCCCGGCTGGCCGGGGTGCCCTGCGCGAGCGCGGACCCGGTCGGCGAAATGGCCGGCTTCGACGGCCGGGAGCGGAGGCGGCTGTCCGCGGCCGAGGTCGGCGAGCTGCTCGGCCTCTACCAGGAGCAGTTCCCGGCCGCCACCGCGGACCTGGCCGCCGAGCTCGGGCCGGGCGCCTCGGCGGCCGAGGCGATCGACGCCTTCGTGGCCGCGGGCCGGGCGCCGGGGCCACCGGCCCGGGCTCGCCAGATGCTGTACGGCTGCGTCGAGGCCGAGTCGGCCGGGCGGGCCGCGGATCAGTCGCTGCGCTGGCTGTGGGAAGAACTCGAATACGGCGGGAGCTACTTCGGCGACGTGCCCCGCGGTGGCTACCGGCGGCTGGTGGACGCGATGGCCTCCGGTGTCGACGTGCGGCTGGGCCGGCCCGTGTCCGAGATCGTGACCGGGCCGGACGGCGTGCGGATGGTGGCCGCCGACGGCTCGGTCGAGGAGGGCTCGCACGCGGTGGTGGCGGTACCGCTCGGTGTGCTCAAGAGCGGGCAGCCGCGGTTCTCACCTGGCCTGCCGCCGGACCGGCTGGCGGCCATCGGGCGGCTGGGGTTCGGGCGGTTCGAGAAGGTGGCCCTGCGCTTCGCCGAGCCGTTCTGGCGGGAAGCGGGCCTCCCGCACCTGATGGTGTTCCCCCGCGATCCGGGCCAGTGGATGGTCTGGGTGATGGGACTGGACGCGTTCGGCGGCGGCCCGGTCCTGGTCTTCTTCGTCTTCCACAGCGCGGCCGAGCGGCTGGCCGGGGCGGCCCCGGACGCGTCCGTGCGCTGGGCCCGCGGCCTGCTGGCCGAGGCCCTCGGCGGCCCGTGCCCGGAGCCGGTCGCGGTGGCCGTCAGCGCGTGGGCCGACGACCCGTGGGCGCGCGGCGCCTACGCGCACATCCCGCCCGGAGCGACCCCGGCCGACGCCGACCTGCTCGGTGAGCCGGCCGGCGGCCGCCTGCTGTTCGCGGGCGAGCACACCCAGAGCGCCCGCCTGGCCTACGCCGACGGCGCCCTGACCAGCGGCATCCGCGAAGCCAAGCGCCTGCTGGGCACCGCGGCTGTCCGCCTCGCCGTCAACCGCGGCTAAGGGGACGCGGCAGGGTCTCGGCAGGGTCTCGGCGGGGCTGGCCCGCCCGGCCCGGCCCCGGTCAGGTTCGCGCGGGCCGGGGCGTCCCGGTCCCGGTCCCGGTCCCGGTCCCCCGTGTGCACGATGTGACATCGTGCACACCCGGGTGTTAACGATGTGACATCGTGCACACGGGTCCGGGGTTGGTTGGTCACGGATTGGTAACGAGGTTGGCTACTTATCGGTACGGGGTAAGCACATTGCGTTACTGAGGGTGAGGGTGGCGACACGGAGGGGGACTCAAGCATGGGCAGGAAGGTCAGCGGGATCGCGGGCGCCGTGGTGATGGCGGGCGCGGTGGCCGGGCTGGTGGGACCGGCCGTGGGCGCGTCGGCGTCGACGCCGCGGTGCACGGCGGGGCCGATGCAGCCCCAGTGCGGGGACTTCGTGAACCAGTCCGGCAACGGGTGGGCCGTGTACAAGCAGCGCTTGCAGCCCGGCACCCCGGTCATCGCCTACCCCGACTTCCGGCGCGGCCGTCAGCTCACCAGCGACCCGGCCACTGACTTCTACGTGTTCACACCCAACATGAAGGCGCGGCAGAACCGGTCCTTCGAGTGGGTGCCGAACGGCATCCTGTCCGACCTGTGCCTGGCCGACCTGGACAACGTGAACCTGGTCAAGCCGCACGGGGTGGTGCTGCGCTGGTGCAACGGGTCCCGGTTCCAGCAGTGGCAGGCGTCCGAGCCGGGCGGCAACCCGCACTCGGTGCTGTGGATGAACGTCGCCTCGCGCAACTACATCCGGCCCAACGGCACCAAGCAGCAGCTGACCACGTCGGGCTCGGTGCGCGGAATCCCCGGCGCCTACTGGGCCTGGGACAGCCCGGGTACGCCGCCACGCTAGGGGGCGGGCGCCGCTAAGCTTCGGCGGTACCTGACGGCGGCCCGTGAGGAGCTCGGTGTGGCGCGATACGCAGTGCGGGAGAAGATCTTCTCCATCGGCGACGACTTCTGGATCGCCGACGACGACGGCAACCAGGTGTTCCTGGTCGACGGCAAGGCGCTCTCGCTGCGCAACACCTTCGAGCTGAAGGACACGTCCGGCCAGATCCTGGTCACCGTGCACAAGAAGCTGATCGCCATCCGGGACACGATGGAGATCGAGCACGACGGCCAGGTGGTGGCGACCGTGCGCAAGGCGCTGATCTCGCCGCTGCACCACCGGTCGAGCATCGACCTGGCCGACGGGAGCCAGTGGGAGGCGGTCGGCAGCATCCTGGACAAGGAGTTCGACATCCAGGCCGGCGGCCAGCCGATCGCGCACATCTCGCGGTCCTGGTTCCGGATCCGGGACACCTACGGGGTGGACATCGCGCCCGGCCAGAACGACGCGCTGATCCTCTCGATCGCGGTCTGCCTGGACCGGATCCACCACGACCAGGAGGTAGGCGACCGCTGACCGCGGTTTCCGTTCACGGTTACTGTTCGGGTATGGCGCACCTGAAGCCGGCGCCGGAGCCGGACCCCAAGCCCACCGCGCTCATCCAGTCGGTGGACCGGGCCATCAGCGTGCTCGAGCTGCTGGCCAAGCAGGGCCGGGCCGGCATCACCGAGATCGCGGACGAGCTCGGGGTGCACAAGTCGACGGCGTCCCGGCTGGTCAGCGTGCTGGAGAACCGCGGGCTGGTCGAGCAGCTGGGCGAGCGGGGCAAGTACGCGCTGGGCTTCGGCATCGCCAAGCTGGCCGCGGCCGGGACCCGGCGGCTGGACCTGACCAAGCTGAGCCAGCCGGTCTGCGAGGAACTGGCCCGGCGGCTCGGGGAAACGGTCAACGTCGCGGTGCTGCACGACCGGGCCGCGATCAACATCAGCCAGGGGTTCGGCCCGTCCGCGGTCGCGGTGCAGAACTGGGTCGGCCAGCGCACGCCGCTGCACGCCACCTCCAGCGGCCGGGTGCTGCTGGCCCACGTGGCCGACGCCGACCGCGAGGGGCTGCTGGACAAGCCGCTGCGCCGGTACACCCCGCACACCACGATCAGGCCGGCCGCGCTCAACGAGGAGCTGGACCGGGTCCGGCGCGACGGCTACGCGACCAGCTTCGAGCAGCTGGAACTGGGCCTGCACGCGGTGGCGGTGCCGGTGGCCGACCCGCGCGGCGAGGTGGTCGCGGCGATCAGCGCGTCCGGGCCGTCGTACCGGCTGACCCGGCGCCGGGCCGAGGAGATCGTGCCCGAACTGGCCGTGGCCGCGGCCGAGCTGTCGGCCCAGCTGGGCTACCGCGGGTAGCCCAGCTGGGCTACCTCGGTTAGAGGCTGGCCAACTGGGGGTGCCCGGTCATGGCCGGAGCTCGAGAACCACGTTGACCGGGGTCTGGGTGACTTGCCGGAACCGGCTGAAGCCGGCTTCGTCGGCCAGTTGCCGGACCGCCGCGGGGCCGGCCTGAGCGCCGAGCGCGACCCCGCCGGGCTGGGCCAGGGCGGCCGGTGTGCACTGGAACGTGGACGCCGCGTAGCTGAGCGCGGCCATTGGGCTGGCCAGGTTCGCTGTGTAGTCGTCGGCCGCGTTCGGCTCCACGACCAGCACGGCGCCGTCGGGGGCGAGCGCCTTGCGGGCGTGGGCCAGCGCGGCGGCCGGGTCGCCGAGGTCGTGGAGGGTGTCCAGCAGGCAGATCAGGTCGAAGCCGTCGGCCGGGTAGCTGGTCGCGTCGAGCGGCTCGAACCGGATGTGGCCGCCGAGGCCGGCCTGACCGGCCCGCTGCCGGGCGACCTGGATGGAACGGTCGTGGAAGTCATAACCATGAACGCTCGCTTGCGGGTAGGCGCGGGCGATCAAGATGGCGGCCACGCCGTGTCCGCAGCCGACGTCGGCGACCCGGCCGCCGGCGGCGAGCCGGTCAGCCACCCCGGGCAGGGCGGGGATCCATTCGGTGGTGAGGCTGGCGGTGTAGCCGGGACGGAAGAACCGCTCAGTGCCCTCGAAGACCGCCGGATCCTGCTCGGGCCAGGGGATGCCGGCGCCGGTGCGGAACGCCTCGGCCAGGCGGCCGATGCCCGCGAACCAGCCGCGCGTGATGGTGGCGCCGCCGGCCAGGAAGGCCGGTGATGCCTCATGGGCGAGGACCGCGGCGGCCTCGGCCGGCAGCACGTACCGGCCGTCGCCCTCCTGGTAGGCGAGGAATCCGGCGGCGGCCTGCTGGGACAGCCATTCCCTCAGGTAGCGGGCCGCCATGCCGGTGCGGGCGGCCAGTTCGTCCTGGGTGGCCGGCCCGCCGTCGGCGAGTGCCCGGTACAGCCCGAGCTGGTCACCGACCGCCACCATGGCCGTGGTGGCCGCGCCGGTCATCGCGCCGAGCAGCCGGTGCACGTTCTCCTCGATCAGTTCAGTGTTCATCGGAACCCCCGTACGTGGATGGTTATGAGCTCTTCGCCTGGACCGGCCGCACAGCGTTACGGCGGTCATAACCCGAACCTAGGAACAGCCGGGCCAGCGGACCATCGGGTGAACTACCGCAATCCGGGCCGATCAGCCCCCGCCGGCCGAACCGGGCCCCGCCCGGCATCGGGTGAACTACCTATCCCCGCCGGGCCAGCCGGCCGGGATGCGCCGCGGGTTTGCTCCCGGTCTCGGGCCTTGACGCCGCGCAGCTAGGCGGGTTGCGTAGGCAGCAACAGGCTGCGTCATGCGCAACGGGAGGGTCGCCGTGGGAACGAGGCCGTGAGCGCGGGGCCGCGGGTGGTGGTGATCGGGGCCGGCATCGTCGGCTGTGCCCTGGCCGACGAGCTGACCGGGCGGGGCTGGACCGACGTCACCGTGCTCGACCAGGGCCCGCTCCCCCGGCCCGGCGGGTCGACCGGGCACGCGCCGGGCCTGGTGTTCCAGACCAACAGCAACCGGACCATGACCGAGTTCGCCCGCTACACGGTGGCCAAGTACTCCGAACTCAGCGTGGGCCGGGAGGCTTGCTACCGGCCGGTGGGCGGCCTGGAACTGGCCACCACCCCGGCCCGCTGGGCCGACCTGGCCCGGCGGCACGGCTGGGCCACGTCCTGGGGAGTGCCCAGCGTCCTGCGTACGCCCGAGGAGTGCGCCCGGCTGCACCCGCTGATCGACCCGGACCGGGTGGTGGGCGGCTTCCACATCCCGTCCGACGGCCTGGCCCGGCCGGTGCTGGCCGCGCAGGCCCAGGCGGACCGGGCGGCCAGCCGCGGCGCCCGCGTGCTGGCCGGCCAGCGGGTGACCGGGATCCGGCAGGCGGGCGGGGCGGTGACCGGCGTGGTCACCGCGACCGATGAGTTCGCGGCCGACGTGGTCGTGTGCTGCGCGGGCATCTGGGGACCGCTGATCGGGGCCATGGTGGGCCTGGCCGTGCCGCTGGTGCCGATGGCGCACCAGTACGCCCGGACCACGCCGCTGCCCGCGCTGGCCGCGGTGGCCGGGCTGGGTGACGACCCGGACGCGGCGGTCAGCCCGATCCTGCGGCATCAGGAGGCGGACCTGTACTTCCGCGAGCACGGGGACCGGGTGGGGGTGGGCGCCTACGGCCACCGCCCGATGCCCCTGGACCCGGCCGAGCTGGGCACGGCCCCGGCCGACCGGGCGTTCACGCCGGGGGACTTCGAGGAGTCGTGGGCGGCGGCGGCGGACCTGCTGCCCAGTCTGGGCGAGGCCAAGGTCGCGGACGGGATCAACGGGCTGTTCTCGTTCACCCCGGACGGGATGCCGCTGCTGGGCGAGCACCCGGGACTGCGCGGGTTCTGGACCGCCGAGGCGGTGTGGATCACCCACTCGGCCGGGGTGGCCCGGGCGCTGGCCGAGTGGCTGGTCGACGGCCAGCCGTCGGCCGCCGTGCACGGCTGCGACCTGAACCGGTTCGAGGACGTCCAGCTGGCCCCGTCCTACGTGCACGCCCGCAGCTGCCGCAGCTTCGTCGAGGTCTACGACATCCTGCACCCGCTGCAGCCGCCGGGACCGCCGCGGCCGGTGCGGACCAGCCCGTTCTACCCGCGCCAGCAGGAGCTGGGCGGCTGGTTCAGCGAGGCCACCGGCTGGGAACGGCCGCAGTGGTTCGAGGCCAACGCGGGCCTGCCCGAGGTCCGGGACGTGCCGGCCCGCAACGACTGGGCGTCCCGGTACTGGTCCCCCGTGGCCGGGGCCGAGGCCATGGTCACCCGGCGCCGGGTGGCCA
>DASXMW010000052.1:0-24254 GCA_036495425.1 Streptosporangiaceae bacterium | reverse complement strand
AAGCCGGGGCTGTCCCCGCTCGGCCTGGGATGGTATTTTCACGCCGTTGCCTACTTATTGAGCCGACATACTATGTAATTCCGGCCTGACGAGGTCTTGCGTGGTGAGGAGGCCCCTGTGGCTCTGCCGGACTTTCTCGTGATCGGTGCTCCGAAGGCGGGCACGACCGCTCTGCATGCCGCGCTGGCCCAGCACCCGGCGCTGTATATGTCGACCATCAAGGAACCCAAGCACTTTCTCACCGCCGGGCCGCCGCCGACGCGGGGCGGCCCGGGCGACGCGCAGACCTACCGGGAGCACGTCTGGCGCCGGGCCGACTACGAGGCCCTGTTCGGGGCCGCCCCCGTGGGCACGCTGCGCGGCGAGTCCACGCCGCTGTACATGCATGACCCGGACGCCATGCGGCGCATCCGGGACGCGATCCCGGACGCCAAGCTCATCGCGGTCATCCGCGACCCGGTGGAGCGGGCCCATTCCAACTGGACCCACCTGTGGTCGGCGGGCCTGGAGCCGGAAGGGGATTTCGTCCGGGCCTGCGCCGAGGAACAGCGCCGGATCGACGCGGGCTGGGCCTCGTTCTGGCATTACGTGGGACTTGGCCGGTACGGCCAGCAGCTTGAGCACGTGTTCTCGCTGTTCCCGCGCGATCAGGTGCTGGTCATCCGGTACCGGCAGCTGGTGGACGAGCCGGCCAGGACGCTGGACCAGATCTTCGGCTTCCTGGGCGTGGAGCAGGGTCTGGTCACCGAGATCCCGCGGCAGAACGTCACCGCGCACCCCGAGGCCACGCTGGCCCACCGGGCCGTGGCCCAGCTGCTCCGGGTCAGTGCGGCGGTGGGCCGGTTCCTGCCCGGGTCGGCGTGGGACGCGGTGACCGGGCGGCTGGAACGCTTCCTGCAGCGGCACAGCCGGGAACGGCAGCCGCTCAGCTGGGAGCAGCGCCAGGCGCTCATCCCGCGCTTCCAAGCCGACCAGGAGCTGCTGGAGCGCGTGCTGGGCGCGGACTTCAGCGACTGGCGCGCGCCGCGGGACCGGTCCGGTGGGCTGGTGGGCGCGCGGCCGCAAGGCCAGACGCAGGCCAGGAACGGCCGCCCCGTGTCCTCCTAGCGCAGCTCGGTGCGCAGTTCGTGCGCGCCGTCTTCCCGGGTCATCTCGTAGTAGAGCCGCTTCCGGCCGTCTGGCAGCGGCAGGATGTCCAGGTAGCGCAGGCCGCCCCCGTGGTACGGGGACGACGCCAGCGGGCCGGTCCCGGCCGGGGTGAGCACGGTGGGCTCGGTTCCGGTGGCCACCCCGGTCTTCTCCTCGTAGTTCTCGGCCGCGCTGGCCCGCCCGTCGTAGTAGGCCACGATGGTGCTGCCGCTGAACATCACCGCGGTGACCCGCGCCCCGCGCGAGTCCCAGTAGCCCGGGCGCCCGGTGAGCGCGACGCCGTCCCAGGCCCAGTCCAGGCCGTCCGCGCTGGTGGCGTACTCGGTGACCATCTGGTCGGTCTCGGCCGGGTCTTCCAGCGGATGGCAGGTGACCCACATGTGCCAGCCGTCGTCCCGGCGGACGATGACCGGGTCCTTGACGCCCTTCTTGGCGTCGCCGGGCAGCACCAGCTGCCGGCTGGCCGAGCTGAACTCGGCCGGGTGCGCGGCCTCCAGCACCTCCACCCGCCAGTGCTTGGTGCCCGGGGTCGCGCAGCTCAGGTACAGCCGCCAGCTCCCCTCCGGGGTGCGCACCATGAACGGGCGCTCGAGCGAGTCGGTGTCCATCTCCTCTTTACCGATCATGGTCACCGGCTCGAAGTGCTCACCGTCGGTGGAGCGGGCGACCGCGACCGCGTACCCGCGGCCGTGGCCCAGGGGCCGGCGCAGCCGGTAGGACAGGAAGATCTCCCCGTCCGCGCCCACGGCCGACGGGCCGCCCGCCCAGAATCCGGGGCCCTCGCCGGGAGGCGCTATCGCGACGCTGCCCGCACCCGGCCGCGGCAGGAGGAGATCGTCCGGCAGTGGCGGCGGGGGAGCCGCGTGGACTGAGGCCTCTTCTGACTCAGCTGAGCCTTGTTCACCTGGGAGCACTCAAGCATGATAGGCAATCCGGCCTTCCGGCGCCGGCGTCGTGCTGGTGCTGTGACCAAGGCCCGGTGATCACTGTCCGTGACGTCTGCGACACAGGACAATACGGCGTGTCGCCCTCCTCGGGGCTTCTCGTCGGCTGGCGGGCCTGTGAGAATAGGACTATGAGCGACGGCGAGTCCCAAATTGACACCGACCCGGAGGCCGAGGCCCGGGCCGCGGCCTCCCACGGCGAGGACCGGAGTTCCATGCCTCTGGTCACCGCGGGCCGGGACGCGCCCGAGGGCATCGCCCCGGCGCGCCAGAATGGGGTGTCCCGGCGCCAGGACCCGGACGCGCCGCCCCCGGACCAGCTGACGGCGTACGGCCGGGAGGCCATCGAGAAGCTGGCCGCCGAGAGCAGCTCGGACCCGCTGCCGCCCGACCGGTACCTGGACCGCGAGGAGAGCTGGCTGCGGTTCAACCAGCGCGTGCTGGAACTGGCCGAGGACGACGCCGTGCCGCTGCTGGAGCGGGTCCGGTTCCTGGCCATCTTCGCCAGCAACCTGGATGAGTTCTTCATGGTCCGGGTGGCCGGCCTGATGCGCCGGATGGCGGCCGGCCTCCCGGTCGATGGGGTCAGCGTCCAGCTGCCGGGCCAGGTGCTGAACCGCACGCTGGACCTGGCCGGGCGGCTGACCGCCCGGCACGCGGCCTGCTTCAGCGAGCAGGTCTCGCCCGCGCTGAGCGCTGAGGGCATCGAGATCCTGCGCTGGAAGGAGCTGTCGCACGACGAGCGGGACAACCTGCGCGAGCTGTTCCGTGAGCGCATCTACCCGGTGCTGACCCCGCTGGTGGTCGACCCGGCCCACCCGTTCCCGTTCATCTCCGGCCTGTCCCTCAACCTGGCCGTGATGGTGGCCGACCCGCGCACCGGCGCGACCATGTTCGCCCGGGTCAAGGTGCCGCCGTTGCTGCCCCGGTTCCTGGCCGTGTCCCCGCAGCGGTTCGTGCCCATCGAGGACGTGATCGCCGCCCACCTGACCCAGCTGTTCGCCGGGCTGGACATCGTGGAGAACCACGTGTTCCGGGTCACCCGGGTGCGGGACCTGGAGGTCGACGAGGACGTCACCGAGGACCTGCTGCAGGCCCTGGAGCGCGAACTGCTGCGCCGCCGCTTCGACCCGGCGGTGCGGCTCGAGGTCGAGGACTCGATGTCCAGCGACGTGCTGGACCGGCTGGTCACCGAGCTGGGCGTGGACCGGCGGGCGGTGTACCGGGTGCCCGGGCCGCTGGACCTGTCCGGGCTGTCGGCCATCGCCGACCTGGACATCGGCGAGCTGCGCTACCCGGCCTTCGTGCCGTCGTCGTCGGCCATCTCCAAGGACACCGACATCTTCACCGCGCTGCGCGAGCGGGACGTGCTGGTCCACCACCCGTACGACTCGTTCACCACCAGCGTGGAGCGGCTGATCGAGGAGGCCGCGGCCGACCCCAGCGTGCTGGCCATCAAGCAGACCCTGTACCGCACCAGCGGTGACTCACCGATCGTGGACGCGCTGATCGACGCGGCCGAGCTGGGCAAGCAGGTCGTGGTGGTGGTCGAGATCAAGGCCCGTGGCGACGAGCGGGCCAACATCGCCTGGGCCCGGAAGCTGGAGGAGGCGGGCTGCCACGTCGTCTACGGGTTCGTGGGCCTGAAGACCCACTGCAAGGTGCTGCTGATCGTGCGCGAGGAGGCCGACGGGTCGCTGCGCCGCTACTGCCACCTCGGTACCGGCAACTACAACCCGTCGACCGCCCGCCTGTACGAGGATTTCGGCCTGCTCACCGCGGACCCCACCGTCGGCGAGGACGTTACCGACCTGTTCAACCACCTGACCGGCTACGCCCGGCAGGACGCCTACCGGCAGCTGCTGGTGGCCCCGGAGTCGCTGCGGGCCGGGCTGGTCGGCCGGATCGCCCACCAGGCCGAGCGGCAGCGGGCCGGCCAGCCCGCCCGCATCCAGTTCAAATGCAACGCGATCATCGACGAGGTGATCGTGGACGCGCTCTACCGGGCCTCGCAGGCCGGGGTGCCGATCGACCTGTGGGTGCGCGGTATCTCCGCGATCAAACCGGGGGTGCCCGGGCTGTCCGAGACGATCCGGGTCCGCAGCGTCCTGGGCCGGTTCCTGGAGCACTCCCGCATCTACTCGTTCGGCCCCGGGAAGCCGGCTGGAGACGCCGCCGGGAACGACCCGGACGCCGGCGAGGTGTGGCTGGGCAGCCCGGACCTCATGCACCGGAACCTGGACCGGCGGGTGGAGACGGTGGTCCGGGTCGGCGACGCCGGGCACCGCCGGAAACTGTGCCGCCTGCTCGAACTGGGCATGGACGACAGCACCGCCTCCTGGTGGCTGGACGCCGACGGCACCTGGACCCGGCACCACCTCGGCCCGGACGGTGAACGGCTGCGGGACATCCAGTTCATGCTGATGGGGGACCGCCGGTCGCGGCCGGCCGACGGCCGGACCTCCGATGGCTGACCATCATCACCATCGTCACCCCGGCCAGGCGGTGTCCGTGATCGGGGAGATCGAGGCCGCGGGCGCGGTGATCTGGCGCCGCGGGGCGGCCGGCCCTGAGGTGCTGCTGATCCACCGCCCGCGGCACGACGACTGGACGCTGGCCAAGGGCAAGCGCGAGCCCGGCGAGGAACTGCCGGAGACCGCGGTCCGCGAGGTGATCGAGGAGACCGGGGTGCGCCCGGTGCTGGGCCGTCACCTGAAGACCGTGCGCTACCAGGTGGACGGGCGCCCCAAGCGGGTGGAATGGTGGGCCGCGGCCGAGCCGGCCCGGCCCGGAGCCGGGACCCGGTTCGTGCCCAACGACGAGGTCGACCGGGTCGGCTGGTACGCGCTGGCCGAGGCCTACGTGCGGCTGTCCTACGCCGACGACACGGCCGTGCTGGACGACTTCGCCCGCTGGCCGCACCGGACCGTGCCGTTCATGGTGCTGCGGCACACGTCGGCCGGGGCCAAGGGTGACTGGGACGGCGACGACCTGCTCCGCCCGCTCGACCACAAGGGCCAGGCCCAGGCCCGCGCGCTGGTGCCGCTGCTGATCTGTTTCGGGCCGGTGCGGGTGGTCAGCTCGCCGGCCGCCCGCTGCCTGGCCTCGGTCGAGCCGTACGCGGGGCACATCGGCGCGCCGGTCCAGGTCGAGCCGGCCTTCATCGTGCCGGACCAGTCAAGATCAGAAAATGATCGAAGGACACGGCCTGGGCTGGCCGAGGCGGTGACCGAGCTGCTGACCGACGGGGTCCCGACCGTGGTCTGCGCGCACCGGGAGAACATCCCGGACATCCTGGCCGTGGCCTGCCGCGTCCTGGGCGCACCGCCGCCCGACGACCTGTCACTGCCCAAGGGCAGCCTCCAGGTGCTGCAGGCCGCCGAGACCACGCTGGCCGGGATCGAGCGCTACGACTTGTCCGGCTTAGCCGCCTCAGGCTCTGGCTCCTGGCCCCGGTCAGGAGGCTCTGGCTCCTGGCCCCGGTCAGCTTCTGCGGGCCCGGGCTCCGACGGCGGGGTGTCTTCCACCGCCGCGCTTTCGCCAGCGTCCGCACTGGCCTGGGCTTCGGCGTCGGCCGCGGCTTCGGCGCGCTCCCGGCGCTCCCGCAGGTGCCGGCGCACCCGCCAGCCGATCAGCACGGCCACCGCCACCGCCAGCGCGATCAGGAGGTACAGCGAGTAGCGGGTGACCTGCTCGTAGATCGTGGTGATGTTGCTCCCGGCCAGATAGCCGACGCTGACCCACAGGCCGACCCACAGCGCGGCGCCGAGCGCGTTGAACGGGATGAACCGTTTCCAGTGCATGCCGGTGATGCCGGCCACGATGCCGTTGGCCTGGCGCAGCCCTTCGATGAACCGGGCCGCCACGATGATCTTGCCGCCGTGGTGGTCGAAGAAGTACTCGGCCTTGTCCAGCCGCGCGCTGGTCAGGAACACATACTTGCCGTATTTCAGGGCCAGCCGGCGGCCGCCGAAGTGCCCGATCAGGAAGCCGATGTTGTCGCCGATCACCGCGCAGATCCAGGCGATGATGCCGACCGCGACCACGTTCAGCCGGCCCGCGCCCGCGTACAGCGAGGCGGCGATGAGGATGGTCTCGCCCGGCACCGGGATACCGAAGTCCTCCACCAGGACCAGCCCGCCCACGGCCAGGTAGCCATAGTGGTTCAGGATCGGCTCGAGCGTGCCGAAGATCCCCGGCAGCGCGGGCGCCGTGCTCATGCGCTGTCGGCCGGCCGGGCGCCCTCGATCGCGGCCGAGATCGGCCCGGAGGTCAGCTCGACCTGCCAGCGCCGGGCCCCGTACCCGCTCAGCGCGGCCTCCACGGCCAGCGGGTCCGGGGGATCGGGCGGCTCCCAGCTGATCCGCCGCACCGCGTCCGGGGGCAGCAGGTTCTCGGCGGGCATAGTGTGCTGGCCGGCCAGGTCGGTCACGGTGGCCCGCACCGCGGTCAGCCGGGCCGCGGCGGCCGGGTCCCGTTCCGGCCAGCGGTGGGTGGGCGGCGGCCCGCTGGCGGCGGCGGGCCCGCCGGTGTCGGGCAGCGCGCCGTCCGGCAGGGCCCGGGCGTCCCGGACCGCGGCCAGCCACTCCTGCAGGTGCCTGCGGGCCACCCGGTTGGTGAAGCCGGAAATCTTGGTCAGCGCGCCGATGCTGGCCGGCAGCGACCGGGCCGCCTCCACGATGGCGGCGTCGGGCAGCACCCGGCCCGGAGACAGGTTCAGGTTCTGGGCGATCTTGTCCCGCTGCTCGTACAGGGCCCGGACCACGGCCAGGCTGCGGCGGCTGCGCACCCGGTGGATGCCGGAGGTCCGCCGCCACGGGTCCGGCCGGGGCGGGGGCGGCGGGGCCGACAGCACGGCCGCGAACTCCTGGCGGGCCCAGTCCAGCTTGCCCTGCTCGGTCAGCATCCCGGCCAGCGCGTCCCGCAGCTCGACCAGCACCTCGACGTCCAGGGCGGCGTACCGCAGCCAGTCCACCGGCAGGGGCCGGGTCGACCAGTCCGCCGCCGAGTAACCCTTCTCCAGGTGCAGGCCCAGCACGGTCTCGACCAGCGTGCCCAGCGCGACCCGAGGGAAGCCCAGCAGCCGCCCGGCCAGCTCGGTGTCGAACAGCAGCCGGGGCCGGTAGTTCAGCTCGGACAGGCAGGGCAGGTCCTGCGACGCGGCGTGCAGCACGGCCTCGGTATCGGCCAGCGCGTCGTCGATGCCGGACAGGTCCGGGCACAAGATCGGGTCGATGAGCATCGTGCCCGCGCCCGCCCGGCGCAGCTGCACCAGGTAGGCCCGGTGCCCGTAGCGGTAGCCGGAGGCGCGCTCGGCGTCCACCGCCACCGGGCCGGTCCCGCCGGCCAGGGCCCGGGTGGCCTGGTCCAGCGCCTCGGCCGACTCGATCACCGGCGGCAGGCCATCCCTGGGCTCGAGCAGGGGTATGACCTCCGCGGGCTCAGGGGGCAGGTCGCCGTCGTCCCGGGTCGGCTGGCTCTCAGCGGTCACCGGTGCCGCCGGGATCGTGTGCCGCCGGCCCGGCCGGACGGCAGCGCGGCCGTGCCCGCGGCCAGCGGCGGCAGGCCGGCCGCGGCGGCCAGCGAGTCACACCAGGCCATGACGTGCGCGCCCAGGTCCAGGTCGTCCGGCCCCGCGTCCGGCGCTCCGGCCGGGGCCACCGGTGACCAGGATGCCCGCTGCTCGAAGCCGTAGACGGGTGGCTCGCTGGCCTTGCCGCCGAAGCCTTCGGTGGTCACCCGGGTCACCGTACCGCTCGGGGTGGCGTAGCAGCCGGGCGTCCTCGTGTCCAGCGCCTCGATCAGCCAGTCCCAGCCGACCTGGCACAGCATCGGGTCGGCCGCGATCTCCTCGTCCACCTCGGCCCGCACATAACTGATCAGCCGGTAGCAGCCGGGCCAGCCGTCGTGCCCAGCCGGGTCGTAGAGCAGGACCAGGCGGCCGAAGGCGATGTCGGCGTCGTCCCGGGCCACGGTGGCCGAGGTGGCCGCCGCGAACGGGGCCAGCTTCTTGGGCGCGGGCACGTCCTCGAAGGAGAACTCGGCCCGCAGGGCACCCTGATCGTCCAGACCCGCCTGGAACGCGGCCCGCACCACGCCGAACTCGGCTGCCGCCTGCTCGTCATCGCCCGGCGGTGCCTCGCCGGAGCCCGGGTGAGGCCGCATGGGGCGGTCGGCCGATCTCATATAGAGAGCGTATGCCGCGCCCGCTGGTCCCTCACGCAGGTTTCGGCGCAAATGCCGTTGTTAACGGGCTTTATCCGGCGCGGGAAAAGCGTCATGCCGCCCGGCCGGAATGACGCGGCACGGCCGTGGGCAGCGGCGCTTCCCGTGGCTGGAAGCCCACGATCAGCGCGATTCCGCACTCACAGCAGGCCCATTCCGGGCAGTGCCCGTCGGGGGAGTCGGGGCAGCTTCCCAGCTCGTCGTGAAACTGCTCGAACAGCTGCTCCCCAGCGCATTCGGGACAGTACCAAGGCATTTGGCTCATGTGCCGGTTCCCTCCTTCGGCGCGGCCTGTCGGGGGCTGAAGACGATATTGACACGGCCCTACGACACAGCGCGGGACGTTGCCCGGCGTGTCCGCCGCCCGGGCCGGCCGGCCCGCCAGATGTGAGACGATCCCAGCTGTGACATCGCCCGCCAAGGACTCGCCGTTCCTGCGCGCCTGCCGCCGCGAACCGGTGCCGTACACCCCGGTCTGGTACATGCGGCAGGCCGGCCGGTCGCTGCCGGAGTACAAGCGGGTCCGCGCGGGCGTGCCGATGCTGGAGTCGTGCACCCGGCCCGACCTGATCACCGAGATCACCCTGCAGCCGGTGCGCCGCTTCCCGGTGGACGCGGCCGTCCTGTTCAGCGACATCGTGGTCCCGCTCAAGGCGGTCGGGGTCGGCATCGACATCAAGCCCGGCGTGGGCCCGGTGCTGGACCACCCGGTCGGCCGGGCCGAGGACCTGGCCCCGCTGCGCCCGCTGGAGCCGGGTGACGTGCCCTACGTCGCCGAGGCGGTCTCATCCCTGGTCGGTGAGCTGAAGGACACCCCGCTGATCGGCTTCGCCGGGGCCCCGTTCACGCTCGCGTCCTACCTGGTCGAAGGCGGCCCGTCCCGCCACCACGACAAGACCCGGGCCCTGATGTACGGCGAGCCCGAGCTGTGGCACACGCTGATGTCGCGGCTGACCGCGATCACCACCTCGTTCCTGGAGATCCAGGTCGCCGCCGGTGTCAGTGCCGTGCAGCTGTTCGACTCCTGGGTCGGCGCGCTGGCCCCGGCCGACTACCGCGAGTTCGTGCTCCCGCACACCAGCCGGATCTTCGGCGCGCTGGCCGCCCACGACGTGCCCCGCATCCACTTCGGGGTCGGCACCGGTGAGCTGCTCGGCGTCATGCGCGAAGCCGGCGCCGACGTGGTCGGCGTGGACTGGCGCGTCCCCCTCGACGAGGCCGCCAGCCGCGTCAGCTCCGGCACCGCCCTCCAGGGCAACCTGGACCCCGCCGTGCTGCTGGCCCCCTGGGAGGTCGTCGCCCCCCGCGCCCGCGACGTCCTCACCCGCGGCCGCGTCGCCGAATCCCACATTTTCAACCTGGGCCACGGCGTCCTCCCCGACACCAACCCCGACCAGCTGGCCCGCCTCACCGACCTGGTCCACCAGGAGTCGGCCCGCTAGCCAGCCGCCTGGCGCAGGGCCTCGGTGAAGGTGGCGGCGGACTGGGCGCCGGAGATGCCGAGGCGGCCGTCCAGGACGTAGAACGGGACGCCGCGGATGCCGATCTGCTGGGCTTGCTGCTCGTCGGCGCGGACCTCGTCGGTGTAGTCGTCGCCGCCGAGAACCTGCTGGACGTCCCCGGGGTCCAGCCCCGCGGTGGCGGCGATCTTGCTCAGGACGTCCGGGTCGAAGACATCAGCCGCCTCGCCGAAGTAGGACCGGTAGGTCGTGTCCAGCAGGCGGTGCTGGAAGCCCTGGTCGCGCGCCAGCTGCAGAACCCGGTGCACGTCGAACGTGTTGCCCAGGGGGCGGTCGGGACGGAACGGCAGGCCTTCGGCGCGGGCCAGGCCGCCCACCTGGCCTTCGGCCGCCTCGGCCTCGGCCGGGGTCAGGTGGTACTTGGTGGCCAGCATCTCCAGGATCGGCATGGTCTGGCCGGATGGCCAGGACGGGTCGAGCTCGAACGAGTGGTAGGCCACTTCCACCTCGTCCCGGCCGTCGAAGCCCGCCAGCGCCTTCTCGAAGCGCGCCTGGCCCAGGTAGCACCAGGGACAGACCACGTCGCTCCAGATATCGACCCGCATGGGCGCCAGCCTAGACGCCTAGGGTGAAGGGGTGAGCAATCCGCATGTGGTCATCGTCGGGGGCGGCATCGCGGGGCTGGCCGCGGCGTATTTCCTGCGCGACGAGCCGGCCCGCGTCACGGTGCTGGAAGGGTCACCCCGGCTGGGCGGCAAGCTGACCGCCGCCGAGGTGGCCGGGGTGCCGGTGGACGCGGGCGCCGAGGCGCTGCTGCGGCGCCGGCCCGAGGGGACCGATCTCATCGCCGACGTCGGGCTGGCTGATCAGCTGGTGCTGCCCGGGACCACCGCGTCGGGGATCTGGAGCTACGGCGGCCTGCACCCGCTCCCGCCCCGGCAGTTCATGGGGGTGCCCGCCGACCTGGACGGGCTGGGCCGCAGCGGCGTGCTGTCCCCGGACGGGCTGGCCCGGGCCCGGCAGGACCGCGACCTGCCCGCCACCCCGCGCGACGGCGACGTGGCCGTGGCCGCCTACGTCGGGGCCCGGTTCGGGCCGGAACTGGTCGACCGGCTGGTCGACCCGCTGCTGGGCGGGGTCTACGCGGGCCGCTCCGAGCAGCTGTCGTTCGAGGCCACGCTGGGACCCCTGGCCACGGCGGCCGGAGCGCACCGGGCGCTGTCCGAGGCCGCCGCCTCGCTGATCCCGGCGCCGCCCCCGGCCGGCCACGACAAGCCCGCCCCGCGCCCCGCGGTGTTCACCACGCTGGCCAGCGGCCTGGGCACGCTGCCGGCCGCGGTGGCGGCGGCGTCCGGGGCCACGGTCCGGACCCGGGCCACGGTCCGGGAGCTGGCCCGCACCGCGACCGGCTGGCGGCTGACCGTGGGCTCGGCCGCGGACCCGGAATGGATCGAGGCCGACGCGGTGGTGCTGGCCCTGCCCGCCCGGCCCGCGTCCCGGCTGCTGAGCGGGGTGCCCGGAGTGTCCGCGGCCACCGCCGGGCTGGCCGGGATCGAGTACGCCAGCATGGCCATTGTCACGCTGGCCTACCCGCGGTCCCGGTTCCCGGCCGCCCACGGCGACCCGCGCAGCGGCTACCTGATCCCCGCCGTCGAGGGCCGGGCCGTCAAGGCCGTGACCTACTCCACCATCAAATGGCCGCACCTGGCCGGGCCCGGCGCCCAGCCCGGCCGCCCGGGCGACCCGATCGACATCGTCCGCTGCTCGATCGGCCGGATCGGCGAGCAGACCGTGCTCCAGCGCGACGACGCCGACCTGGTCGCGCTGGCCACCGCCGAACTGGCCGAGGAGACCGGGGCCCAGGGCGCGCCGGTGGACAGCCGGGTCACCCGCTGGGGCGGCGGCCTGCCCCAGTACACCGTCGGCCACCTGGACCGGGTGGGCGCGATCCGCGCGGACGTCGCCGCCCAGCCGGGCCTGGCCGTGTGCGGCGCCGCCTACGACGGGATCGGCGTTCCCGCCTGCATCGGGACCGCCCGCGTGGCCGCCGAGGAAATCCAGCGATATTTCAAAGAAAAAAGCGACCCTCGCCCCCAAGCCAGCCCGGGAGAGCGGTGAGCCCCCGTCATGACCGACAATGAAGGCATGACTTCCAGCGACGCGGCCGCCCGGCCGAAGGCCCGGGACCTGAACGAGCAGATCCGGTACACGATGTGGTCGGTGTTCCGGGTCGCCGACCAGTCCGCGCTGGACACCGCCGACCGTGACAACGCGGCTCGCGAGGTGGCCGACCTGCTCGACCAGGCCGCGGGCAAGGACACCGTCACCCGCGGCTGCTACGACGTGCAGGGCCTGCGCGCCGACGCCGACTACATGTTCTGGTGGCACGCGCCCAGCTCGGACGACCTGCAGGAGATCTACGCAAGGTTCCGCCGCACCCGGCTGGGCCGGGCCAGCGCGCCGGTCTGGTCGGCCATGGCCCTGCACCGCCCGGCCGAGTTCAACAAGGGTCACATCCCGGCCTTCCTGGCCGAGGAGGAGCCGTGCAACTACGTCAGCGTGTACCCGTTCGTGCGGTCCTACGAGTGGTACCTGCTGGACCCGGGCCAGCGGCGGAAGATGCTGGCCGAGCACGGCATGATGGCCCGCGAGTACCCGGACGTGCGGGCCAACACCGTGAGCAGCTTCTCGCTGAACGACTACGAGTGGATCCTGGCCTTCGAAGCCGACGAACTGCACCGCATCGTCGACCTCATGCGCCACCTGCGCGGGGCCGAGGCGCGCCGCCACACCCGGGTCGAGATCCCGTTCTTCACCGGCCGCCGCAAGCCGGTCCGGGAACTGGTCGCGGCCCTGCCGTAGAGCACCGTCACCATGCCCGACGATCTGAGAGTCAACAGCTGGCTGGTGATCCCGGCCGGTGAGCTGCACGAGAGGTTCTCCCGGTCGTCGGGGCCCGGCGGGCAGGGTGTGAACACCGCCGACACCCGGGTCGAGCTGTCGTTCGACGTGGCCCGGTCGCGGGCCCTGCCCGAGTACGCCCGGGTGCGGGCCCTGGACAACCTGCGCGGCCGGGTCAGCGAGGACGGCGTGCTCACCGTGGTCGCGTCCGAGCAGCGCAGCCAGCTGCTGAACCGGCGGGCGGCCCAGGGCCGGATGGCCAACCTGATCCGGGAGGCGATCGCGCCCCCGCCCGCGGCCCGGGTGGCGACCCGGCCCAGTCGCCGGGCCAAGGAACGGCGGGTGGCCGAGAAGCGGCGCCGTAGCACGGTCAAGCGAAACCGCCGGGTCCAGCCCGGCGACGAGTGACTAGAGCGCCGGGACGTTGACCACGATCGCTTCCTGGGTGGAGCGGGCGATCACCACCACCGCCTCGGTGTCCGGCGAGGGGTTCTCCTCCCGGTGCGGCACGTGCGGCGGCACCCACACGTAGTCGCCGGGGCCGGTCTCCAGCCGGGTGATCTCGCCGCTGGCCGGGTCACGGAACACGAACACCGGGTGCCCCGAGACCACGTAGATCCCGGTCTCGGACTCGCCGTGGTGGTGGTCACCGGAGGACGCCCCGGGCCGGACCACGGTGCGGCCCATCCACAGCTCCCGGGCACCGACCAGGTCACCCGATATGGCCGCCGACCGCTGCATACCCGCGGTCTGAGTGGTGCCGCTCGACAGGTCACCGCCGCGGATGACCCGGAGCTCGCTGGGCTGGCCCGCCGACTCGGTCATGCCGCCAGCTTAATGAGTCGGAAGTGTCCCTGCCTGGTGCGATACTCGGGGCATGCTGCCGGAGTCGACGTGGGACCAGCTGGTCGGGCGGGACGGGGAGTTCGCCCGCCTGCTGACCATGCTCGGCGACGCCGCCTCCCGCCAGGCCGTGGTCGCGCTGATCAGCGGAGACGCCGGCGTGGGCAAGACCCGGCTGGTGACCGAGGTGACCCGGCGGGCCACCGCCGAGGGCTTCACCGTGCTGTCCGGGCACTGCGCCGAGCTGGGCGAGAGCGTCCCCTACCTGCCCCTGGCCGACGCCTTGCGCAACGCCACCCAGGCCCCGGGCACCGCGTCCCGGCTGCTGGACGCGCTGGCCAGCCGCCCGGTGCTGAACCGCCTGCTGCCCGAGGGGGAGACCCCGGCCGCCGCCGGCGGGGAGGGCATGGGCATGGCCCGGCAGCAGATGTTCGGCGCGGTGCTGGGCCTGCTCGGTGAGCTGGCCGCCGCCACCCCGGTGCTGCTGGTGTTCGAGGACCTGCACTGGGCCGACGCCTCAACCCGCGACCTGCTGACGTTCCTGTGCCGGGTGCTGCGCACCGAACGGGTGGCCCTGGTCGGCACCTACCGCACCGACGACCTGCACCGGCGGCACCCGCTCCGGCCGCTGGCCGCCGAGCTGCAGCGGCTGCCCAGCGTGACCCCGATCCGGCTCGGCCCGCTGGGCCCGGCCGCGCTGGCCGAGCACCTCACCGCCCTGGCCGGCCTGCACCACGGCAACCTGGACGCCGCCGAGCTGAACAACATCATCAGCCGGGCCGAGGGCAACGCCTACTACGCCGAGGAGCTGCTGGCCGCGGTGGGCGGCGGGACCCGCGGTTCCGGCGCGGGCCGGGCCCTGCCCGAGGACCTGGCCGCACTGCTGCTCAGCCGGGTGGAGCGGCTGAGCGACGCGGCCCAGCGGGTGCTGCGGGCCGCCGCCGTGGCCGGCCGCCGGGCCGACGATGACCTGGTCCGGGCGGCCAGCGGGCTGCCCCTGCCCGAGTACGAGGACGCGATCCGGGAGGCCGTCACCCAGCAGCTGCTGGTGCCTTACGGGGACGGCTACTCGTTCCGGCACGCCCTGCTGCGCGAGGCGGTCGAGGCCGACCTGCTGCCGGGTGAACGGACCCGGCTGCACGGCGTGCTGGCCGGGCTGCTGGCCGACGAGGAGCAGCGTTCGTCCCGGCCCGGGGTCGCGGCCGAGCTGGCCCACCACTACCTGGCCAGCCACGACGTGCCCGGCGCGTTCGCCGCCTCGGTCCGGGCCGGGGCCGAGGCCGAGCAGCTGGGCGCCCCGGCCGAGGCGCACCGCCACTACGACCAGGCCCTGGGGCTGTGGGAGCGGATCCCCGACCCCGAGGAGCGGGCGGGCATGTCGCGCGGGCAGCTGGCCCTGGAGTCAGCCCGCAGCGCCGCGGCCAGCGGGGACGTGTCCCGGGCCATCCACCAGCTCCGGGCCCTGTGGCGGCTCCTCGATCCCGCGACCGACCCCAAGCTGGCCACCCGGGCCGGGGAGCGGCTGGCCTACTACCTGTTCCAGGCCGACACCTACGAGCCGGTGGAGGAGGCGGCCCGGGTGGCCCGGGCCACGATCGACCTGCTGCCCGAGGAGCCGCCGGCCTGGGAACGGGCCCGGGCCATCGCCACCTACGCCAGCACGCTGATGGCCGTCGGCTTCCGCGACCAGGAGGCCGCCGAGTGGGCCGAGCGCGGCCGGGCCGCGGCCCGGGCCGCGGACTCCCCCTGGGTGGAGGCCGACGCCCTGGTCACGCTGGGCTCGGTGGCCAAGCGGGAGGGCCGCGACGACGAGGCCATCGAGCTGTTTACCGCCGCCCACGAGCAGGCCCGCAAGGCCAAGGTGCTGGGGGTCCAGCTGCGGGCGGCCACCATCTTGTCCCGCGCCCACCTGGAGCGCGGCGAGCTGGCCGACTCCGCGCGGGTGGCCCATGAGGGGGTGCGCCGGGCCGACGAGGCCGGGCTGAGCCTGGCCCCCTACGGCCTCGACGTCCAGCACCTGCACTTCCAGGCCCACTACGCCAAGGGCGACTGGGACCACGCCCAGCAGCTGGCCAACGGCTGGTCGATCCGGGTGGCCACGCTGCCCGAGGCGATCTTGTCGGCCATGGCCCTGTTCGTCGACGTGGCCCGGGGCAACACGGTCGCGGCCGAGCGCCGGACCTGGCTGGAGCCGCTGTGGGACCAGGACAAGCTGTGCGGCTACATGGCCCGGGCCATGTACGCCGAGCTGGCCCTGTGGCAGGGCGACACCGACCGGGCCGTGGCCGAGGCCGAGGCCGCGATCGCGCTGGACTGGGACGAGCACTTTGGCTTCGCGCCGTCGGTCATCCGGCCCGCGGCGGTCGGGGTCGCCGCCCACGCCGACCGGGCCGCCCAGGCCCGGGCGGCCGGCGACCCGGCCCGGGCCGGGACCGAGACCGAGGCGGCCCGGGTGCTGCTGGCCCAGGCCCACGAGGGGGCGACGGCCTCGTTCCGGCCCCGGGCCGTGCTCGGGCCCGAGGGCCAGGGCTGGCTGGCCCGGGCCGAGGCCGAGTACCGGCGCGCGCAGGGCGACAACGACCCGGCCGCCTGGCAGGCGGTGCTGGACGCTTTCGGCCCGGCCTTCGTCTACGAGGCGGCCCGGACCCGGTGGCGGCTGGCCGAGGCCCTGGCCGAAGCGGGCGACCGCGCGGCCGCCCAGGACCAGTGGGAGCAGGCCGCGGCCGTCGCCGACCGGCTGCGGGCCGGGCCGCTGCGGGCGGCCCTGGCCGACCTGGCCCGCCGGGCCCGCCTCACCAATCCAGATCCCGGACCCGTCCCGCCCCCCACCCAGGGCGCCCCCGACGGCGCCGGCGCCGCGCTGTCCGCCCTGACCACCCGGGAACGCGAGGTGCTGCGCTTGATCGCGGCCGGCCGCAGCAACCGCGAGATCGGCGCCGAGCTGTTCATCTCGGCCAAGACGGCCAGCGTGCACGTGTCCAACATCCTCGGCAAGCTCGGCGTGGCCAGCCGCACCGAGGCCGCCGCCATCGCTCACCGCGAGGACATCGCCCGTACCGCGTAAATCGCACCAATTCAGCCGGCGGCCTGGTCCGAATAACCGCTGTCCGTCCCCTGACGAGCCGGTCCTCAGCGACCGGCAGGTCCTCAGTGCAGCGGCCGGAAGAACGCGGTCAGGTCGGCGGCCAGCAGGTCCGGTGCCTCCTGCGGGGCGAAGTGCCCGCCGCGCGGCATTTCGGTATAGCGGGTCACCCGGTAGGTGCGCTCGGCCCAGCTGCGCGGGGGCTGGTCCAGGTCCTTGGGGAACACCGCGACCGCGGTCGGCACCTCCACCCGGGTGACCCGCTCGGTCATCCCGTGCGCGTACTCGTAGTAGGGCCGGAACGACGTCGCGATGCAGTTGGTATGCCAGTACAGCGAGGCCTGGGTAAGGATCCAGCCATCGCTGAACACGGCGGCCAGGTCCGGGCCGTGATCGCTCCAGGCCCAGTACTTCTCCACCAGCCAGGCCAGCAGCCCCGCCGGCGAGTCGGACAGGCCGTAGGCCAGGGTGACCGGCCGGGTCATCTGCTGGTGCTGGTAGGCGCCCTCGTCGCGGTCCCACTGCGCGCCCGCGGCCAGGAACTCGCGCTCCGCGGCGGTCAGCGTGGCCGGGTCGTAGGACGGCGGCGCGGCCACCGACAGCACGTGGATGCCCGCCACCGCCTCCGGGTGGGCCTCGCCCAGCCGGGCGGTGAGGCCGGCTCCCAGGTCGCCGCCGTGCGCGCCGTACCGGGTGAAGCCCAGCTCATCGTGCATCAGCCGGTGCCACAGCTCGTGCGTGGGCACCGGACCCGGCAGCGTGCCCGGCTGCGGGCTGAACGGGAAGCCGGGCAGGCAGGGCACGATCACGGTGAACGCATCGGCCGGGTCGCCGCCCCGGTGCGACGGCGCGGACAGCCGCCGGGCCAGGCCGATCAGCTCCAGGAAGCTGCTGGGCCAGCCGTTGGTCAGCACCAGGGGCAGGTTTCCGGTCGTGCCCGCGGGCTCGGCGTCGAAGCGCAGGTAGTACAGCGGCTGGTCCGCGCCGGCCAGGTCGGCCACGTGCCAGGGCAGCGCGTTGATTTCCGCCTCATGACGGCGCCAGTCGTAGCCCGAGGCCCAGTAGCCGGCCAGCCGGCGGGCCTCGCCCGGGGCGGTGCCCGCGGCCCAGCCGCCGCCACCGATCGGCGGGTACGGCTCGGGCCAGCGGGCCGCGCGCAGCCGCTCGCCCAGCTCGGCCAGGTCCCGGTCCGGGACCGCGATGACCGGTCCGGAGATGGCGGTCACCGGGCCGGCGCCAGCGCGGCCATGATCTCGCCAGCCCGGCCCACGGCCGCGGCGTGGTCGACGTCGGGCGAGCCGATCAGCGGGTCCCAGTTCAGGTCGTAGAACAGCTCGATCACCCCGCGCTCGGCCAGCCACTCGGTATCGGCGCGGATCTGGTTGTAGGAGCCGGACAGCAGCTGCCGCTCACCGTGTTTGTTCCGGGCCTCCTCGCCCGCCCGGACCACGCCCCGGCAGACGATCCGGACCCGGTCCGGGTCCCGGCCGGCCGCGGCCGCCGCGCCCCGCACGATCTTGATGTCGTCGGCGATGCGGGTCAGGTCAGCCCGGCTGGAGCTCATCCAGCCGTCGGCGATCCGCCCGGCCCGCTCCATGGCCGGGCGGGACATGCCGCCCAGGATGATCGGCGGCCCGGGCTGCTGGACCGGGGTGGGCTGCTGCTGGCCCGGCGGCACCGAGTAGAACTCGCCCGCGAAGCGGCTCAGGCCATCCGGCCCCGGGTTCCACAGCGCGTGCAGCGCGGCCACGTACTCGCCGGCCCGGGCCCCGCGCCGCGCCATCGACGCGCCCGCCAGCTCGAACTCCTCCGGCAGCCAGCCGATGCCCAGGCCCAGGTCCAGCCGCCCGCCGGACAGCACATCGACCGTGGTGGCCTGCTTGGCCAGGTGCCCGGGGGAGACGAAGGGCAGGTTGACCAGGGCCACGCCCAGCCGGATCTGCGCCGTCCCGGCGGCCAGGAAGCCCAGGCTGACCAGGGGGTCCAGCACGCTGGCGTAGACGGGCTCCATGGGTGTGCTCTCCGGCACCAGCAGCCGCTGGAACGTCCACAGCGACGCGTAGCCCGCCTCTTCGGCCTGCGTGCCGAGGCTGGCCAGATCCCGGGGGGTGGCCCACGCGCCCGACACTGGTGCTCCGAAACCAATCCGCATGCCTGACACCCTAGACAGCGACCCAGGCCTCGGTGCGCTCCCATAGGGCCCGGGCCAGCTCCGGGGTGGCCTTCCGGCTCGGATCGGCCTCGCGGGAGTCGATGTAGAACCGGCCGGTCACCCCGGCCAGCTCGGGCGCGGTGGCGCAGTACACCGGAGTGCTCGCGCCCTGTTCGGTGGTGAGCATCCGGCGGGTGACCAGCGGGCGGACCGGCCACGGCACCCGCCGCCAGATGTCCGAGGCCACCACCCCCGGGTGCAGGGCGTAGGTCGTGATCCCGTGCCCGGCCGTGCGGCGGGCCAGCTCCTGGCTGAACAGCACGTTGGCCAGCTTGGACACCGCGTACTCCGGCATCCCGGTGAGGTGCCGGGTGCGCTCCCGCACCGCGTCGAAGTCGATCCCCGCTGCTCCGTAGTGGGCGTCGCTGGACACCGTCACCACCCGGGCCGGGGCGCTGGACGCCAGCCGGTCCAGCAGGGCCGAGGTCAGCGCGAAATGACCAACATGATTGATGCCGAACATCAGCTCGAAGCCGTCCCGGGTCAGCCCGCGCCGTCCGGCCACCCCGGCGTTGTTGACCAGCACGTGCAGGGGCTCGTCCCGGGCCAGGAAGCCCGCGGCGCAGGCCCGGACCGAGTCCAGGTCGGCCAGGTCCAGCGGCAAACAGCCGACCTGGTCGTTGCCGGTCTCGGCCGCGATCGCGGCCACCGCGGCCTCGCCCTTGGCCCGGGACCGGCAGGCCAGGTAGACGCGGCCGCCGCGGCGGGCGAAGTCCCGGGCCGCGGCCAGCCCGATCCCGGTGTTGCCCCCGGTGACCAGGAACGTCCGGCCCGCCAGGTCAGTCATGGCCCAGCACCCCGGCCGCGACCTCGCGGGCGCAGGCCCAGGACAAGGTGACGCCGGCGCCGCCGTGGCCGTAGTTGTGCCACAGCACCCGGCCGTCGGCCAGCGGCTCGGCCTCCAGCCGCACCTCGGGCCGGGCCGGCCGCAACCCGACCCGGTGCCCCAGCACCTGGGCCTGGCGGACCTTCGGCTCGATCCGGGCGCAGCCGGCGATGATGTGCTCGGCCACCTCGGGCCGGGGCTCGGTGTCCCCGTCGCCGTCGTCCATGGTGCCGCCCAGCAGCACGGTGTCCTGGTGCGGGAACAGGTAGGTCACGGCGGGCGCCCCCCCGCTGTGGTCGATGGTGAACTCCTCGATCCCGGGGTTGGCGATGACCACGACCTGACCGCGGATCGGGTGGACGGCCGGGTCCGGGACCAGGGTCCGGGCCGCCACCCCGGTGCAGTTGACGATCACAGGCGCCCCGTGCGGATCCTGGGTCACTTCGGTGAGCGATGTGATGGGATTCACGTCGATTTTCACGTTGGCCCTCTCCAGCCGGGTCCGCAGGTACTCCAGGTACACCGCCATGGTGATCACCGGCGCGCTGTAACGCCAGCCGGTGACGGAGCCCGGTGGCAGCTCGTCCGCGGGCAGAATCTCCAGGTCAGGCAGGAGATTCGTCCACCCTGCGGGCTGGGCGGGAACGCGGGAGATCTCCCGCCCGCGCCGGGTCGTGACCCCCGTGGCCGGGTCGGCCGCCAGCTCCCGGAAAACGGCCAGCCCGGTCCGGGCCCAGTCGTAGGTTCGCCCGGGCGGACCGCAGGTCACCGGGCCCCACACCGCCCCGGCCGCCGCCGAGGTCGTGGCGGCCGGTGGGCTCGCGGTGCGCACGCCTATGCGCAGGCCCGCTTCGGCCAGCGTGATGGCCGTGGTCAGGCCGACGACCCCGGAGCCGAGCACCTGCACATCGAATTCCCCGTCGTTGATCATGCTGCCGTTGATCATGCTGCCGTTGGTCACGGGTCCGACGTTATTTGATCCCTGCTCGGGGATTAATAGGCTGTTCACTTAGGCATCGGCCGGTTTGCCATGCCCCGACCCTGCTTGCCAGGTAGACAAGAAGGGATCGGGCCTACTGCCGTGGGCTCGGGCAAGCCGGACCGCACAAACCCACCTATCACTGCGCGAAGGGGGATGATGAGCGACCGGCCTAAAAGCGATCGGCCCAAGGCGGGCATCGAGCTCAACACGGTCCAACTGGTGTCGAGCATGGCCGCTGCCGTGACCGGCGCCATCCTGACGTCCTATCTGGGCGACGGCGGGACGATCCTGGGCACCGCGGTCGGCAGCGGGGTCAGCACGGCGGGCTTCGCCGTCTACAAGCACTACCTGGTGCAGACCAAGGACAAGGTCACCCCGGTCCTCGTCGAGCACGCCCGCCAGTGGACCCCGACCGGTTCCCTGGACACCGACCAGAACCCGACCCGGGCCGACGCCGCCGGCGCGGCCGGCGGCCCCAGCGCGGCCGACGCCACCCGGGTCGACCGGGCCGTCGGCTACCAGAACGGGACCGGCCGCAACGGCACCGGCAACCGCAGCGGCAACGGCCAGCGCACCACCGCCGCCGACTGGGAGCAGGCCCGGCGGACCGCGCCGGGCTGGGCCGAGCCGACCCGGGCCGACTGGGGCCCGGACGGCACCCGCCAAGACCAGCGGAGCGCCGGTGTCACCCGGCAGGACCACTGGACCCCGGACGCCACCCGGCACGACCCGCCCGTCACCCGGCAGGACCCCGGACTGACCCACCAGGACGCCGCGCCGACCCGGACCGCACGCTACGGCAGCATCCAGATGGGCGCCGGCGCCAGCGGCGGCTCCGGCTCCGGTGACCCCGGTGGCCCGGGCGGCCCCGGATCGGGCAAGCACGGCCGGTCCGGCTCCGGTGGCTTCGCGGGCTGGCTGTCCAGCCGCCCGGGCTGGGTCATCACCGCCGGCAGCGCGGCCGCGGTGTTCGTGCTGGCGCTGATCATCATCACCGTGGTCGAGCTGGGCACCGGCAAGCCGATCGACGCCAGCGTGTGGGGCCGTCACCAGACCGGCACCACCCTGGGCCACAGCACGTCCACCACCCCGTCCCCGACCACGACGCCCAGCAACTCGGTCGCGCCGAGCCAGAGCGCGACCAGCCCGGGCGTCCAGCAGAACCAGGGCACGCAGCCGTCCGGGGGCGCCAGCGCCGGGACGACGCCGAGCTCGGTACCGACCGTGGGGCCAACACCAACGGTCAAGGCCCCGGCCCCGGCCTCGGGCGCGGCCTCCGCCCCCGCGCAGTAGCTCGCCCGGCGCCGCCCAACACCTCGGTCCCGGCGCTGCCCGCCACCTCGCTGGCCCAAGACCAACTCGATGCCATCCCAGGAGACCACCCCCAACCGCCCGCCCGTCCCCAGCTGACCAAGCCCAGCTGACAGACTGGGCCGCGTGGAACTCTCCCCTGACGCCTGGCGCAAGCTGCACGAAGTCTCCACCGCCAGCCTCACCAGCGAGCTGCTCAAGCTCGGCTTCCGCAGTACGTTCATGGCCGGGGTCCGGCCGCTGCGGCCGGACCGGCGGATGGTGGGCTACGCCTTCACCCTGCGCTACATCCCAGCCCGCGAGGACCTCGACTTCCAGGTCGAGTACGACAACTGGACCAACCCGCAGCGGGTCGCGGTCGAGACCATCGGCCCGGACCAGGTGCTGGTCATCGACGCCCGCGCCCAGCTCGGGGCGGCGTCGCTGGGCCACATCCTGGCCACCCGGCTGATGGTCCGGGGCGCGGCCGGCCTGGTCACCGACGGCGCCCTGCGCGACTCCCCGGCCATCGCCACCCTGGACTTCCCCTCCTACGCGGCCGGTGCCCACGGCACCACCAGCTCGGTGCTGCACCACCCGGCCGACTTCGGCCTCCCCATCGGCTGCGGCGGCGTCCTGGTCGAGCCGGGCGACGTCCTGGTCGGCGACGCCGAAGGCGTGGCCGTCATCCCCGCCCACGTCGCCGAGGATGTCGCGGTCCGCACCTGGGAGCGCGACCAGCTCGAATCCTGGCTCCAGCAAAGGGTCGCCGGCGGTGCCAGCATCCGCGGCACGTACCCGCCCGACGAGCAGACCAAGGCCGAGTACCAGCGGCGTGGTGTATCAGGCTGACCAACGCCCTCCTCCGCATGCGTGAGCGAACGGGGAGGTGGCGAGGTGAAGAGCTTCGCAGGACGGTTGCTGGTGGGAACAGCCGCGTTGGCCGTGGTGGTGTCGGGCTGCGGCGTCGCCAGTAAGGACTGTAAGCAGACGCCGGGGTCGGCCGGTGGCCAGACGACGCGTACGGTCACGCTGACCGTGCCCGGTAACCCGTCGGCCCGCGTGCGGCCAGACCTTCCCCGTTACGTGCCCCCGGCGCAGATCCCGGACCTTGAAGCGGCCTGCTCGCAAGCCGCGGACATCGCCGGCGCTGATCAGGCTTGCCGAGCCAAGCTCAGCGCGCTTCTTCCTCTGCTGACCCAGCTGTGTCCCGGGCATTCGCATCACCTGTGCCTGGCCATCGGCTTCATCGCGGGCCAGGCCGGCGCGGTGATCAAAATGGTCAATTACCTGGGCGGCGACGTGACCTGTGTCAAGGACGAAATCGCCCTCTGCATCGGCGTCATCGTGCCCGAGGACACGGCAGAAAAGGCGCCCTCGACCCCACCGCCGCCGGTGACGCCCACCGCCACCGTGACCCAGACTGCTCTGCCCACCGACAGCCCCGAGCCCTCAGTCTCCGGTCCAGCTCCGACTGACTCGCCCGACGGCTCACCCACCGACAACCTGGACACCAGCCCCAGCTCGCCGCCCCCGGCCGGCGCCGGTCCGGCCGGCACTGGTCCGGCCGCCGCCGCTCCGGCCGCCGCCGGCCAGGCTGGCTAGCCCGCCGGACATCTGGCGCTCAGTGGCCCTGCTGGCCGTCCGACCTGGGCCGCACGAGCGTGAACCTCTCGAACTCGGTGTAGTTGGGGTTCGGGGCCCCGGCCGTCCCCGTGTTGGGGTTGGCCGGGTCGGCCCCCAGCGCGTGGTAGTAGGTCACCTCGATGCTGGTGTGCCCGCCGGGGTGCCCCGGGTCGACGTCGAACACCGCGATGCCGTAGCCCGTGGCCGGATCCCGCTTGGCCGACCAGGTGGCGTCCTCCAGCGCGTCGGCGCCCGCCCGGGTGAACACCCCGGCCGTCGACGTGGCGATGGGCCGGTTGGGCTTGGTGAACACCTTGGCCTGCCGCAGCCCGTCCTTGCTGTCCACCCCGTACTCGTCCAGGTTGGCGTTGGTGCCGCCGCCGCCCAGGATCAGGTGCACGGTGCCCTGGCTGGTGTCGAAGGTGCCGGTGTCCTTGGTGGTGACCGGGTGCGGCCGGCAGGTCTGCACCGGCGCCCCGGTGGCCGCGTCCGTGCCCACGTCGCTGTCGAAGCCCCGGACCGGGAACGACCGCTCGTAATCGTGGTCGTGGCCGCACACCACCAGGTCGACCCGGTACTGGTCGAACAACGGCAGCCAGGTCTCGCGGAGCCCGGCGTCCGAGCCGTTGCCGTTCTCGGAGGACGTGGTGGCGTCCTGGTGCATCTGGACGATGATCCAGTCGATCGTGCCGTCGCGCCGGGCCGCGGCCAGCG
>DASXMW010000051.1:0-13529 GCA_036495425.1 Streptosporangiaceae bacterium | reverse complement strand
GGCATGGATGAGCTGACGGGTGAGGTCGCCCTGGTGACCGGGAGCTCGCGCGGGATCGGGGCCGCCATCGCGGCGCTGTTCGCGCAGGAGGGCGCGGCCGTGGCCGTGCATGGCCGGGACGCGGACGCGGTGGCTTCGGTGGCGAAGGGCATCGAGGCGGCGGGCGGGCACGCCTTCCCGGTGGTGGCCGACCTGACCCGGTACGCGGACATCGAGGCCATGCGCGAGGGCATCGAGCGCAGCCTGGGGCCGGTCAGCGTGCTGGTGGCCAACGCCGGCGGCAACCCGGTCCGCCCGGGCCCGATCGAGGAGATTCCCGAGGACGGGTGGCGGGCCTCCCTGGAGGCCAACCTGACCACCACGTTCCTGACCATCAAGGCGTTCCTGCCCGGCATGAAGGAGCGCCGGCGCGGGAGCATCGTGACGATGTCGTCGGCGGCGTCGCGGCGGCCGACCGTGATGTCGCCGGCCGCCTACGGCGCCGCCAAGGCCGGGATCGAGGTCCTGACCAGGCAGGTCGCCGAGCAGGCGGGACCGGCCGGGGTCCGGGCCAGTTGCCTGGCCCCGGAAACGATTCTGACCGAGCGGAACCGGGCCCAGATCCCGCCCGCGGTGCAGGAACAGCTCAGGGACGCCCACCCGGTCCAGCGGCTGGGCACGCCGGAGGACGTGGCCCAGGCCGCGCTGTTCCTGGCCTCGGAGCGGTCGTCCTGGATCAGCGGGATCACCGTCGACGTGGCCGGAGGCGCCGTCCTCAGCTGACCGGCCGCCGCGCCGCCGCGCCGCCGGGGCGGGTCAGGCGGGCTGGTCGGCCTGCAGGTCCTGGACCACCCGCAGCGCCTCGTTGACGTGGCCGTCGATGTTGGTCAGCGAGCCGAACACGTGCCGGACCACCCCCGACCGGTCGATGACGTAGGTGACCCGGCCCGGGATCACGCCGAGGACGCCGGGTACCCCGTAGGCCTTCCGGACCCGGCCGCCCTGGTCACTGAGCAGGGTGAACGGCAGGCTGTGCTGGTCCGCGAAGCCCGCGTGCCTGTCGACCGAGTCGGAGCTGACCCCGATCACGTCCGCGCCCGCGTCGGTGAACACCTCGTAGCTGTCGCGGAAGGCGCAGGCCTCGGCGGTGCACCCGGACGTGTTGTCTTTGGGGTAGAAGTACAGGACGGTGACGCGCTGGCCGATGTGGTCCTGGAGCCGGAAGTTCTCCCCGGCCTGGGTCGGCAGAGTGAAGTCGGGGGCCTGATCGCCCACCTGGATGCCACGGGCCACGGACGGCCTGCCTTTCGCTGCGGTGCTGGACTTACTCGTCAGTACTTAGTACGACGCTGACCGGCTATCGGATTCTTCCCGGGTCAGCGGATGCGGGCGCCGACCGGGCCCAGCCGGTCGAACTCGGCCCGGTAGTACTGGCCGGGCTTGATGTCGACCGCGCCGTGCAGGGAGCCGGTCATGATGAACTGCCCGGCCCGCAGGTAGCCGCCCAGTGGGTGCAACGTCTGCACCAGCCAGGCCACGGCCTGCAGCGGGTTGCCGAGGGCGGCCGCGCCCGCGCCGGTGGCGATCAGCTCGCCGTTGCAGGTCAGCACCATGCCCAGCAGCCGCAGGTCCAGGCCGGCCGCCGGGGTGACGGTGGGGCCGAGCACCACCGCGCCGCTGCTGGCCAGGTCGGCGATGGTGTCGGCCAGCTTGATCTTCCAGTCGGCGATCCGGCTGTCCACGATCTCCAGGGCCGGGACCGCGCCGCTGATGGCCGCGGCCACGTCCAGCGCGGTGCAGTCCGGGCCGCGCAGGTCGGTCCGCAGCACCAGCGCGATCTCGGCTTCGATGCGCGGGTAGATGTAATCCCCGGCCGTCACCCGGTCGCCGTCCGCGTGCAGGTGCGACGACAGCACGGGGGCGAAGTCGGGCGAGTCCACGCCGAGCAGCTGCTGCATGGGCGCGCTGGTCAGGCCCAGCTTGTAGCCGACCGTGCGCTCGCCGTCGGCGGCCAGCCGGGTGACCAGTTCCTGCTGGATCCGGTAGCCGTCGGCCATGGTCAGCCCGGGCCGCTCCTCGGTCAGCGGCGGGATCGCGACTCCGGTCTGCCGGGCCTGGTACAGGTCCGCCGCCAGCTTGCTGACCTCGGCGTCGGTCAGGGTGGTCCGGGGGCCGTCTGCGCTCATGAGCAGCAATCTAGATCAACGCGGGGTCCCGCCGGTCGGCTGGGCCGGCCGGCGGGACCCCGGCGCTGATCAATCGGTGTGCACGCCGAACTCCCACAGGCTGTAGCCGTACTGGGTGGCGCGGGCGGTGCCGTACATGCGGATGTAGCGGCCGGTCCCGGTGACGTTGAGCGTCTGGGTGCCGCCCGTTCCGCTGGTGGTCGAGTACACCGTGGTCCAGGCCGACCCGTTGGCCGAGGTCTGGATCTGGAACGCGGTCGCGTACGCGGCCTCCCAGTTCAGCACCACCTGGCAGATGGACTGGCTGGAACCGAGATCGACCTCCAGCCACTGAGGGTCGCTGAAGGCGCTGGACCAGCGGGTGCCGGTGTTACCGTCCACGGCCGCCGAGGCCGGATAGGCGGTCTCGTTCTCGTAGGAAGACGCGGTCGCGGTCTTGTTCAGCGCGACGTCGGTCGTGCCGCAGGTCCCGCTCCCGCCGCTGGCCGGCCCGTGCACGCCGAACTCCCACAGGCTGTAGCCGTACTGGGTGGCGCGGGCGGTGCCGTACATGCGGATGTAGCGGCCGGTCCCGGTGACGTTGAGCGTCTGGGTGCCGCCGGTGCCGCTGGTGGTCGAGTAGATCGTGGTCCAGTTGGTGCCGTCGGCCGAGGTCTGGATCTGGAACGCGGTCGCGTAGGCGGCCTCCCAGTTCAGCACCACCTGGCAGATGGACTGGCTGGAGCCGAGATCGACCTCCAGCCACTGGGGGTCGCTGAAGGCGCTGGACCAGCGGGTGCCGGTGTTACCGTCCACGGCCGCCGAGGCCGGGTCGGCGGCACTCTCGGTCGAGGACGACGTGGCCGTCTTGTTCAGGGCCAGGTTGGTGGTCCCGCAGGTGCCGCCGGTCCCGCCCGCGCTGACCGTCCAGGTGAACGAGGTGGAGCCGGCCGCTCCGGTGCCGTCCCGGGCGGTCACGGTGACGTTCGACGTGCCCGCCGCGGTCGGCGTCCCGGAGATAAGCCCGGTCGAGGAGTTGATCGACAGCCCCGCGGGCAGGCCCGTCGCGCTGTAGCTGAGGGTCTGCCCGGAGCCGGAGTCGCTGGCGTGGATCTGCAGGCTGGCCGCCGTCCCGGCGGTGGAACTCTGACTGCCCGGACCGGTGACCGTGACGGTGTTCCCGGTCCCGGTTCCGCCGCCGGACGGCAGGGTCCACTGCTGGCCGGTGGCCCCGGTGCAGGTCTCGATGTCCAGCCGGGCGCTGGTGTTGCCGCCGGGATCGGTCAGGCACAGCCCCGAGCTGGGGTTGACCAGCTCACCGTTGGATTGATGGGTCCAGCCCTGGGCCGCGGTGCCGTTACACGGGTACCAGTCGACGTCGGTGCCGCTGGTCGTGCCCGCGCTGACCACGTCCAGGCAGCCGCCCTGGGTGCGCAGGGTCCCGTCGGTGTACGGCGACCACTGCTGGCCCGCGCCGTTGTTGCAGCCGCTGAGCACGATCGGGTTGCTGGCGGTGTTGAGCGAGTTCTGGTTGGACAGGCACTGCCCGTTCAGCCCGGTGAGCTGGCCGGTCGCGCTGGCCGTCCCGGTCGGGGTGGAGTTGCCGCCCTGCTCGTAGACGGCCACGTAGCCGACGCTCATCGACGCTCCCGACGAGGTGGCCGAGGTCGGGGTGGTGCAGCCGCAGATCCCGTCCGGGTAGTTCCCGCCCATGGCCAGGTCGAAGATGATGAAGAAGCCGTGGTCGATGGCCTCCTGCCAGGCGGTGGTGCCCACCGACGCCTCGGTGATCGTGCTTTCCACCGTGCCGTCCATCAGGAACTGCAGGGTCTCGGCGCTGGTGTTGGTGCGGTCGATGATCACCGAGTAGGTGTGGTAGCCGGTCTGGCAGGACGAGCCCGCGCCCGGGCAGGCGATCAGCGGGTGCCCCGGGCTGTTGGCCGCGTCGTGCAGCGTCTGCGAGGCTTCGTTCAGCCCGTTGACGTCCTCCATCATGTCGATCTCGCCGGAGGTGGGCCAGCCGCCGCCGGTCCGCATCGGCGACCCCAGCGCCCAGAACGCGGGCCAGTATCCGAGCCCGCTGGCCGGGTTGGGCTGCTCGATCGAGGCGGTCATCTCCAGCTTGCCCCCGGGCGGGGCCTGGAAGTCATCGCGGGTGCTCTCGATCCGGCCCGAGGTCCAGGTTCCGTTGCTGTCGGTGGCCTTGAGGACCAGGTGGCCGCCGCCGTCCAGGTACACGTTGCTGGTGGAGTTGGTGGTCTGCTCGTGCTCGCCGGTCCCGTAGCCGGTGCCGATGTCGTAGAACCAGTTCGACGCGGACGGCGCCGAGCTGGCCGAGCCCGCGAAGTTGTCGCCGAACACCGTGGTCCAGCCGGACGGGGCCGGGGGGACGGTGTCCGCTCTGGCCGCGGGGGCGTGGGCCACGCTGGTGACGACCACGGTGGCCAGGCAGCCGGCCAGGAGGATGAGGGCGGTGGCGGCGGCGCGGGCGCGCTTCGGCCAGCTGGTGCGGGGCGGTCCGCCGTCGTGGGGCTCGATGTGGTCCGGATACATGCCAAACCTCCTGCCAGGCCCGGGGGCCCGTCACGGCTGGCCGGCTCGGGGCCGCCTGGCCAGGCGGACCGTGGCCGGCCACGGCTGGCGCGAGTGACGCCACCGCACCTGCGCCATGGACGTGTGGTGGCCGTCGGCTGGCATCGGCCAGGGGGTGCCACGGCCACCGATCGGCCGCGCCACCCACCGTCCTCCACGCCTTAATACAAGCCGTGTACAAAGACTCGCGTCGATGGTGTGAGGTGTCAAGAGGTGCGCGAAAACGAAGGAAGTCAAGCCGGGTATGGGCCCAGCCGAGCGAAACTCAACAAGCGTCCCAAACGCTTGACCCCTCTACCGCCGGACTCCGGGCGCTGGGAGCCTCACGGGTCCCGCGAACCTCAGGCGATGGCGGCGGCGATGATCTCGCGGGCCTGGGCCTGGATGGCGGCCAGCTGCTCCGGTCCCTTGAACGACTCGGCGTAGAGCTTGTAGACGTCCTCGGTGCCGGAGGGACGGGCCGCGAACCAGCCGGTGGCGGTGACCACCTTGAGGCCGCCGATGGGGGCGTCGTTGCCGGGCGCGTTGGTCAGCGTGGCCGTGATCTTCTCCCCGGCCAGTTCGCCGGCCGAGATCTGATCGGGCGACAGCTGGCCCAGCTTGGCCTTTTGCTCGCGGGTGGCTTCGGTGTCGATGCGGGCGTAGGCGGGGGACCCGTACTGCTGGGTCAGCTGGTCGTAGAGCTGGGACGGGGACTTGCCGGTCACGGCCTGGATCTCGGAGGCCAGCAGGGCCAGGATGATCCCGTCCTTGTCGGTGGTCCAGACCGACCCGTCGCGCTGGAGGAAGGAGGCGCCGGCGCTCTCCTCGCCGCCGAACGCCACCGACCCGTCGAGCAGGCCGGGCACGAACCACTTGAACCCGACCGGCACCTCCAGCAGCTTGCGGTCCAGGCCTTCGGCCACCCGGTCGATCATGGACGAGCTGACCAGGGTCTTGCCCACCGCGGCGCCGGCCGGCCAGCCGTCCCGGTGCCGGTACAGGTATTCGATGGCCACGGCCAGGTAGTGGTTCGGGTTCATCAGGCCCGCGTCGGGGGTGACGATGCCGTGCCGGTCGGCGTCGGTGTCGTTGCCGGTGGCGATCATGAACTCGTGCTGACGGCTGATCAGGCTGGCCATGGCGGACGGGGACGAGCAGTCCATCCGGATCTTGCCGTCCCAGTCCAGGGTCATGAACCGGAAGGTGGCGTCCACGGTCGGGTTGACCACGGTCAGGTCGAGGCCGTAGCGCTCGCCGATCTCACCCCAGTAGGCCACGCTGGCCCCGCCGAGCGGGTCGGCGCCGATGCGCACCCCGCCGGCCCGGATCGCGTCCAGGTCGATCACGCCGGGCAGCGCGGTCACGTACCGGTCCAGGAAGTCGAACTTCCCGGTGCTGCCGGCGGCCAGCGCCCGCGCCAGCGGGACCCGGCGCACGCCCTTGAGCCCGGCGGCCAGCAGTTCGTTGGCCCGGTCCTGGATCCACTTGGTGATGTCGGTGCCGGCCGGGCCGCCGTCGGGCGGGTTGTACTTGAAGCCGCCGTCGGTGGGCGGGTTGTGCGACGGCGTGACCACGATGCCGTCCGCGCGGGCCCGGGGCCCGGAACCGTTGTGGACCAGGATGGCCCGGGACACCGCCGGGGTCGGCGTGTAGCCGCCCCGGGAGTCGATCAGGACCTGCACCTCGTTGGCGGCCAGCACCTCCAGGGCGCTGGCCGTGGCCGGCTCGGACAGGGCGTGCGAGTCGGCGCCCAGATAGAGCGGCCCGCCGATGCCCTGACCGGACCGGTACTCGCAGATGGCCTGGGTGGTGGCCAGGATGTGGTCCTCGTTGAACGTCGCGCTGAACGCCGAACCACGGTGACCCGACGTCCCGAACGAGACCTTCTGGGCCGCGTCTTCGGGGTCCGGATGCACCGTGTAGTAGGCCGTCACCAGCTTCGCGACGTCGACCAGATCCTCAGCGGCCGCGGGCTGCCCTGCACGTGGATCCACCATGGGACAATCCTGGCACGCGTCAACGGAGCCGGACAGTGCTGGTCGGTTGCGGGCCGGCTCCGTGGTGTGCTCAGTGCCCTCAGGCGGCCAGTTCGGCGTAGCGGCCCTGGCCGGCCAGGAGGCTGGTGTGGGTGCCCGCTTCGACGACGTGGCCGTGGTCGAGGACCACGATCTGATCGGCGTTGCGGACGGTGGAAAGCCGGTGCGCGATGGTGATGGTCGTCCGCCCCTGGGCCAGGGTGTCGAAGGCCTGCTGGACCGCGCGTTCGGTCTCGGTGTCGAGCGCGCTGGTGGCCTCGTCCAGGACCAGGATGCGCGGGTCGCGCAGCAGGGTCCGGGCGATGGCGATGCGCTGCTTCTCGCCGCCGGAGAACCGGTGCCCGCGCGACCCGACCATGGTGTCGTAGCCGTCGGGCAGGCTGACGATGAGGTCGTGGATCTGGGCCGCGCGGGCCGCGTCCTCGATCTCGGCGTCGGTGGCGGTGGGCTTGGCGTAACGCAGGTTCTCGCGCACCGTGGTGTGCAGCAGGTAGGTCTCCTGGCTGACCACGCCGACGATGGCGGCCAGGTCGGCCAGCCGGAGGTCGCGCAGGTCGATGCCGTCGACGCGGACCGCGCCGCTGCTGGGGTCGTACAGCCGGGCCATCAGCGACCCGAGGGTGGTCTTGCCCGAGCCGGTCTCACCGACCAGGGCCAGCGTGCTGCCCGCGGGGACGTCCAGGCTGACGTCGCGCAGCGCGGAGCGGTCGGCCCCGGGGTAGGCGAAGGTGACGTCTTCCAGCCGGACGTGCCCGGCCACCTGGGCCGGGTCCACCTCGACCGGGTGGGCCGGCTCGTCGACCTCGACCGGCAGGTCCAGGTACTCGAAGATCCGGGCGAACAGGGCCAGCGAGCTGATCACCGACACGCTCGTGTTGAGCAGCCCGGTGATCGGCCGGAACAGGGTGTTCTGCAGGGTGGTGAAGGCGATCAGGGTGCCGATGCTGATCGCACCGGCGGTGGCGGGCAGGCCCGCGGCCAGGTAGATGATCGCGGGAACGGCCGCGAAGATGATGCTCAGCGAGGCCATCCGCCAGCGCCCGGCCAGCTGGGAGCGCAGCTCCAGGTCGACGAGCCGGGCCGAGGAGTCGCTGAACCGCTGGACCAGGGCGGGGGCGGCGCCCATCGTCTTGGCCAGCTGGACGCCGTTGATGGACAGGCCTTCCTCGATGGTGACGTTCAGGTCGGCCAGCTCGCGCTGCTGCTCGGCGGTGATGGCCTTGCGCATCCGGGCCACCTTGCGGGTCAGGTAGATCGCGGGCGGCATGATCACCAGCGAGATGAGCGACAGCCGCCAGGACAGGGCGGCCATCGCGACCGCGGTGGCGACCGCGGTGGTGAGGTTGGAGGCGATGGAAGTCGCGGTCGAGGTGACCACTGCTTCCATGCCGCCGATGTCGTTCTGGATGCGGGACTGCACCTCGCCGGTGCGGGTCCGGGTGAAGAACGCGATCGACTGCCGCTGCAGGTGGCTGAACACCCGGGTGCGCAGGTCATGCATGACCTCTTGCCCCACGCGGGTGCTGATCCAGGTCTGCACGACCCCGAATCCGGAGGTGATCGCGGCGACCGCGACCATGCCGATGACCAGCCAGGCCAGCAGCTGAAGGTTCTTGTGCGGCAGCGCGTTGTCGATGACCGCGCGCAGCAGGAACGGGGAGGCCAGGCCGACCAGGGAGGACGCCACGATGATCGCGGTGACCACGGCCAGCGGCCAGCGGTGGGGAATGAACAGGCGGCCGATCCGGCGCAGGGACACGCTGTGGGCCTGGGCCTTCTCGGCGGCGGTGACGGACGTGGAGCCGTGACGACGGCTCTCCCGGCTAATATCTCGATTGGTCTGTGGTGTGGCCAAGAGTTTCTCAATTCTGTCGAAGGTTGGTCGGCTAAGCCCCTCATATGCTGAGGTAACCTCAATATGAGGCTACAACACTAGAAGGCGGTACGCTATTCCGGTGACCCAGGAACGTGACCCGGCCCCGCGCGACTCGGCCGACGAGTCGCTGGCCGACAGTTTCTGGTCGGTGGCCCGGCGGTTGCGGGAGACGTCCCAGGAGACGCTGGCCCCGTGGGACATCACCCCCGCTCACCTGCGGGCCTTGCGCGTACTCAAGCGGCACGGGACGATGCGCCTGTCGGAGCTCTCGGATTACCTGCACATCGCGCCCCGTTCGGCCACCGAGGTCGTGGACGCGCTGGAGTCGCGTGGCCTGGTGCAGCGCCGCCCCGATCCCGGCGACCGCCGGGCCACCCTGGCCGAGCTGACCGGCCCCGGCGCCGAGATGCTGGAGGCGATCCGGGTCGCCGCTCGCGGCACCGAGGCCGAACGGGTCTTCGGCCGCCTGAGCCCGGCCGACCGGGCCGAGCTGGCCCGTATCCTCGGGCTGCTCCGGGCTTAGCCGAACCGACGTCAACCGCCGTCTCAGGGGAGCCGCATGCCTGAACTGCCGGTATTCGACTACATCGTGGTGGGCGCGGGCACGGCGGGCTGCGTGCTGGCCGCCCGGCTGAGCGAGGACGACCGGATCCGGGTCCTGCTGCTGGAGGCCGGGAGCGCGGACCGGACCCGGGCCATGACCGTGCCCAGCGCCTGGCCGGAGAACCTCGGCACCGCGGCCGACTGGGCCCAGGTCACCACCGCGCAGGCCGACGCCGGGCCGATCGCCTACCCGCGCGGCCGGGCCCTGGGCGGCGGCAGCGCCATCAACGCCATGGGCCACGTCCGCGCCCACCCCGCGGTCTACGACGGCTGGGCCGAGAACGGCGGGCCGGGCTGGGGCCACGACGGCCTGCGGCCGTACTTCCGCCGGTCCGAACGCGCGGACGGCCGTGACCCGGCGCTGCGCGGCACCGACGGGCCGGTGCCGGTGGGCCCGGCCACCACCGGGCGGCACCCGGTCGCGCAGGCCTTCGCCGCGGGCCTGGCCGCCACCGGCTGGCCGCCGGCCGACGACCTCAGCGGCGCCACCCCCGAGGGCGTGGCCTGGGTCGACCTGGCCATCGCCGGCGGCCAGCGGGTCAGCTCGGCCGACGCCTACCTGCGGCCGGTGCTGGACCGGCCCAACCTGACCGTGCGGACCGGCTGCCTGGTCACCGGCCTGGACGTGCGCGACGGCCGGTGCGCCGGGGTCAGCTACGTGGCCGGCGGCGTGCGTGACCGGGCCGGCGCCGGCGCCGAAGTCGTGCTGGCCGCCGGGGCCATCGGCTCGCCGCAGTTGCTGCTGCGGTCCGGGATCGGGCCGGCCGGGGCGCTCCGGGCCTGCGGTCTCGACGTGGTCGCCGACGTGGCCGGGGTCGGGCAGAACCTGCAGGACCACCCGGTGGCGATGGTGACCTACGCCGCGGCCGAGCCCCTGCCCGCCAGCCGTTACAACCACGGCGAGGTCTACGCGGCCGTCCGCACCGAACTGGCCGACGGCTATCCCGACCTGCACCTGTTTCCGATCCTGCTGCCGCTGGCGGCGGCGGGGTTCGACCCGCCCGGGGCCGGGTGCAACCTGGTGGCCGCGGTGGTCGCGCCCAGCAGCCGCGGGTCGGTGCGGCTGGCCTCGCCGGCGCCGGACGCGGCGCCCCTGATCGACCCGGGCTTCCTGACCCATCCGCGGGACCTGGACCGGCTGGAGGCCGGGCTGCGGATGATCCGGGCCGCCGCCGCCACCCCCGGGTTCGCCGCGGCCAAACTCCGCGAGCAATGGCCCGGCCCCGGCGCCACCGGCCGCGAGGCCCTCCGCGGCTACATCCGCCGCGCGGTCGGCAGCTACTGGCACCCGGCCGGCACCTGCCGGATGGGCACCGGCGCCGACGCCGTGGTCGACCCCGAACTCAAGGTGCGCGGCGTCGACGGCCTCCGGGTCGCCGACGCCGCGATCATGCCCACCATCACCAACGCCCACCCGAACGCCACCGTGCTGGCCATCGCCGAACGCGCCGCCGCCCTCATCCTGGGCGAACGCCTGGTCAGCGAGGGCTTCAGCCTGGCCTGAGCCGCCCGGGCCTCAGGCGCTCCGGGACCACTGGGGCATCATGGCGTCCGGGTAGCGGCTGCCGTAGGCGCCGTCGGGCAGGATCTCGTGGACGCGGGCCAGGTCGCCGTCGGTGAGCTCGACGTCGGCGGCGGCGGCGTTCTCGGCCAGCCGGTCGGGGCTGCGGGTACCGGGGATGGGGACGATGTCCTCGCCCTGAGCGAGCAGCCAGGCCAGCGCCAGCTGCGTGACCTCGATGCCCTTTTCGCGGGCCAGCTTGGTCAGCTGGTCGATCGCCTCGGCGTTGCGCTCGTAGTTGCCGGGCTGCCAGCGCGGGTCCCGGCTGCGCATGTCATCGGGACCGTACTCGCTGGCGGGCTTGACGGCCGAGGTGAGGAAGCCGCGCCCCAGCGGGGAGTAGGCCACGAAGCCGATCCCCAGCTCGCGGAGCAACGGCAGGATCTGCGCCTCCACCGTGCGTTCGAAGATCGAATACTCGGTCTGCAGCACCGACACCGGCTGGACGGCGTGGGCGCGGCGGATGTCGTCCGGGCCGGCTTCGCTCAGCCCGAAGAAGCGGACCTTGCCCTGCTCGATCAGCTCCCTGACCGTGCCCGCCACGTCCTCGATGGGGACGTCGGGGTCGACCCGGTGCTGGTACAGCAGGTCGATGTGGTCGGTGCCCAGGTACTGCAGGCTGTTCTCGGTCACCTCGCGGATGTGCTCGGGCCGGCTGTCGAATTGGCGTCCCGGGGTGGTCCGGGGCAGCACGAAGCCGAACTTGGTCGCCAGCACCATGTCGTCGCGGAAGCCTTCGATGGCCCGCCCGACCAGCTTCTCGTTGGAACCGGTGCCGGCGCCGTACAGCTCGGCGGTGTCGATGAAGGTCACGCCCAGGTCGTGGGCGCGCTGGATCGTGGCGATCCCGCCTTCTTCGTCACCGGCACCATAGGCGTAGGTCATGCCCATCGTCCCCAAGCCGATGGCCGAGGTGACCAGTCCCTGCCGCCCGAGCGTGCGCTGCTGCATCCGTCTCCTCTGTGTCTGCCTCGGGGGCCAAGCCCCCCAGACCCCCTACGCGGGCTGCGCCCGCGTAGCCCAAGGGGCCCCCCTAAAGGTTAACGCGGAGTGAGCACGCAGAACTCGTTGCCCTCCGGGTCGGCCAGAACGGTCCAGGTCACCTCGGGGCCCTGGCCGACGTCGGCCGGGGTGGCGCCCAGGCCGCGCAGCCGGGCCGCCTCGGCCGGCCCGTCGTCACCCAGGAACGGGGCCACGTCGGCGTGCCAGCGGTTCTTGACCGTCTTGGTGTCGGGGACGCGGAGGAACTCCAGGTACGGGCCGACCCCGCCGGGGGCGCGCAGGCTGACGATGACCTCGTGGGAGCGCGCCACCGGCCACCCGGCCGCCTCGGTCCAGAACCGGGCCAGCCGGGCCGGGTCGGCGCAGTCGGTGAGCACCGCCGCCACCGGGCCGGTGTCCATGTACATCTCGCGCGGCTCGAGCACGCAGAACTCGTTGCCCTCCGGATCGGCCAGCACGGTCCAGGGCAGGTCCGGGCCCTGGCCGATGTCGGCCGGGGTGGCGCCCAGGTCCCGGAGCCGGCTGACCAGTTCGGCCTGGTGCCCGGCGGAGGTGCTGGCCAGGTCGAGGTGGACCCGGTTCTTGACCCGCTTGGGCTCCGGCACGGGCACGAACACCAGCGGCAGGGCGACCGGGTCGGGATAGTCGTAGCCCTCGGGCCACACGTCGACCTCGTCGTCGGCCACGTCGCCGATGACCCAGCCCAGGGCGTCGGCCCAGAACCGGGCCTGGGCGGCCGGGTCGTTGGCGTCCACCACCAGGTGGACCAGGCGGGTCGGCATCAGCTACACCCCCGGAAACGGCGCTGAGCGGCTCAGCATACGCTCGCGGGCATGGGATTCGAGGTCGAGGTCAGGAACGTGGACGGGGCCGTCACCGCGCTCGGCGCGGCCGGCCCGTTCACGCTGGTGGTGGACTGCCCGGCCGAGGCCGGCGGCGGTGGCCGCGGGTTCAACGGCGGCCAGCTGCTGCACCTGGCCGTGGCCGGGTGCGTGTCCAACGACCTGTTTCGCGAGGCGGCCAAGCGCGAGATCACGCTGACCCGGGTGGTGGTCACGGTCGACGGCGGGTACGGCGGCCAGCCCGTCGCCTCGACCGGGATCTCGTACTCGGTCGAGGTCGCCGGGCAGGCCTCCGAGCCGGACCTGATCGCCCTGGTCAGCCACGTCGACAGAATCGCCGAGATCCCCAACTCGCTGCGCCAGGGCACCCCGGTGACCCTCGACCGGGTGCAGATCAGCGAGCGCGGCTAGTCCTGACCCTCCTGGACGGGGAAGATCTGATCGGCCACCAGCCCGTGGGCTTCCTTGTGCACGGCGGCCGCGGCCTCGGCGGACGGGGCTTCGACCAGGCAGAAGATCTGCCCCTGGCCCTCGTCGACCCAGTACTTGAGGTACTGGACGTCATGCGCGCCCTGCGTGTGCAGGTCGGCCTCATGAGCCTGGGCCACATCGTCCATGCTCACCCCGCCCTCGATGTGGTGAATGTCCATGAACAGTGGCATCTGAGCCTCCTGTGATCTGTGATCTGTCGAGCTTCTCTGCTGACCGTACGAAGGCCCGCGGTGGCGGCGCAACGGCAGGGCCGCCCAGTTTGGGCATCCCGGGTACCTACGTTGGCTCCGCACCTGCCGCCGCGTGGGCGGCTGCGCGGGAGGCCACCTGGGCCGCCTCGGCCCGGGACGTGACCCCGATCTTGGCCAGCACCGACGAGACGTGGTGGTCGACGGTCCG
>DASXMW010000050.1:0-2342 GCA_036495425.1 Streptosporangiaceae bacterium | reverse complement strand
CGACCCCGGCGTCCTCGTAGTGACCGGCGTAGGTCACCCGGAGCTTGTACTTCAGGACCTTGCCGCCCACCGTCTCCGGCAGCGAGTCAACGAACACCACATCCTTGGGCGTCTCGTACCCGGCCAGGCTGGCCCGGCAGTAGGCGACCAGCTCGGCCTCGGTCGTGGTGTCGCCCGGCGTGCGGATGACCATGGCCGTGACCGCCTCGCCCCAGTGCGGGTGGGGCAGGCCGACCACGGCCGACTTGGCCACCCCCGGGTGCAGGCCGAGCACGGCCTCGACCCGGAGGCTGGACACGTTCTCGCCGCCGGTCTTCACGATGTCCTTGTAGCGGTCGAGCATGACCCGCAGGCCCTCGCCGTCGTAGGCGCAGCTGTCGCCGGAGTGGAACCAGCCGTACCGGAACGCCGCCCGGGTCGCGGCTTCGTCCCGGTAGTACCCGGCCATCATCGCCGGGGACCGGTACACCGCCTCGCCCGGCACCCCCGGCGACGAGGCCAGGTCACGCCCCTCCGGGTCGAGCACGGTCGAGGCCAGCAGCGGGCTGGGCACCCCCACGTAGTTGTGCTGCGGCGCGGTCCTGGCGTACAGCTCGGGCCACTTGTCGGGCCAGAACCGGTAGCACGAGATCGACTCGGTCTGGCCGAAGATCTCGAACACCACCAGGTCGCCGCCGCAGTGCTTCTTCATCGAGGCCAGCACCGCGGGCGGCAGCGCGGCCCAGCCGTAGACGATGACGGTCAGGCTGTGCGCGTCCAGCTCCGGCCGGCCGGTGAGCACACGGTCGACCGCCGCCACCATGGCCGGGGAGCCGGCCCAGAGCGCGGTCACCTTCTCGTCCGAGATCATCTCGGCGATCCGGCCCGGGTCGGGCTTGCGGCCCATGATCATCGTCCCGCCGGACAGGAACACCGAGTAGCTGAACGGCTGGTCACCGACGTGGTACAGCATGGGCAGGAACGTGCCGACCCGCAGGTCGGACTCCAGCTTCAGGCCCCGGGTCAGCGACAGCGCGAACCCGTAGGCGGCCAGGTAGCTGCAGGTGTGGGAGACCATCGCCGCCTTGGGCAGCGCGGTGGTGCCCGAGGTGAACAGGATCTCCCAGATGTCGTCGCCGTGGATCTCCACGTCCGGTTCGGTGGCGGGCTGGGCCGCCGCGAAGTCCTGGACGGACAGGCTCCCGGGCACGGCGTCGCCGCCGATGGTGACGGTGATGGCCACCTCCAGCCCGGCCGCCGCGAACGGGGCCTGCGCGGCCGGCCACAGCTCGGCGTCGACCACGGCCAGCCTGGGCTCGACCAGGGCGATCATGGCCGACACCATGTCCGGGGCCATCATCGGGTTGATCGGCGCGCAGACCAGGCCGGCCTTGGCCGCCGCGATCTTGATCAGGTAGCCCTCGATCGAGTTCTCGCAGAACATCATGACCACGTCGCCGCGCCGCAGGCCCCGGGCCAGCAGGCCGTTGGCGATCCGGTTGGCGAACTCGTCGGCCCGGGCGTAGGTGACCCGGTGGAACACCTCGTGCCCGTAGGCGCCCGCCTGGCCGACCAGGGCCTCGCGGTCGGGGAAGCTCCACGTCATCCGCTCGAACAGGTCGCCGACGCTGGTGCGTTCCCAGCGGTGGGTGGCCCGCCGGTGGTGCAGGCTGGTCACGTCGAGATCGGGCCCGGACCGGTTCCGGTCCGCCGTGGCCACGTCGAAGTCGGCCGCCATGCCGCTCACGTCCCCTCTGAGGCCGGTAGTGACTGCCTGTTCACTACAGTGGTCACTGTAGAGATCCCCAGGCGGCTGGTAAAGGCCCTAAGTCACCTGCTGGCGCCCTAAGTGAATGGCGGTTAACATCGCCATGCGGCCCACCCGGCCGCGTCACGCAACCCGGAGGAGGTCTGGTGCCGGTCCTGCGCTCGGCGGTGGACACCACCAGTGACGCCTACCAGACCAACCGGCAGGGCCAGCTGGCCGCCATCGCGGCCCTGAACGAGCAGCTCGAGCTGGCCCGGGCCGGCGGCGGCCCCAAGTACTCCCAGCGGCACCACGACCGCGGCCGGCTGCTGGCCCGGGAACGCCTGGAGCTGCTGGTCGACCGGGACTCGCCGCTGCTGGAGCTGTCGGCGCTGGCGGGCTGGGGCACCGAGTTCTCGGTCGGGGCCAGCATCGTCACCGCCGTGGGCGTGGTCTCGGGGGTCGAATGCGTGCTGATCGCGCACGACCCGACCGTGCGGGGCGGGTCGATGAACCCGTACACGCTGCGCAAGAACCTGCGCGCGCTGGAGATCGCCCGGCTCAACCGGCTGCCGGTGATCACCCTGGTCGAGTCGGGCGGGGCCGACCTGCCCAC
>DASXMW010000049.1:0-2464 GCA_036495425.1 Streptosporangiaceae bacterium | reverse complement strand
CGCGGGTAGGACTGGTGCAGGTAGTGCACGGGGGAGTAGCCCACCTGCCCGTGCTCGCCGTTGATCCGGCCCACCATCACCTCGACCTCGTCCCGGAGCGTCTGGTACGCCTCGACCCGTTCCCGGCTCGGGCTGGCCACCTGGATCAGCACCGGCCGCGGCCCGAGCCGCCCGGCGGCCACCAGCTCACCGTAGGCCTGCAGCCGGTGCAGGATGCCCTTGGTGTAGTCCAATCGGTCGACGCCCAGCAGCACCAGGCCCGGCTCGCCCAGCGCCTCCCGGATCTGCGCGGACCGTTTCCTGACGTCATCTCGCCGGGCGATCTCGGCCAGGCCCTTCGCGTCGATCGAGATCGGGAACGCGGCCGCGTGGATCTCGCGCGAGCCTCCCGGCTCGGCGACCCGCATGGTCGACCCCTTCGTGTTCAGGCCGACGGCCCGGCGGCAGGCCCGCAGGACGTTAGTGGCGTCGGCCCGCCGCTGGAACCCCAGCAGGTCGGCGCCGAGCAGGCCCTCCACCACCTGCCGCCGCCACGGAAGCTGGGCGAAGATCTCGTAGCCGGGGAACGGGATGTGGTTGAAGAACCCGATCCGCACGTCGTCACGCCGCTCACGCAGCATCCGCGGCACCAGCTGGAGCTGGTAGTCGTGCACCCACACGGTCGCCCCCGGCCCCGCCTGTTCGGCCGCGGCCTGCGCGAAGCGCCGGTTGACCGTCACGTACGCCTCCCACCACCGGCGGTGGAACTGGGGCGGCGCTATGACGTCGTGGTAGAGCGGCCACAGAGTAGCGTTGCAGAACCCCTCGTAGAAGTGCCTGACCTCGGCCTCGGACAGGCCCAGCCCGACCAGCTGCAGACCGTCCGCTTCAAACGTCCCCGGGGCCGGCCCGGCATCGCCCGACCAGCCGATCCATACGCCGCCGGCCTCGCGCATCACCGGCTCGAGCGCGGTGACCAGGCCGCCCGGGCTGGTCCGCCACGTGGTACCACCGTCGGCGTCCTCGATCCGGTCTACCGGCAGGCGGCTAGCCACTACCACGAAGTCGTGGCTCGGCTTCCTGTTTTCAGACATCAGGAACAACCATAACCAATGACGGATCGCGGCTGCCCGGTCACGGCGTGGTCCCGGCAGAGATGGCGATGGAATTCACCTTGCTCCAATGCGGATAGGCGCGTCGCGCTCACGGTCCCGCCGCCTTACCCCCAAGCCACCGCATTATGCGCCGGGTAAGCACTGATTTCGGCGGAAACTGGCCGCGTCCCGCGGCCGCAGGGCGGGTTTGCCCGGCAGTGCAAGCGGGCAGACGGTCGGCCACTTCGTGCCGGCGCGAAGAGAACGGAGCTGCTGCAGCGACCACTCTGGCTGACGCGGGCCTTGGACCAAGGGGGGAAGCATGCACGAACCCAGCGCAGCGCCTGACCTGGATGCGGTCGCCGGGCGGGTGACGGCCGAACTGCTCGGCCGGTCTCACCTGATGCAGCCGGCCGACGTGGCCGGGGCGCTGACCCAGGCGGCCCGGCCGCTCGGCGTGTCCGCCGTGCAGGTCTACCTGGCCGACCTGCAGCAGCGGCACCTGACGCCGCTGGTCCCCGCGGGCGGCCGTGCCCCGGACGTACTGTCCATCGACTCCACCCTGGCCGGGCGCGCCTACCAGGCGATCACCGTCCAGTCCGGCCGGGTCGGAGATCTCCACCAGCTGTGGATCCCGCTGGTGGACGGTACCGAACGGCTGGGCGTGCTCGGCCTGGCCGTCACCGACCTCAGCGAGGCCATGCTGACCAGATACCGCACGCTCGCCTCGCTCGCCGGGGTGCTGATCGCCAGCAAGAGCAGCTACAACGACACCTACGCCCAGGTTCAGCGCAGCACGGAGATGGCCCTGCAGGCCGAACTGGTCTGGGCCTTCCTGCCCCCGCGGACGTTCGCGACCACCGGGGTTCAGGTGTGCGCGACGCTGGAGCCGGCCTACGAGGCCGGCGGGGACGCCTTCGACTACGCACTGCTCGGCGATCACCTGCACGTATCGATCTTCGACGCGCTCGGTCATGACCTGGCCGCGGGCCTGCTGGCCAGCGTGGCCCTGGCCTCGTGCCGCAGTTCCCGGCGGGCCGGCGGGTCGCTGGCCAGCATCATGGCCCGGGCCGACCACGCCATCGCCAGCCAGTTCGGCGATAGCAGGTTCGTCGCCGCCCTACTGTGCGACCTTGACCTGGTTACCGGGCTGCTTCGCTGGATTCCCTGCGGTAACCCGGCGCCGCTGCTCATCCGCGGGAACCGGATGGTCATCGAACTTGACCGCCGTCCCCAGCCGCCGCTGGGCCTGGTCGGCGTGATGAACCGCCAGCTCCAGGGGGTGTACGACGTCGAGGCCTCAGCCGTGGAGTGCACCGAGAAGCTGGAGCCCGGCGACCGGCTGCTGCTCTATACCGACGGGGTGACCGAAGGCCGGGCCGCCGACGGCG
>DASXMW010000048.1:0-28516 GCA_036495425.1 Streptosporangiaceae bacterium | reverse complement strand
GGGACGCCCGATTACCAGGGACCGAGGCCGGGGATGCGGGACCTGATGTCGGTCAGGTCCTGCCGGGCCAGGATGGCCCGCAGTTCGACGGTCTCGCGGGCGGAGTACTGCTCGAGGAGCGCCTCGAGGTCGCGGCGCTGGGCCGGGGTGGAGTAGGCGGCCAGTTCGCGGCGCAGCCTTCTGTGGGTCTTGCGGTCCTGGATGGTCTCGCCGGGCAGGAACGGGGCGTAGAAGAGGAGCATCAGCCCGGGCAGCAGGATGAGGTTGACCGGGAAATAACTGCGCACCAGCACACCGGGGATGATGAGGGTGGCGCCGAGCAGCGCAAACCGCCAGCGCGGGTTGCGGATCGCCCGCAGCAAGCCAATCGCCGCCAGCAGGAACCCGGTCCGCGCCGCCCGCCGGAAGCGGCCGGGGCGCCGGGGCACCGGGGCGTAGACCACCCGCTCGGCGGAAGAACTCCAGACCACCCGGTCCCGCTTCATCGCAGCCTCCGGCATTGTGCCCGCACTCTGCGTGATCTCAGGGTACGCCGCGCGCGCCGGTTTGACCCGAGGGTGACGCCGCAGGATATTTGGTCGCTGATCACTTCAGAGGCGATGTGTTCAGGAGGGGCACGTGATAACAGAAGAGGTTCTGGGCACGGGCCAGGCGGTTCAGCTGGCCGAGCGGCTCGAGGAAGACAACCCCGACTGGGTGATCATGTACGGCTCATACAGCCGGGAGTACGTGGCGTTCCCGGTCTACGCGGACGCGCCGGACAACAGCTACTGCAGCGCCAAGGACCCGGCCGCGCTGGACGACCACATCCGCGAGACCGAGCGCCGTCACGGCCGGGTCAGGTTAACCGGCCGCCGGGCCGTCCTGCCGCTCGCGCCGCCGCTGGCTTTCGTATCCGAAATTGCCGCGGCGGCGCGGCGCTTTGTGAATACCGTCACCTCCGTGAATACGCAGGTCGCGGACTTAGCACAATTTCGGGGACAGCTATTGCTGGACCGGGGCAAACTTCTTTCCTAGGGTGACGAGTGGGCCAGCACCGGACCACCGTCAAAGGAGCCCCGTGGACACGACTCGGGAAGCGCCGGACATTCTCTCGGGTGAATTCTCAGCTGATCCCTATTCCGCTTACCAGATCATGCGCGACGAGTTCCCGCTGATCTGGCACGAGGCGATGCAGAGCTACATCATCTCCCGCTACGAAGACGTGTCGCGCGCCTTCCGGGACCAGGTGTTCACCACCGCCAACTACGACTGGCAACTGGAACCGGTGCACGGCAAGACCATTCTCCAGCTCAGCGGGCGGGAGCATTCTCTGCGCCGGGCCCTGGTCGCGCCAGCATTCCGCGGCAGCGAACTGCAGGAGAAATTCCTGCCGGTCATCGAGCGCAACGCGGCCGAGCTCATCGACGGGTTCCGCGCCGCCGGCCGGGCCGACCTGGTCGCGGACTTCGCCACCCACTTCCCGGTCAACGTCATCGTGGACATGCTCGGCCTGGACCGGGCCGAGCACGAACGATTCCACCGCTGGTACACCTCGATCATCGCGTTCCTGGGCAACCTCAGCCAGGATCCCGAGGTCACCGCGGACGGGCTGCGGACCCAGCGCGAGTTCGCGGCCTACATGATCCCGATCATCCAGGACCGGCGGGCACACCCCGGCGACGACCTGCTGTCCCGCCTCGGCCAGGCCGAGATCGACGGGGTCCGGATGAGCGACGAGGACATCAAGGCCTTCTGCAGCCTGCTGCTGGCCGCGGGCGGGGAGACCACCGACAAGGCCATCGCCAGCGTGTTCGCCAACCTGCTCCAGCACCCCGACCAGCTCACCGCGGTCCGGGCCGATCGGAGCCTGATCGGGCCGGCCCTGGCCGAGACCCTGCGCTACAGCCCGCCGGTGCACATGATCATGCGCCAGCCCGCCGCCGACGTCACGCTGTCGGGCGGGACCATCCCGGCCGGCAGCACGGTCACCTGCCTGATCGGCGCGGCCAACCGGGACGGCAGCCGGTACGCGGACGCCGACCGGTTCGACATCTTCCGCACCGACCTGGACACCCCGAACGCGTTCTCGGCCGCCGCCAACCACCTGGCCTTCGCGCTGGGGCGGCACTTCTGCGTGGGTGCCCTGCTGGCCCGGACCGAGGTCGACGTGGGCCTGGATCGGCTGCTGGACGCCATGCCCGACGTGCGGCTGGACCCCTCGTTCCGGCCCGCCGAGCAGGGCGTGTTCACCCGCGGCCCGGCCGCCCTCCCGGTGGTGTTCACCCCCACCCCCCGCTAGACCGGGCCCGGTCAGGCCGGGCCCGGTCACGTTCAGCCCGGTCAGGCCAGCACGGCCGGGCTGAACGTGACCGGCAGGGTGAACAGGCCGCGCATCCACAGCGACGGGCGCCACTCCAGCGACGCGGCCGGGACCCCCAGCTCCACGTCGGGGACCCGGTCGAGCAGCACCTCGACCGCGGTCCGGGCCATGACCTCGGCCAGTTCCGGGGCCGGGAACGGGCAGCCGTGCTCGCCGTGCCCGAACGACATGTGGGCCCGGTTACGGCCCGAGTCCGCGAACGAGCGCGGGTGCACCTGCGGGTCGATGTTGGCCGCGGCCAGGCCGAGGACCAGCAGGTCGCCGCGGCGGATGCGCTGACCGCCCAGCTCGCAGTCCTGCACCGCGAACCGGCCGACGAAGTTCTGGGTCGGGGTGTCCTTCCACAGCACTTCGTTCAGGGCCTGGTCGGCGCTGCTGCGGCCGCCCTGCAGGGTGAGCGAGAACTGGTCGTCGATCAGCATCAGCCGCAGCGTGTTGCCGATCCAGTTGGCCGTGGGCTGCTGGGCCGCGGCCATGACCACCAGCAGGTCGATGACGATCTCGTCGTCGGTCAGCCCGGCCGGGTGCGCGATCAGCCGGGACGGCACGTCCGGCCCGGGCTGGGCCCGCTTGGCCTGGACCAGGTCCTGGACCCGGGCGAAGTTCCTGGCGTGGGCGGCGTTGGCCTTCTCGGCCACGTCTAGCGAGTCGGCGATGTCCCGGACCAGCTCGGCGGTTTCGGTGCCGGGGATGCCGAACAGCGCGGCCACCACCCGCATCGGGATCTGCTGGGCGTAGCCGGCGATCAGGTCGGCCTGGCCGCTGGCGGCGAACTGGTCGATCAGCCCGTCGCAGACCTGCTCGCAGACGGACCGGAGCACGGTGCGGTCCACGGCGTCCAGCGCGTCCCCGATGGCCCCGGCCCGGCGCTGGTGCTCGCCACCCTCGGCGAACATCACCGACGGGGTCCAGCCCACGAACGGCATCAGCGGCCAGTCGGGCGGGACGTGGTCCCACTGGTTCCAGCGCCGCACGTCCCGGGCGAACGTCTGCGGGTTGCTGGTGACCAGGTGCAGTTCGCGGTAGCCGAGCACGTACCAGGCGGGCACGTCGCCGTCGAGCAGGATCGGGGCCACGCCGCCGAACCGGGACCGCAGGGACCGGTACAGCTCGGCCCGGTCCCCGGCCAGCGCGGTGCCGTAGAAACGGACGGGCTCGGGCGGCAGTGCGATGTCGGTCACCGGACGGTCTCCTCGGACAGCTGGGTCAGGTACTGGACCAGGGTGATCAGCACGGACTTGGCCGAGCCCCGCTGCCGGGCGTCGCAGTCGATGAGCGGCACCTCGGCGGGGAGCGACAGCGCATCCCGGACCTGGTCCAGCCCGGGCGGCGGTGGGTCGAAGCGGTTGACCGCGACCACGAACGGCATCTGGTGGTACTCGAGCCGGTCGATGGCGTACCAGGAGTCAGCCAGCCGCCTGGTGTCGACCAGCACGACCGCGCCCAGGCTGCCCGCGAACAGCTGGTCCCACAGGTACCAGAACCGTTCCTGGCCCGGCGCGCCGAACAGGTACAGGACCCGGTGCTGGTCCAGGGTGATGCGGCCGAAGTCGAACGCGACCGTGGTGGTGTTCTTGTCCAGCACCCGGCTGCCGTCGTCGACCCCGACGCTGGCTTCGGTCATGACCTCTTCGGTGCTCAGCGGGTGGATCTCGCTGACCGCGCCGACCATGGTGGTCTTGCCCACGCCGAACCCGCCGACCACGACGATCTTGAGCCCGTGGCTGGCCGTCCGTTGCAGCGGGCGGTAGCGGCCCGGCCCGGCGGCCACCTCAGAGCTTCTGGAGCCCAACGAGCACCTGCTTCAGCATGTCGTGGTCGGGCAGCTGGGCCCGGGCCGGCGGCGCCGGCGACCGCCGGACGGTGATGCTGCCCTGGTCGAGCAGGTCGCGGAGCAGCACCTTGACCACGCTGACGGGCAGGCCGAGCAGGGCCGAGACTTCCACCACCGCCATCGGGTTCCGGCACTGGCCCAGGATCCGCGCGTGCTCGGACTGCATGCCCGGCAGCGGGTCCCGCTCGGTCACGATCAGCGAGACCAGGTCGAAGGGGTCGTCGTCGCCCAGGGTCCGGCCCCCGGTCACGGTGTAGAGGCGGTCCGGGTTCTCCTGGTCGACCGAGCGCGGGCTCATGGCGCCGGGTTCGGCCGCCGATGCCGCGGTGCCGCGGTGAGGTAGCCGCCGATCTGCTCCACCAGCTCGTTCATGGAGTGGCCGACCAGCCCGACGTCGGCTTCGTCGTCGGCGATCACGGTCAGGTGGGCGCCCTCCCCGGCCGGGACGATCAGCAGCAGGCCGCCGGGAAACTCCACCATGGACTGGCCGGCCCCGACCCCGGCCGGCCCGAACTCGGCCGACGCGCTGATGGCCAGGCTCTGGATGCCGGACGCGATCGCGGCCAGGTGGTCGGCCTGGTCCACGGTGAGCCCGGAGGTGAACGACAGCCGCAGGCCGTCCTTGGACAGAACCAGCACGTGCCGGACGGCCGGGGTCTTGTCGCGCAGGCCCTCCAGCAGCCACTCCACATCGCGGTCGTTCATGGAAATCGAATCTGCGCTGGTCATCGGGTCCTCACTGCGATTCGGGGGCGGCCGGGGGCGGAGGCGTGGGGCCGCTCCGGTTCCGCTCCCCCGCCTGCCGGAACGCCGCGAAGCGCGCCGATCGGCCGGCCGGAGCGGGGGCCGGGGAGCCGGACGGGGGTGGCGCCTGGGCCCGGGAGGCGGCGGCCAGGGTGACCCCGCGGGGCCGTTTGGGCAGGTCCAGCCGGTCGGGGTCGTCGCCAGGAGCGGCCGGGCCCGCCGGATCGGCCGGGCCCGCCGGATCCGCCGCCAGGCTGGGCGGGTCAGCGGCCGGGGCCAGGACCGGCTCGGGTTCCGGCCCGGCGGCCGGGGTCGCGGCCGGGCCGCGGTCCACCCGGGGCTGGGCGATCAGCTGGCGCGGGACCATGACCACCACCCCGCTGCCGCCGCGCGACGACGGCCGGAAGTTCACGGCCAGGCCGTAGCGGCGGCCCAGGCGGCCGACCACGGCCAGGCCCATCCGGGTGCCGGGCAGCGTGGCCAGGTCGAACGACTGCGAGACCAGGCCCTCGGCCCGCTGGCGTTCGCGTTTGCGCATGCCCAGGCCGCTGTCCTCGATCGTGACCACCGCGCCCACGTCCTCGTCCTCGACGTACACGTGGACCTCGGAGCCGTGCGCGGAGAAGGCGGCCGCGTTGTCCATGAGCTCGGCCAGCGCGTGCATCACGCCCTCGGCCGCGTAGCCGGCCACCGCCGCCGAGCTGACCGAGTGCACCCGGATGCGCTGGTAGGCGTCGATGCGGCCCATGGCCCCGCGCAGGATGGACTCCATCGGGATCGGCTTGGTCCAGCGGCGGCCGGAGCGGCCCCCGGCCAGCAGCGCGACGCTGTCCGACAGCCGGCCCAGCTGGGAGACCCGGTGATCCAGTTCCATCAGGTCGGCGAACACCGGGCCGTCGCTGTGCCGGTTCTCCAGCTCCCGCAGCTCGGCCAGCATGCGCGTGGTCTGGGCCTGGATCCGGGCCGCCGCGCTGGCGCAGGCGGCCATGGCCGCGGCCCCGCGCCGTTCGGCGGCCGCGACCTCTTCGGCCACCCCGGTGAGCAGGCCGCGGACGGAGGCCTCGGCCGGGCCCGGGACCGCGGCCAGGGCGTCGCCGGCCGATACCCCGCGGTGCAGCTGGGCCAGGACCGCGGGCAGGGTCTGGCCGGACAGCTGGGCGATCGCGGTCTCCAGGCTGGCCCGGGCGGCCCTGGCGTCGGCGGCCCGCTGCTCGGCCGCGCTGACCTCGTAGACCACCTGGTCGAGCAGGGAGCGGACGGCCGGGCTGGCGGGCTGGGGCAGCCCGGCCATGGCCGCGTCGGCGGGACCACCCTCGGCCAGCCGCACGGCCAGGGCGGGCACGGCCACCTCGGCGACCTCGGCCAGTTCGCGGCGGAGCCGGTCGGCGCCGGCCCCGGCCGCGCCGATCAGGCCGCGGGTGCGGTGGGCGGTCTCGGCGTAGTAGGCCAGGCCGGCCAGGGCCAGGGCGAGCGCGGCCGCGGCCGCGCCGGCCACCCATTCGGCCCGGGGGCGGCCCGGGTCCGGGACGGCCAGCACCGCCCACCAGGCCCCGGCTCCGGTGGCCACCAAGGCGGCCAGCAGCACGAGCGCGGCGTGCCGGGCGGCGGTGCGGTCGACGCGTGGCGGGTCGGCCACGGCGGGTACAGACATCGGTGCTGGTCCTCGCGGGCGGTGCGGGCAGGGACGGCCAGATCGCGGTACTGGTGCGGGCCGCGATCACGCAGGCAGGAAATACACGTGCGTCAGGCCTGCCATTGGCGCAGCGAACAGCAGGTATTAGCGGCAGCGAATGCGGGACCGCTGGCTAACCAGGGCGATAAGCACCTTGAGGACCATACCGGACACGCCATTCGGCCGCAAGAACAAACGATTTATATCGAAGGTAGCGATAACGGCCCCAGCGCGCTGACCGGGTTATTTACCGGTGTCTGAACAAAAGAACCCGGGGCTCCGCGCGGCCGGCCCGGAAACGGGGTCACAGAATGTCACCGAAACCCGCTGAACTTCGTCGTGAACCGCGTTTTCCCAGGGCCCGGCCCGGGGGGCAAACCGGGGCAAGCCCCGATAATTTCGACCAATAAAAGGGGCCTGACCACTGGTTTTAACGCAGCGTGATAGCGGTACCGGACCGGGCCGGCCCCGACGCCGATAGCCGACCGAAATGCCGACGGTCTTTAGCCGGCCAATAACGCCGAATGGCTGGGCCGGGCGGGCGAGTAGCGTGGCTCCCATGCCCGCAGCGCCGGGCCAGCAGGCCGACCCGGCGGGACATCGTGCCCCGGTGGGGACGCCGGCCGTGGGCCGGACGGGGGGACGAGACCTTCGATAGGGGAATGAAAGCTGATCTTGTTCTGGGCGCGGGGATTCGCGGGCGGGAACGGGGTAGGCGTGGTGAGACCCAAGCTGAGGGGGTGCCATGCGGGAGGACATCCCGCCGCGGTCGTACGGGCCGCTCATCGAGACCACCGTGCAGGTCGTGACCTGGAACGTGTGGGGGCGGTACGGGCCGTGGGCGGAGCGGGAGGCCGCGATCATCGCCACCCTGCGCGACGCGGGCCCGGACATCGTGGTGCTCAGCGAGTCTTGGGCCAAGCCGGACGACAGCCAGTGCGCCCGGCTGGCCGGTCCGCTGGGGCTTCCGCACCACGCCTTCAGCGGCATCACCGCCGAGGAGGACGCGGCCGCCCGGTCCGGGGTGGGCATCCTGTCGCGCTGGCCGATCCGGGCGCGGGCCGGGCTGACCTTCGGCGAGGCGCGGGGCCAGTACGCCGAGGTGGCCGGGCCCCGCGGCCCGATCCAGGTCTACGGGCTGGTCATGGACGCCTGGTGGTTCGACCAGAGCCAGGCCCGGCAGGACGCCGTCCGCAGCCTGCTCACCCACGTTCACCGGCACCAGGACCCGCAGGTACCGCTGGTCGTGGCCGGGGACTTCAACGCCGGCCCGGACAGCGACGAGGTCCGCATGGTCACCGGGCGGACCGCGGCGCCCGCGCCAGGGCTTTCGTTCTACGACGCCTGGGAGGTGGCGGGCACGGGCCCGGGCTCCACCTGGTCCAACACCAACCACTGGGCGACCCAGTTGCTGTGGCCGGACCGGCGGATCGACTACATCTTCGCGGCCGCCCCGCGGCCGGGCGGCGCCGGGCATCCGCGGCAGGCCGCGCTGCTGGGCACGGAGCCGGTCGGCTCGGTCCAGCCCTCCGACCACTACGCCGTTCAGGCCAGCCTGCGCTACTGACCGGCGGTGCCGCGCCTTCGCGGCCGACGACGACGGACAGGGCCGGGCGGCCGGGGCCCCGGTCAGGGCGAGGCGACCCCCGGCATAGAGTGCCGTTGTGGCTGAGGACGTGCGGCATTTCCAGGGGCGGGACGGGATCGAGCTGGCCTACCGGGAGACCGGGCAGGGGCGGACGCTGATCCTGATCCACGGGTTCACCGGCACCGCGCAGGCCAGCTGGATCGGCAACGGAATCGCGGACCGGCTGGCCGACCGCGGCTACCGGGTGGTCATGCCGGACCTGCGCGGCCACGGGGACAGCGCCCGGCCGCACGAGGCCGCCGCCTATCCCCCCGATGTGCTGGCCGACGACGGGCTCGCGCTCATCGACGAGCTGGGAGTAACCGACTTTGACCTGGCCGGATACTCGCTGGGGGGCCGGACCGTGGCCCGGCTGCTGGCCCGCGGGGCCAAGCCCGGCCGGGCCGTGATCGGCGGGCAGGGCTTCGAAGCCGTGGTGCACACCGAAGGCCGCGGCGGGCGGCTCCGGCGCATCCTGACCAGCTTCGGCACGTTCGATCCGGGGTCACCGGAGCAGGCCATGGAGAACTGGATCACGTCCAGTGGTGGCGATCCGGCGGCGCTGGTCCGGATCCTCGACACCTTCGTCGGCACGCCGCCGGAGGTCCTGGCCACCATCGACGTGCCGACCCTGGTGCTGACCGGCGCGGGCGACGGGCACAACGACACGGCCCGGGCGCTGGCCGAAGCCCTCCCCCACGGCCGTTACGTGATGGTGCCGGGCGACCACCTGACCGCGGTCGGGACACCCGAGTTCGAGACCGCGATGATCAGTTTCCTGACCGGGCCCGAGCCGGCGTTCGAGAGCTGACCCAGACGGGTTCGGGGGGCCCTCTGGGCAACGCGGGCGAAGCCCGCGTCGGGGGTCTGGGGGGCTATGCCCCCGAGGCAAGCTCCGCCAGGTAGAGCTGCTCGCCGAGCGTCTCGACCAGCTTGATCTGGGTCTCCAGGTAGTCGATGTGCCCCTCTTCGTCGGCCAGGATGTCCTCGAAGAGCTTGGCGCTGGTGATGTCGGAGACGCTGCGCATGTACTCACTGCCGCGGCGGAGCCGGTCGACCGCCTCGACTTCGACGGCCATGTCGGACTCCAGCATCTGGGTGATGTTCTGGCCGATACGCAGCGGGAACAGGCGCTGGTAGTTGGGCAGGCCGTCCAGGAACAGGATCCGCTCGGTGAGGATCTCGGCGTGCCGCATCTCGTCGATGGACTCCGCCTTGGTGTGCTGGGCCAGCTTCACCCAGCCGAAGTTCTCCTGCATCTTGGCGTGCAGGAAGTACTGGTTGATGGCCGTGAGTTCCGCGCTGAGCTGCTCGTTCAGGAACTCGATGACCTGCTTGTCGCCGCGCATTCGCCCACCCTAGTGAATTAAGCCGATCTCAGCGAGGCAATGACACACGGCTCCGGGCCTGGTCGCGCCGGTCAGGCCACGCGGAGGGCGGCCAGCGGGCAGGCGGCGCGCTCCCCGATCAGGCCCTCGATGCGGTCGTGGCAGGTCCCGCAGCCGGTGCCGGCGTCGGTCGCGTCCGAGACCGCGTCCACGGTCTCCGCTCCGGCGTCAATGGCCGCGTTGACCTCGTCGACGCTCACGGCGCAGCAGATGCACGCGAACACGCTGGTACCGGGTCCCTTCCCATGGCGGCCCCGCCCGGCCGTGACGGCCCGGCGGCTGAAGCTATGGTTAGGCTAACCTAACTCTGGCCGCAGGAAAAGGGCCTGGAGGGAAGCTCTGAGCATCAGCGCGAGGGTGAGGAGCGCCCGGGCTGGACCTTGCGCCAGCGGGCCTCGCAGCAGGAGAAGGCGCCGAACAAGATCAGGCCGATGGCCACGACCAGCAGCAACCACGGGCCGAGCGGGGCCCGGGCCAGCGCCCGCAGGGCCGAGTCGACCCCCTTGGCCTGCTGCGGCTGGTAGTTGACGGCCGCGATGATCAGGAACACCCCGGCGGTGACGAACACCACGCCACGGGCCACGCCGCCGATCCGGCCCAGCCAGGTCACCACCTTTTCGGTGCGGGCGCTCATCTCGCCGGTGTTCAGCTTCTTCAGGAACTTGGCGCGGGCGAACGACCAGGCCAGGGCCAGGCCACCGCCGGCCAGGGCCACGCCGGCGACGATCACGGCGACCCGGCCACCGGGGTAGCTCATGGCCTTGGCGGTCAGGTCCACGGACTGCTGGTCACTGGACTTCGGCCCGCCGACGCCGAGGGCGTACTTGAGCACCCCGTAGGTGATGAAGCCGTAGATCAGCACGCGGCCCAGCGAGGCCAGGCGGACGCTGGCCTTGCCGCCGTCGGTCTCGGCCGCGCCGAAGATCACCTCGGCCAGCCGCCACAGGCACATCCCGGCGAACCCGACGACCAGCAGCCACAGGGCCACTTCGCCGGCCGGGTTGCGGCCCAGCAGGTGCAGGGCCCCGGTCTGGTCGGCCTGCCGCCCGGACGAGCCGAAGGCGACCTGGATGGCGATCCAGCCGATGATCAGATACAGCACGCCGCGAGCGACCAGCCCGGCCCGGGCCAGCCACCGCAGCACCGGGCTGCGGGCGGCCTGATGTCCCTTGGACCGGCCCGTGTCGCGCGCCGCCGAGATGCTCATGCCGCCCCGAATGCCCCGGAAGAAGAAACGTAAACGAACCCGGACCTAGCGGCCCCCGGCGGCCTCCGCAGGTCGTGGTCTCGGCAGGGTGGGAAGGCTTTTCCGCAGCGGGTGCGGAAAAGCCTTCCCAGCTCCCCGGCTCAACCGGCTCGGCCGGGCGGACCAGGGTCAGCCGGGCTCCCGGCCTAGGTACGAGCGGAAGCCGCCGCGGCGGGCGTAGATGCGCGGGCCCGGTCCCTCGGCCAGGCCGCCCGCGGGCAGGGTGGCCGGGTCGACCCCGACCCCGAGCAGGGTGCGGCTGACCTTCTGGCTGGTGTCGAGCAGGTCGTCGAGGGCGCGGGACACGTGGGCGCCGGTCACGGCGGACAGGCCGGGGTCGTCGTGCAGGGCCTCCAGCACGCTGCGCCGGATCAGTTCCTTCAGGAACGAGGCCGTGGTGCCGTCGGCCCGCTCCACCGCCTCGGTCACGTCGTCCTCGGTCAGGGCCAGCGGCACGCCCCGGCCGTACAGGGCCAGCAACCGCTCGCGGGCCGACGCGTCCGGCAGCTCGATCTCGACCGCCACGTCGACCCGGCCCGGCCGGGCGGCCAGGGCCGGTTCCAGCAGGTCGGCCCGGTTGGTGGTGAGCAGGAAGAGCAAGTCGGCGTCGGGCGCGGCGCCGTCCATGGCGTCGAGCAGGTCGAACAGCACCGGGCTGGAGGCCGGGCCCATCGACCGTTCCTCGGCCACCAGGTCCACGTCCTCCAGCACGATCACGGCCGGCAGCAGGCTACGGGCCAGGTCGGTGACCCCGCCCACCGCGTACAGGGTGCGGCCGGTCAGCACCAGCCGGGTGTAGCCGTCCATCTGGCCCAGCAGGTAGCGGACGGTGTGGGTCTTGCCGGTGCCCGGCGGGCCGTACAGGAGCAGGCCGCGCTTGAGGTGCTGGCCCGCGGCCAGCAGGGCGTCGCGGTGGGTGGCGACGGCGAGGGCGTGGCGTTCGATCCGGGTCAGGACCGGGTCGGGCAGAACCACGTCGTCGCGGCCGAGCCCGGGCGGGGTGGCGAAGCTGAGCACGACCGCGCCGCGGGCATCGACGCCGGCGTCGAGCAGGTGCCCCCGGTAGACGTTGAGCTCGGACCGCAGCCGGTCCAGGCCGGCCAGCAGGGCCTGGGCCCGGTCGACCGGCAGGCCCGCCACCTCGACCAGCAGGTCCAGGCGGTGCTCGCTCGGCCCCTGGATCATGACCACGTACCGGCCCTGGTCGTCGGTGACCAGCAGCACGGCCAGCCGCAGGCAGCCCAGTGTCGACGCCGGGCCGTTGGGCAGGTCGGCCAGGGCGGGTGCGGTCAGCCGCAGCGGCGGCAGCGCTTCCCCCGCGATCATCTGCTGCAGGGACACGTCGCCGTAGTGCGGCGGCATGGCGATGCCCTGGACGTCCACGGTCCGGCCCGGCCCGGCCGACCAGGCGTCCAGGGCGGTCTGCAGGTTCACGTGCTCGTACCGGGGCAGCTCGCGGGTGACCACCGAGTAGCGCTGTCCCTCGGCGCCCAGGTGGTCGCTGACCAGCCGCGACACCTCGTTCTCGGGCGCGCCCCAGTCGGGCGTGGAGTGCACCCAGTCCAGGAACCGGCGGAAGGCCTTGGCGAACTCGCGCGGCTCCTGCGCGGACCCGTCATCGGGATCAGCTGTCACACCGTCCATTGAACCCAGGCGGCGCTCCGGGCGCGACCGGATTTTGGCCGCGGCCGAGGGCTGCCCGGGCCCCGGCCGGCGGGCTCAGGAGGCGGCTCAGGAGGCGGGGACGGCCAGGGTCCGGCGGAGCCAGGCGTTGCGGGTCCCGATCATGGCCTCGGCCAGGGCGGTGCCGGGCGCGGACAGGTCGAAGCCGTGGTAGCCGCCGGGCCAGACGTGCAGTTCGCAGTCGCCGCCGTCGGCCCAGAGCTGGCTGGCGTAGGCCACGTCCTCGTCGCGGAACACCTCCGCGCTGCCGACGTCGATGAAGGTGGGCGGCAGGCCGGACAGGTCGGTGGCCCGGGCCGGGGCGGCGTAGACCGGCACGCCGGCCGTGCGGCGGCGGTCGCCCAGGTAGGCGTCCCACCCGGTGTCGTTGCTGGTCCGGTCCCAGGGCCCGAAGCCGTCGAACTGGTAGCTGGAGGTGGTCTCGTTGCGGTCGTCGAGCATGGGATAGATGAGCAGCTGGGCGGCCAGGGCCGGGCCGTTCTCGTCGCGGGCCCGCAGGGTCACCCCGGCGGTCAGGCCGCCGCCCGCGCTGGCCCCGGCGATGGCCAGCCGGGCCGGGTCGTAGCCCAGCCCGGCGGCCTGGGCCGCGGTCCAGAGCAGGCCCGCGTAGCAGTCGTCGAGCGGGGCCGGGTACGGGTGCTCGGGCGCCACCCGGTACTCCACGCTGACCATGACCGCGTCCAGGTCGGTGATCCAGTCCAGGACCCTGGGGATGCCCGCCCACCGGTCGGGGAAGATCATCCCGCCGCCGTGGATGTAGTAGACCGCGGGACCGCCGGGACGCCGGTCCGGCCGCTCCAGGATCGTGACCGTGAGGTCGGGTGCGCCGGGCGGCCCGGGGATGGTCCGGTCGGACCAGACGACCGGAAGGTCCCCGATGATCTCCGCGGGCGGGATCGTGGGCTGGGCCCGCCGGACCGGGATCAGCGCCGGGGTGATGCTGACCGGGGGCTCGGGCCAGGTCGCCAGGGCGGCGGCCAGTTCGGGGTCGTAGGGCGGCACGGGCCGGGACGGTGCTTGGTGGTCCGAGGTCATCGGGTGCTCAGGTCTCCTCGCTGGGCGGATGTGATCATCGTCTCGCGCCAGCAGGACTCCGGCCAGACCGGGTCAGAGCACGTGCTGGGAGGGTCAGCCGGGTGGGCCCTCGCTGGCGGCCGGGTTGCCGGCGGTGGCCGCATCCAGGGCGGCCCGCAGCGAGGCGATTTCGGCCGGGCCCATGCCGCCGACCAGCCGGCACAGGGTGGCGGTGGGGTCCGGAGTGACCGACAGGGCCTCGCTGAGCAGCTGGCCCACGTAGTCGTCGCGGGACCGGGCGGCGTGGTACCAGTAGGCCCGCCCGTTCTTGCGCCGGGACAGCCAGCCCTTGCGGTACAGGTTCTCCATCACCGTCTGCACGGTGTTGAAGGCCAGCGGCCGGTCCTGGTTGAGCCGGTCGGAGACCGCGCGGACCCGGACCGGGGCCGTGACCGCCCACACCACGTCCATGATCGCGGCCTCCAGGTCGCCGAACCGGGCCATGGTGCGCGCTCCCCTTACACCGGGTCATTTGCGGGCATCCCAGGCGGACCACCCTATGACTTAAGCACCTTAGGTAACAAGGTCCTTCGGGACATGCGCACTCAAATACCTAATTACCTTAGGTGTAAAGTAATGAGGGTGCCGCCGGGAGGGACGGCACCGGAAGGGAACGCAGGTGAGCGACGAAACTCAGCCGCTGATTCAGGCGCTGGCCCGGGTGCACGGGAGCCTCACCGAGATCGCCACCGTGTGGCGGCGGGTGGCTCATGAACGGCCCGGCCTGCCGCTGGCGCTGCCGTTGCGGCTGGCCGGCTCGGTCCGCGACGTGATGGCCGCGGTGGCCACCGACGCGGCCGCGACACCAGGCCGGCTGGCCGAGCTGGAGCCGGAGCTGACCGCGGCCGCCGCGCTGACCAGCGGCTCCGGGACCCCGGCGGCGGGGGACGCGGGCCTGTGGGAGTACGCGTTCGCCGCGCTCGGCCAGGCCCGGGAACTCGCGGCCGCCCTGACCCGCCTGCCGCTGGCGAGCTGACCCGCCCTACCGGCGCGGCCAGGCAGGCCAGGGATCGCCAGCACCGTCCCGTCACTGACGGCGCCGGCGATCCGCTTGGGAGCGGCCCGATCGGGCCGCTGCTCGGTGTCCCTGATCAGGGCTCCCGATCAGGGCTTGAACGCGTCCTTCGCGTGCTCACCGGCCTGCTTGAGGTGGCCACCGGCCTCGTCGGCCCGGCCTTCGGCGGCCAGCCCGCGGTCCCCGGTGGCGCGGCCGGTCAGCTTCTTGAGCCTGCCCGCCAGCTCCTGGGCGGTGTTCCTGGCCTTGTCCATCACGGTCATCGACGGCCTCCCTTCGACCTGGGTACAGCTCACCGCCGCGGGCTGCAGGCGCGGTGAAGGGCCTGTAGAGCCGGTGTGGAGAAGCGGGGCGGCCAGGCGGCTACTTCACCATTCCCCTTGGCTGAGTGGCCCGCTGGTACGACACGCTGAATCCCCCGGTTCGGGGCTAGGCCGGACCGGGGATATCTCGCACACTGAGAGGGTGACCTCGGACGACGAAGACAATATCGGGGGGCCGGAGGCCATCACCCTGGACGACGTGCGTCAGCGGCTGGACGGCCGCTGGGACTGCCGCGCCATCACGGCCGGCTTCGTGGGGATCCCGCGCCTGGACCGCGGCACCCCCATTCCTCGCTACGGCAACACCCCAGCGGAGCTGCTGGAGAACATCCTGCGCGCTGAGCTGGAGTAGGTCGCGACCGGACCGCTCAGGCGAGCCGCGACCAAGCGGACGGCCAGCCGGTGCATGATCGCGCCGCACGTGACCGGCGGGCGGGTGGACCTGCTGGTTCGTTACCGAGATGGCTGACGCGGCGCAGTTGGGGTGCTCCTGTCCGCCTGCCTTCGATGTTAATAAGTGAGTGATTTTGAGTATTGACGCCTGGGATTGAGGGGAGGATGCTCCGATGTAACCGCGTACATCACGGATGCGCGCAGAAACGCAGAGTGGAAGTGTTGGGTGATGGGTGCCCTGGGGCGTTCTCGCTGGGCCGGGCGGGTGTTCATCCTGGTCGCGGGGCTGGCGCTGGCCGTCAGCGGCCTGCTGACCGGCTCGGTGACCGCGCAGGCGGCCGGAACCCAGCCGTGTGACATCTACGGGTCCGCGGGCACCTCGTGCGTGGCCGCCTACAGCACGGTGCGGGCGCTGTACTCGGGCTACGACGGGGCGCTGTACCAGGTGCGGCGGTCCTCGGACGGGGCCACCACCAACGTCGGGCTGCTGGCCACCGGCGGCTACGCCAACGCCACCACCCAGGACACCTTCTGCGCCCACACCAACTGCGTGATCACCGAGATCTACGACCAGTCGCCCCAGCACAACAACCTCACCATCGAAGGCCCCGGCGGCGCGGGCGGCCAGGACGTCGGAGCCAACGCCGCCGCGCTGCCGGTCATGGCCGGGGGCCACAAGGTCTACGGGGTCTACATCGCCGGGACCACCGGCTACCGGGACAACAGCACGACCGGGGTCGCGACCGGCGGCCAGGCCGAGGGCATGTACATGGTGGCCAGCGGCACGCACGTGAACTCCGGCTGCTGCTTCGACTTCGGCAACGTCGAGACCAACACCCGCGACAACGGCGCCTCGCACATGGACGCGGTCAACCTCACCACGTTCTGCGGCTCCAACTCCGCGCCGTGCACCGGCGCCGGCCCCTGGGTCGAGGCCGACCTGGAGAACGGCCAGTGGATGGGGAGCGGCCGAAACCCGGCCGATACCGGCAACAGCAGCAACTTCGTCACCGCCGAGCTGAAGAACAACGGGCAGAACACTTTTGAGCTCCGGGGCGCCAACGCGCAATCCGGCAGCCTGTCGACCTACTGGAACGGGTCCCTGCCCAGCGGCTACGCGCCCATGCACCAGGAAGGCGCGATCGTGCTCGGCACCGGCGGCGACAACAGCAACGCCTCGGTCGGCTCGTTCTTCGAAGGCGTGATGACCGCGGGCTACCCGACCGACGCGGCCGACAACGCGGTCCAGGCCAGCATCGTGGCGGCCGGCTACTCCGGCGCCTCGGGAGGCGGCGCGGCGCCCGCCGGCACGATCACCGGGCCGGGCGGGCAGTGCGCGGACGTGATCGGCGACGACACCGGGACCGATGGGGCCGTGGTCGACCTGTGGAACTGCCAGTCCACCGCGGTCGACCAGCACTGGACCCACAACTCGGACGACTCGCTGTCCACCCTGGGCCGGTGCCTGGACATCGACGGCAACGGCACCGCGGCCGGGACCAAGGTCGAGCTGTGGGACTGCAACGGCGTCGGCGGCCAGAAGTGGGTCCAGCAGGCCAACGGGTCGCTGCTCAACCCGCAGTCCGGCTTGTGCCTGGACGACCCGAGCGGCAACACCGCCAACGGAACCGTGCTGCAGATCTGGACCTGCAACGGGACTCCGGCCCAGACGTTCTCGGTCAACGGCGGGGGCATGGTCAACGGGCCGGGCGGCCAGTGCGTCGACGTCGCGGCCGACGACACCGGCGGCGACGGCACCGTGGTCCAGCTCTGGGGCTGCCAGTCCTACGCGGTCGACCAGCACTGGTACCGGGGCAGCAACGGGTCGCTGGAGACGCTCGGCCGCTGCCTGGACATCGACGGCGACGGCACCGCCGCCGGGACCAAGGTTGAGCTGTGGGACTGCAACGGCGTCGGCGGGCAGGTGTGGCAGCAGCAGTCCAACGGGTCGCTGCTCAACCCGCAGTCGGGGCTGTGCCTGGACGACCCCAGCGGCAACACCGCCAACGGGACCGTGCTGCAGATCTACACCTGCAACGGGAGCGCGGCCCAGGACTTTGCGCTGAGTTAGCCGGAGTTGAGCCGGGAGGGCTTGCCGGGTCAGTCGAGGGCGAGGGTGTCGCGGAGGTAGGCGCGGGAGGCGGTCAGGCCCTCGGACAGTGGGGCCTCGCTTTCCTCGTCGACGCAGAGCCAGTGGGTGTAGCTGATGTCGGCCAGGGCGGCGGCGATGTCCTTGAAGTTCAGGGTGCCGCGGCCGAGGATGCGCCACTCGCCGTCGGCGTAGTCCTTGAGGTGGATGTTGTCGATGACGGGGGCGAAGTCGCGGATCAGGGCGGGGACGTCGGTGACGCCGGATTTGACCAGGTGGGCCGTGTCGACGGTGAGCCCGACGTGGTCGGCGGCGGAGAAGAACACGCCGAAGTCCTCGCGGTGCATGACCGGCTGCTGGAAGTGGTGGTGCAGGGACAGGGCGACGCCCCGCTCGGCGCTGTCGCGGCCCACCTCGGACAGGGTCCGGGCGTAGGCGCGCAGGTCGGCCGGGGTCACGCCGTCGCGCGGGTGGTCGTGGCAGAACACCACCCGCTCGGCCCCGGTGGCCTGGGCGAAGGCGATGATCCCGCGCAGCCGGGCCACCCCGGCGTCGTCCAGCGGGCCCATGGTGATGAGGGCGCTGGTCAGGGCGGGATCGTCGCCCCAGGCGGACGTGAACCCGGCCGGGTCGCCCAGGTGATCGGCGTACTGGTTGCCCTTGAGCTGGAGCCCGGCGTAGCCGGCGGGCCGGAACCCGGCGAACAGCTCTCGCTGCCCGGCCGAGTCGCGGGTGGGCTTGGAGAAGGCGATCTTCACCGCGGGAGTCCTCCGGTCAGCTCGACGGGGCGGTTCTGGTCGGCGGAGGCGTAGGCCGCCTCCAGCAGGGCGATGGTCTTGAGGTTGTCCCGGCCGCTGTTGCTGGGCGGCTGGCCGGTGTCGACCGCGTCCAGCAGGCGGCCCAGGCTGCGGAAGGTCGACTCGGGCTTGCCCGGGCCGGCGTAAGGGTTGTCCCACTGCTCGGTGCCCGCGTCGCTGATCCGGACCAGCTTGTCGTAGCCGAACCGGAGCGTGCCCCGCTCGCCGACCACGATCGTGTCGGACACGGTGACCCGGCTGGAGAAGCTCTCCACGTAGGACACGGGCACGGCCCCGAAGTCGATCTGCACGAAGGCGTCGGTCTCGCCCGCGCAGTCGATGGCCGGGGAGGAGAACGTGCGGGCCAGCACCCGGGTGGCGTCGGCCGGGATGAGCTGGCGGAAGCCGTCCAGCCAGTGCACGCCCATCACCGACAGGGCGTGCCGCGGCTGCTCGATCCGCCAGCCCTGGTCCTGCCGGAACATCAGGTCGAGCTGGGAGACGCCGCGCACGGCCCCGATCTCACCGTCGGCGATGAGCTGGGCCGCGATCCCGAAGGCGTAGTGGTCGCGGAAGTTCTGGTTCACCGCCAGCCGCACGCCGGCGTCTTCGCAGCGCGCGACCAGGCGGCGGGCTTCGGTGAAGGTCGGGGCCAGCGGCTTCTCGGTCATGATGTGCTTGCCCGCCGCGGCCAGCGCGGCCACCGCGGGCTCGCGCACCTCGCTCGGCGTGCAGACCACGGCCACGTCCCAGTGCTGGCCTTCGTCGTCGTCGAAGCCGAGCAGTTCGTCGACCGAGGCGAAGGTGCGCGGCACCCCGTGCTCCTTTTCGGCCCAGGCCCGCCGCTCCGGGACCGGGTCGCAGGCGGCCACCACCTGGACCCGCTCGGGGTGGGCGGCGTACCCGTCGAAGTGCATGGCCGAGACGTTGCCGCAGCCGACGACCGCGATGTTGTGGACGGTCATCGCGATCGCTCGCCGATGACCTGGCGGTCTGCGGTGTTGAACGTGATCACGAACTCGCACTCGTCGGGGCCGATGTTGCGGGCGTTGTGGATGGCGCCGGTGGGGATGGAGATCGTGTCACCGTCCCGCATCTCCACGTACTCGTCGTTGACCCGGTGCTCGATGTGGCCGTGCACCACGTGCAGCACCTCGTCGCAGTTGGGGTGGTAGTGCGGCGGGTTGGCCTGGCCCGGCTTGATGAAGCACTTGCCCACGGTCAGCACCGTGGAGTTGCCCAGCGCCCCGGACACCATCCAGACCAGCCGGCCCCAGTCCTGGTCTTCGACGGTGTAGTCGGCCGGCCGGGCGACGTCAGCAGTCATGATCCGATCGTGGCCCGGATGAGCAATCGTTTTCCAGGGCCAATTCGGAAGTCGTGGACCCGGCTCAGGTGGTGAAGGCCTGCCAGGCGGCGGCGACCCGGCGCAGGCCGGCCAGCACCTCGGGCAGCGGCGGGGCGAAGCTGATCCGCAGGTGATCGTCCAGCCCGTCGGCGCAGCTGAAGGTGGGGCCGGGCAGCAGGGCCACGCCGGCCCGGTCGGCGGCCTGGGCGAACGCGGTCGCGCCGGGCAGCGGCAGCCGCACCCACAGCGAGGCGCCGCCCGCGGGCCGGTCGAACCGCCACTGCGGCAGCAGGTCGGTCATGGCCGCGGTCACCGTGTCCCGGGCCGCGCCCAGGGTCGCGCGGCGGCGATCCCTGGCCACCTCGACGCACGGCAGCAGCCGGGCCGTGACCTGCTGGGCCAGCACCGAGGTGCCCAGGTCCTCGCCGCCCTTGACCGAGGTCAGCGCGGCCACCGTGGCCGGGTCGGCCCGCAGCCAGCCGACCCGCAGGCCACCCCAGAATGACTTGCTGGCCGAGCCGATCGTGATCACCGGGCCGCTGCCGTAGGCCGCGGTCGGCTTGGCCAGGGGCGGGTCCACCAGCGTGTCGTACAGGGTGGCGTCGTCCAGCACCGGCACGTCCAGGCCGGCCAGGGCCTGGCGGCCGGATTCGTCGAGCACCGAGCCGGTCGGGTTGTGCACGGTGGACTGGATCACGACCAGGGCGGGCCGGTACGCGCGCACCGCGGCCCGGAGCGCGGCCACGTCGATCCCGCGCGGGCCGCTGGGCACCGCGATCAGCCGGGCGCCGGCCGAGCGCAGCACCTCGATCGCGCCCCGGAACGACGGCTCCTCGATGAGCACGGCCGAACCCGGTTCCAGCAGCGCGGTGGCCACCAGCCGCAGCGCCTGCTGGGCCCCGGAGGTGATGACCACCTGGTCCTCGGTGGTGGGCAGGCCCAGGTCGGTGTAGTAGCCCGACACCGCCTCGCGGAGGGCGGGCAGGCCCGCGGGCAGGTAGCCGTGGGTGCCGACCAGGTCCTTGAGGTCAGCCCCGCTGAGCCGGTCGATCTCGGCGGTGACCAGGTCCAGGCCGGGCAGGGCGGCGCTGCGCAGGTCGATCCGGGGCTCTTGGCCCTCGGCCCCGATCAGGGCGGGCGGGGGCAGGAACGACCGCAGCCGGTCGTCGCCCCGGCTGAGCGTGTGCCGGCCGGCCAGCGAGACGTAGGTCCCGTCGCCGCGCCGGCTGGAGAAGATCCCTTCGCCCCGCAATTCATCGAAGGCAGCGCCGACCGTGTTCCGGCTGACGTTGAGGGCGTCGGCCAGAATCCGCTCGGAGGGCAGCCGGGTGCCGGCCGGGAGCAGACCGGACCGGACCAGGGCCCGCAGCCGCCCGGTGAGCCGGGTGTGCAGGGCACCGTCACCCGCGCCCCAGCCTTCCAGCAGCCGGGCCAGCTGGTGCCGCCCGATCACCGCGGCCACCGGCCGTGAATTGGCTCTCGCCTTTACAGGTGCCATGCAGCGATGATCGTTCAGGTTGCGATCGCAGGGCAATTTGGAAGGGAGTCCGCCGATGGCCACAGTCGTCCTGGTCGGAACGCTCGACACCAAGGGCGCGGAGAACGAATTCGTCCGCGACCGGCTGCGCGCGGCCGGCGTCGACGTGCTGGTGGTGGACACCGGGGTGCTGGAGCCGCCGGGCTTCCCGCCCGACATCACCCGGCAGGAGGTGGCCGCCGCGGCCGGGGCCGACTTCGACGCGCTGGTGGCCGCGCGGGACCGCGGCGCCGCCATCACCGCCATGGCCGAAGGGGCCGAGATCGTGGTCCGCCGCCTGCACGAGCTGGGCCGGCTGGACGGGGCGCTGGCCCTGGGCGGGACCGGCGGCACCTCCATCGCCACCCGGGCCTTCCGGGCGCTGCCGCTGGGCGTGCCCAAGCTGGTGGTGTCCACCGCGGCCGCCGGGAACACCGCCGACTACATCCGCGAGACCGACCTGGTACTGATGCCCAGCGTGACCGACATCGCCGGGCTCAACCGCATCTCCACCCCCATCCTGGCCAACGCGGCCGCGGCCGTGGCCGGCATGGTCACGGCGGCGCCGCTGCCCGCGGCCGGGGCCGGGCGGCCGATGGTGGCGGCCAGCATGTTCGGCGTGACCACCCCGTGCATCACCCGGGCCCGGGCCCGGCTGGAGACCCTGGGCTACGAGGTGCTGGTGTTCCACATGACCGGCACCGGGGGGCGGACGCTGGAGTCGCTGGCCGGGCAGGGCCTGCTGGCCGGGGTGCTGGACGCGACCACCACCGAGCTGGCCGACGAGCTGGTGGGCGGCATCTTCTCGGCCGGCCCGGACCGGCTCAGCGCGGCCGGTAGGGCCGGGATCCCGCAGGTGGTGTCGGTGGGCGCGCTGGACATGGTGAACTTCGGCCCGATGGACACGGTCCCGGCCCAGTTCCAGGACCGGAACCTGTACGTGCACAACCCGATCACCACGCTGATGCGGACCACGCCGGAGGAGAACATCGAGCTGGGCCACCGGCTGGCCGGCCGGCTCAACACGTCCACCGGCCCGACCAGCCTGTTCCTGCCCCTGGGCGGGGTCTCGGCCATCGACGTGGCCGGGGCGCCGTTCCGCGACGAGGCCGCCGACCACGCGCTGTTCGGCGCCATCCACGACGAGCTCGACACCCAGCGGGTCGAGCTGGTCGAGATGGACATGGACGTGAACGACGACCGGTTCGCCGACGCCATGGCCGACCGGCTGCACCAGCTGATCACCAAGGAGTAGCGCATGCCACGAGTCCCCCGGGCCGAGATCCTCGGCCGGCTCCGGGAAAAGGTCCAGCGCCGGCAGCCGATCGTCGGCGGCGGGGCCGGCACCGGGCTGTCGGCCAAGGGCGAGGAGGCCGGCGGCATCGACCTGATCGTCATCTACAACTCGGGCCGGTACCGGATGGCCGGGCGCGGGTCGCTGGCCGGGCTGCTGGCCTACGGGAACGCCAACGAGATCGTGGTCGACATGGGCAGGGAGGTGCTCACCGCGGTCAAGGCGGTGCCGGTGCTGGCCGGGGTGAACGGCACCGACCCGTTCTACGACCCGGACCTGTTCCTGCCCGGGCTGGCCGGGCAGGGGTTCTCCGGCGTGCAGAACTTCCCGACCGTGGGGCTGATCGACGGCACGTTCCGGGCCAACCTGGAAGAGACCGGCATGGGCTTCGCGCTCGAGGTCGACATGATCCGGCGGGCCCACCAACTGGACCTGCTGACCAGCCCGTACGTGTTCTCGGCCGAGGACGCGGTGGCCATGACCGAGGCCGGGGCCGACCTGGTCGTCTGCCACATGGGCCTGACCACCGGGGGCGCCATCGGGGCCGGGACGGCCAAGACCCTGGACGACTGCGTGGAGCTGGCCACCGAGTGGTCCCGGGCGGCCCGGGGCGTCCGCGAGGACGTGCTGGTGCTGGTGCACGGCGGCCCGGTGGCCGAGCCCAAGGACGCCGGCTACGTGCTGGGCCGGGCCGAGGGGCTGCACGGGTTCTACGGGGCCTCGTCCATGGAGCGGCTGCCGGTGGAGCGGGCCCTGATCGAGCAGACCCGGGCCTTCACCCAGCTCACCTACTGAGCGGCCAGGCTGATAAGAAGGACCGTGGCTCGTTTCGACGGCAAGGTGTGCGTGGTCAACGGGGCGGCGAGCGAGATCGGGCGGGCGGCCGCGAGCCGGTTCGCGCGTGAGGGCGGCACCGTGGCCGGGGTCGACCAGGTTGAGCACGGCGTGGGCGAGCTGGCCCTGCGGGCCGACCTGACCGACGAGGCCCAGGTCGAGGCGATGTACACCCGGGTCGTCGAGGCCTACGGGCGGCTGGACGTCATCTACAACAACATGGGCCTGATGGACCGGGCCGACCACTCGGCGCTGGACCTGGACCTGGACACCTGGCGCCGGGTCCAAGGACACAACCTGACCAGCATCTTCCTGGCCTGCAAGCACGGGGTCCGGCGGCTGCTGGACACCGAGCCCGCCGGGGGCGCGGTGGTCAACGCGGCCTCGTTCCTGGCCGACATCGGCGCGGCCACCGCGCAGATGGGCTACGCCGCGGCCAAGGCCGGGGTGGTGCAGCTGACCCGGGACCTGGGCGTGCACCTGGCCCGCAGCGGGGTCCGGGTCAACGCGGTGCTGTTCGGTCCGATCGAGACCCCGGCCCAGCGGGCGGTGTTCGAGCGCAACCCGGGCGCGCTGGAGAAGCGGCTGGTGCACTGGCCGATGGGCCGGTTCGGCACGCTGGACGAGGCGGCCGGGGCGATCGCGTTCCTGGCCAGCGAGGACGCCGGGTTCATCACCGCCGCGGCGCTGCCGCTGGACGGCGGCATCACCCAGGCCTTCACGGTCCCGGAGTAATCACTCGGCGAGGCCCGGCAGGCCGGGGTCCCGGCGGCCCGCGTCACAGATCAGGCGTCCAGTTCGTCAAGGTGACGATGAATGTCGTCAGTGAAACGGCCGATCAGGCGGGCGAACCGTGCCCCGCGAGCACGGCCCGTGCCGGGTCAGTGCAGCCGGGGGACGCGGGCGCGGTGAATCACCTGAACAGGTGAAAGACTGGCCGGTCCAGGCAGCTTTCCGGGAGCGAGCATGCCGGGAGCGGGCCGCGCCGCCACCACGTGGTCTCCGCACGCACCGTCCTTTGCCGGGCGGCGAGCCTATGCTGGGTGAAACGCCGAACGGCAGGAGCACCGACATGGCTTCGACGCCGGACGGCGAGCCGGGGCGTCGGACAACCGGATCAGGCAGGGAGATGCTGGTCACCGGGGCCCTCACCGCTTCAGTTGCTCGATCTTGTCCTTGAACAGGGTGGTGGCGATGGCGGCCTTGTGGGGCTGGCCCTTAAGGAAGGCCTGGGTGAACTTCTTGGCCTGGTCGTAGGCGACCTTGCCAGGCAGCGGGGGCTCGTTCGGGTCCACGTCGATGTCGACGATGGCCGGGCCGTCGAACGCCAGCGCCTCCTTGATCGCCGATTCGACCTTCTTGGGGTGGTCGACCTTGGCCCCGTAACCGCCGCAGGCGGTGGCCCAGGCCGCGAAGTCCGCGACCGGCTGCGGGAACCGGACCCCGAACTCGGGGTAACCCAGCACCATCTGCTCCCACAGGATCTGGCCCAGCGAGCCGTTGTTGTTGATCACGACCTTGATCGGCAGCCCGGCCCGGGCCGCGGTCAGGAACTCGGCCATCAGCATGGCGAACCCGCCGTCCCCGACGTAGGCGATGACCTGGCGGCCCGGGAAGGCGTGCTGGATGCCGAGGGCGTAGGGCAGGCCGGGGGCCATGGTGGCCAGGTTGCCGGACAGGTAGAACTGGCGGTCGCCGCGGATCGTCCAGTGCCGGGCGGCCCAGGTGGCGATGGTGCCGCTGTCGCAGGTCACGATGGCGTCGTCGGCAGCCAGGTCGTCGATGACCCCCATCGGGTACTGGGGGGCGATCGGGCTGCGCTTGGGGTTCTCCAGGTCGGCCATCTCCTCCCGCCACTTGGCCATGTCCTTCTGGTACTTGGCCAGGTGCTTGCGGTCGGACTTGCGGGTCAGCAGCGGGATCAGGGCCTGCAGGCTCTCCTTGGCGTCCCCGATCACCGGGACCTCGGTCGGCATGCGCAGTCCGGCCCGGGTCGGGTCGGCCTCGATCTGGACCACCTTGACCTTCCCCGGCTGCGGCAGGTGCTGGGTGTAGGGGAAGTTGGTGCCGACCATGAACAGGGTGTCGCAGTCTTCGACCAGGTTCTCGCCGGGGCGGGTGCCGAGCAGGCCGATGCCGCCCACCGCGAACTCGGAGTCGTCCGGGATGACCGCCTTGCCGGGCAGGGTCTTGATCACCGGGGCACCGAGCCGGTCGGCCGCGGCCAGGATTTCCTGGCGGGCGTGCCGGGCGCCCGCGCCGGCCAGGATGGCCACCCTCTCCCCCGCGTTGAGGACGGCGGCCGCCGCCTCCAGGTCCTCGGTCCGGGCCCGGCCGGGCGGGGGCAGGTAGATCGGCGCGGTCTTGGGCGGGCGCGCGGGGGCCACGTGCTGGTACGGGTCGGCGTCGGCGTCGGCGACCTGGACGTCGTTGGGGAAGCTCAGGTGGGCCACGCCGCGCCGGGCCAGCGCGGTGCGGATGGCGATGTCCACCACTCCCGGCAGCTGAGCCGGGTTGTCGACGACCAGGTTGTACTCGGCCACGTCCATGAACAGCTTGTCGGTGTGGACCTCCTGCTGGTAGCCGGTGCCCAGCACCGAGGTCTCCTGCATGCCGGTGATGGCCAGCACCGGCATGTGGTCCAGCTTGGCGTCGTACAGGCCGTTCAGCAGGTGGATGGCGCCCGGGCCGGAGGTGGACAGGCAGACGCCGAGCTTGCCGGTGGCCTTGGCGTAGGCGGTGGCCATGAACGCGGCCGCCTCTTCGTGGTGAACCAGGAAGAACTTGACCCGGTCGGAGTGGCGGCGCAGGCCTTCCATGATCCCGTTGATGCCGTCGCCGGGCAGGCCGAAGACGGTGTCCACGCCCCAGTCGGCCAGCCGCTCGATCAGCAGCTCGGATGCGATCTGTGCCATGACTTGCTCCTTCGGTGGGTGGTCAGGAGGTGCGGTACTTCTCGGCGTCGGCGGCCCGAACGGTCAGGCCCAGCCCGGGCCGGTCCCGGGCCGGGCGGATCATGCCGCCCGCCGGGTCGAGGGTGCCGTCGAAGAACATCGATTCGATCCGGACGTGGTCGTGGAACCACTCCAGGTGGCGGAAGTTCGGGATCGCGGCGGCGGCGTGGGCGTGCAGGTGCGGCGCGCAGTGCCCGGAGACCTCCAGCCCGAACGAGGCGGCGACGGCGGCGGCCCGCAGCCATTCGGTGATGCCGCCGCAGCGGGAGGCGTCGGCCTGCAGGCAGTCGACCGCGCCGGCCGCGCACATCCGGCGGAAGTAGGGCAGGTCCCAGCCGTACTCCCCCGCGGCCACGTCGGGAGCGACACTGTCCCGGACCTCGCGCAGGCCGTCCAGGTCGTCGGAGGAGACCGGCTCCTCGAACCAGCGGACATCAAGATCGGCGGCGGCGGTCATGACCCGGATGGCCTGCTTGCGGCCGTAGCCGCCGTTGGCGTCGACGTACAGTTCGACGCCGGCGCCGACGATCTCGCGGGCCTGCCGCATCCGGGCCAGGTCCCGGGCCTCGTCGCCGCCCCAGGACTCCCCGATCTTGATCTTGACCCGGGGGATGCGCTGCTGCACCGCCCAGCCGGTCAGCTGGGACCGCAACTGGTCATCGCCGTAGGGGGTGAAGCCGCCGCTGCCGTAGACCGGGACCTCGTCGCGGACCGCGCCGAGCAGCCGGAACAGGGGCAGGCCGAGCAGCCTGGCCTTGAGGTCCCACAGCGCCACGTCGACCGCGGAGATGGCGTAGCCGGCCACACCGGGCCGGGTTACGTTGCGCACGGCCCGGATCATGGCCTCGGTGGCGCCGGGCACGTCCAGGGCCGGGCGGCCCGTTACGACCGGGGCCAGCTCGTGGGCGATGACCGTGGCCGAGGCGGCCGACCCGTAGGTCCAGCCGATCCCCTCGGTGTCCCCGGCCCGGACCCGGGCCAGCACCATGGTGGTGTTGTCCCAGGCCAGCGTGCCGTCGCCCTCGGGCGCGTCGGTCGGCACCTTGTAGGCGGCCGCCTCGACCGACTCGACGGCCGGATCGCCGGTCATGACGCGACCCCGTTGCGGGCGCCGGCGGCCAGGTGGTCGGCGGCCCGGGCGGCCACGGCCATGATGGTCAGGGCCGGGTTGGCCGCGCCCTGGGTGGGCAGCACGCTGCCGTCGGTGAGGTACAGGTTGGGCACGGCGAAGCTGCGGCAGAACCCGTCGACCACCCCGTGCCGCTCGTCCCGGGCCATCCGGGCCCCGCCGACCAGGTGGGCGTAGCGCTGGATGGTGATGACCTCGTCCGCCCCCGCCGCGTGCAGGATGTCCTCCATCACCGCCTGGGCCGCCTTGGCCAGGGCCCTGTCGTTGTCGCACTGGGAGTAGGCGAAGTTGGCCACCGGCAGGCCGTGCCGGTCCTTCTCCTCAGCCAGCGTGACCCGGTTGCCGGGCTGGGGCAGGAATTCGCACAGCGCGCCGAGCGTGGCCCAGTGCACGTAGTCGCTCATGTACTCGCGCAGCGCCCCGCCCCAGTGGCCCTGGGCGGCGACGTGCTCGGCCCAGGTGATCGGCAGCGGGGACACGGTCTGGATCGAGAACCCGCGCTGGTAGTCCTGGGCCGGGTCGGTCTCGTAGAACTGCTCGCTGCTGACCTCGGGCGGCGGCGCCTTGTACATGCGGACCTCGGCGTCGAACCGGCCCGCGGTCTGCGGCGCGCCCTGCACCATCAGGTAGCGCCCGACCTGGTCGAAGTCGTTGCCGACGCCGTCCGGGAAGCGGGAGCAGGCCGAGTTCAGCAGCAGCCGCGGGGTCTCGATCGAGTACCCGGCCACCGCCACCATGGCCGCCCGCTGGAACCGTTCCTTCCCGTCCTTGATGTAGTGCACGCCCAAGGCCCGGCCGGTGTCGCGGTCGATGGCAACGCGGGTCACCATCGAGTCGGCCCGCACCTCGGCCCCGTGGGCCAGGGCGTCCAGGATGTGCGTGATCAGCGGGGAGGCCTTGGCGTTGACCTTGCAGCCCTGCAGACAGAAGCCGCGGTAGATGCAGTGCGGCCGGTTGCCGAACCGCCCGTTGGTGATGGCCACCGGCCCGACCCGGGTCTCGACGCCCGCCTGGCGGGCGCCGCGCAGGAAGATCTCCCCGTTGCCGCCGACAGGGTGGGGCCGGTACGGGTAGCCGTGCCGGTCGCCCCAGGGCCAGGAGTCGCCGGCCACCGGCAGCTCCTGCTCGAGCTGCTCGTAGTACGGGCGCAGTTCCGGGTAGCTGATCGGCCAGTCGGCGCCGACCCCGTCCCGG
>DASXMW010000047.1:0-18480 GCA_036495425.1 Streptosporangiaceae bacterium | reverse complement strand
CGCCGCCCGGGCCGGATCCGGGCATCCTCATCACCATCCGCTCCCTGCTGCCGAGCCTGGCCCCGGTCGAGCAGCGGGTGGCCCAGGCGGTGCTGGACGACCCGGCCGGGGTGGCCTGGCGGAGCATCTCCGAGCTGGCCGGCTCCTGCGGCACGTCGGCCACCAGTGTGGTGCGGTTCTGCCGCGCGATCGGGCTACGCGGGTACCCTGACCTGCGGCTGGCGCTGGCGGGAGCGGTGGCCCACGAGGACGAGCGGGTCTCGGTCACGGTGTCCAGCGACATCGACGCCGACGACGATCCGGTCACCATCACCAAGAAGATCGCCTTCGCCGACGCGGCCGCGGTCACCGACACGGCCAGCCGGCTGGACGTCGGGATCCTGACCGAGGTGGTGGACGCGCTGGCGGCGGCGCCCCGCATCGACGTCTACGGCGTCGGGGCCAGCGGGTTCGTGGCTCTGGACCTGCAGATGAAGCTGCAGCGGATCGCCCGCCCGGCCTACGCCTTCCCCGATCCGCACATGGCGGCCACGTCGGCGGCGCTGCGGCACCCGGGGGACGTCGCGGTCGGCCTGTCGCACACCGGCACCACCGTCGACACCATCGACGCCCTGGCCGAGGCGCGGTCGAACGGCGCGACCACGGTGGCCATCACGAACTTCCCGTGGTCGCCGATCACCGAGACCGCCGACCTGGTGCTGCTGACCGCGGCCCGGGAGACGGCGTTCCGCTCCGGCGCCATGACCAGCCGGATCGCGCAGCTGACGGTGATTGACTGCCTGTTCGTCATGCTGGCCCAGCGCGACATCCCGGGCACGATCGAGGCGCTGGAGCGGACCTACGCGGCCGCCCAGGCCAAGCGGGTGCGCGGCCGGACCCGGCACCCCCAGACGGGCTCCTGACCCAGCCGGGAGCCGCCTCTTAGCCCTTCACCGACCCCACCAGCGACGCCCGGTTGATCTGCCGCTGGCAGGCGGCGAACAGAATCACCACCGGCAGGCTGGCGATCACGATGCCCGCGGCCAGCAGGGTCCACTTGCTCTCGTCGGCGCCGAAGAAGTTGTAGATCCCGCGGGTGACCGGGAACAGGCTCGGGTTGGTCAGCAGCACGACCGGGCCGATGATGTCGTTCCAGACGTTGAGCAGGCCGTACAGGAACGCGATCAGCAGCGCGGGCCGGATCAGCGGCACCACCACCCGGGTCAGGTAGGCCAGGTAGCCCGAGCCCTCCATCCAGGCCGCCTCGTCCAGTTCGGCCGGGATGGAGCTGATCGCCGCGACCAGCAGGATGACCGCCAGCGGCAGCCCCGGCTCCACGTGCAGCAGGATGTACCCGGGGCGGTTGTTGTACAGGCTGAGCATGCGGGCCTCGGCGAACAGCGGGATGACCGAGAACGGCAGGAACAGCCCCAAGAACATGAACGTGTACAGCAGCGAGTGACCGCGCAGCAGACGGCGGGCGATCGGGAACGCGATCAGCAGGCCCAGGAACGTGGACAGGGCCGCGGCCACCACCGAGTACAGGATCGTGTTGAGCAACTGGACCCCCAGGTCGGCCTGGGACCAGGCCTGGCTGAAGTTGCTGGCGATGACCGAGCCGGGGGTCAGCGGCGAGACCAGGAAGTGCCGGGGCGACTCGAACGCGATCATCAGTACATACAGGATCGGCAGCACGAACAAGATCGTGACCAGCACGCCGATGCAGATCCGGCTGACCAGCTGCGGGTGGCGCAGCGACCCTCTCATCCGAACAGCCTCCGCTCGCGCAGCCGGAGCAGGCCCATCAGCGGCAGCGCCACGATGAGCGTCATCAGGAACAGGGCCACGCTGACGGCGGCGCCGTAGCCGAGGTTGGCCTCGGCCGTGCCGAACGCCGCGTTGAAGGCCAGCATGCCCAGCGTCTGCGTGCCGTACTGGCCCTGGGTCAGCACGTAGATCAGGTTGTAGGTGGTGAACGCGCCGACCACGGCCAGCAGCACGTTGGCGGTGACCGACGGGGCCAGCAGCGGGAACGTGATCCGGCGCAGCCGCCGCCAGGCCCCGATCCCGTCCAGGCCGGCCGCCTCGTAGATCTGGGGGTCGATGGCCCGCAGCCCGCCGATGAAGACCAGGGTCGAGAAGCCGGCGTTCTGCCAGATCTGCACGAAGATGACCAGCGGCATGGCCCAGCCGCTGGAGCCGAAGAACGCCGAGTGCAGGCCGAACAGGTGCAGGAAGGAGGCGGCCGGGCCCTCCTGCGGGTTGAAGATCAGGATCCAGAGCAGCCCGACGATCGTCACCCCGAGCGCGATCGGCAGGAACACCAGGACCCGGCCCAGGGCCGCGAACCGGCCGGTGGCCCGCAGACGGTGCGCGAACAGCAGGGCCAGCACGTTCTGGCCGACGGTGACCGCGACCACGAAGACCAAAGTGGCCACCACGGCCTGGGTGAATCCGGGGGCGTTGCTGGTCCCCATGGCCGTGTAGTTGGAGAAGCCCACGTTGTGCACGGGCGCGCCGGGCAGCTCCGTGTAGTCGGTGAACGACATGACCACGTTGCCCAGCATGGGCACGATGCCGAACAGCAGGTACACGGCCAGGGCGACCAGCAGCCCGGCCCACATGGTGACGTGGGAGCCCCGGCTGAGCAGCCGGGCCGGGCGGTGCCGGACCCGGGCCGGGGCCGGCCGGCCACCCGGGGGCGCCGCCGGACCCGGGGTTCGGGCGGCGGGCCGGAACCCCGGTTCGGTGTCTTGCACGCTCACGAGGACTGGGGCCCCGTCACGGCCCGGCGTTCGGTCACGGGGCTGTCCAGTCCTTGGCGTAGGTGGCCGCCGCCTTCTGAGCGGTCTCCTTGCCCTGGATGACGCTCAGCTGCAGGTTCGGCCAGTTCGCCTGCTGGTCGTAGTAGCCGTTGCTGGGCCCGAGCGGCGGGTAGGAGACGTTCTGGTTGACGCCCTTGCCGAACCAGCTGCCCATGGCCTTGGCCGCGTAGCCGCTGAACGAGCCGGTCTTCTGGCTGGGCGAGATGCCGGTGATGTTCACGTACTGGGAGTAGATCGACGGCGTGGAGAAGAACGCCAGCCACTTCTCGGCCGCGCTCTTGTTGGGCGAGGCGTTCAGCACCGAGAAGGTCAGGTTGTCGCTCACGTAAGGCTGGTTGTCGGCCGCGGTGTTGCTGAACGGCAGCGGGAAGAACCCGACCTGAACCTTGGCGTTGGCCTGCTTTATGAGGGGCAGGTCCCAGGACCCGTCGAGCAGCATGGCCCCCTTACCGCTGGCGAAGTCACCCGGCATGCTCTCCCACGGAACGCCGGTGTAGTTCGGCTCCAGGTACTTCGCGACCGTCTTCTCCTCGTTCATGGCCTGGACGAACAGCGGGTCGGTCCACTTGGCGGTGCCCTTCTCCAGGGCAGTGGCCAGGTTCCCGCCCGGCGCGTGCGGGTACCACAGGTCGATCATGGCCTCGTAGTACATGAACTGCAGGTAGACCGGGCCGACGTTGCCCAGCGCGGTGTACAGCGGCTGCACGCCCTTGGATTTGAGGGTCTGGCACACGGTGAGGAACTGGTTGTAGGTGGTGGGCACGCTCAGGTGGTACTTGGCGAACGTCTGCTTGTTGTAGAAGACGCCCTCCTGGTAAGTGCCGGACACCAGGCCGTACACCTTGCCCTTGTACGTTTCGTCCCCGACCTCGGAGGGCTTGTAGTCGTTCAGGAAGCTCTGCCCGGTGAGGTCGGCGAACGCCCCGCTGGTGGTGAAGAACTGCCACGGGCTCTCGTTCTTGCGGGTCGGGTTGAGTGGGAGCGGGGACTGTAGCGGCAGCACCGAGGTCACGATGTCGGCACCGCTGGAGTTCACGGTCTGCTGGAGCAGGGTCGCGTACGGGCCGTTCACGTTGGCCGCGGTCTGCAGCTTGACCGTGATGTTCGGGTACTTCTTGTGGAACTCGGTGTTGATCTGCTTGAGGGCCTGGACCGCGGGCGGGTTCACCCAGGTGATCATCTTCAGGGTGGTGGCGCTCCCGCCCCCGCCCCCGCCGCCCGAGCCGCTGGAGCAGGCCGCGGCCGTCACCGCCAGTCCGGCGGCCAGCGCGCCGGTGAGAATGGTCGTCGTTCTTCTTCTGAACCGGAGCCTCTTCGGTGCCATCGACTGCTCCTTCGCGGGATGGAATTACTTGTCGGCCGGCTGCTTGCCGGCTGCCTGCTTGTCGGCGGGCGGGGCGGATAGGCCCTTGGCCTCCTCGTCCTCGGGGGGAGACCATCTCGGCGTTCCAGACCGGGCGCATGATCCGGAAGCTGCCGGCGCGCCGGTACATCTCGTTGACCAGCGAGATCGAGTGACCGGCCCCGAAGGCGTAGACCTGCCCGCCGGACAGCACGGTGCGGGCGATGGCGGCGCTGACGTCGTCGAGCACGGCATCGTTACCGCCCAGCGCGGTGTCCACCAGGCTGGTCACGTGCTGCCGCCAGACGGCTCGTGCGTTCACCGGCACCACCACCGACAGCAGGTTCTGTCCCACAGGGCCATGATGTAAATATATTACGATGAACTCTTTTTATGTGGCATTCGTTTACCCAAACGTGACGAGCGGGAGTAATCAGCCCGTGGGCGGGCCGGGGGCGGGGGACTCGCTGGACGGGCCGGGCTGGGTCGGGGCGCCGGGCTGGTCGGGGTCGCGGCCGGCCAGCAGGGCGGCGGCCCGGGCCAGTTGCTGGCCGCGGACGACGGCCACGATGGGCAGGGCCCATCCGGGCAGGCCACTGGGCAGCCGGATCGCGGCGTCCGGGTGCGGCGACACCTCGAACCAGGCCGCCCCGCGCCGGGTCACCTGGGCGGCCAGCACGGCCGGGCCGGGATCGCCCTGATCGCCGCGGAAGCCGAGCACGGTGAACCCGGGGGCCAGCGCGGCCGACCAGCCCTGCTGGAATTCCTGCGGCGGATAGGCCGCGGCCAGCACCGACGTGGTCTCGGTGATCTTCAGGGCGGCGTCCTGGGCCGCGGCCAGCAGCCCATCGCGGCCCAGGCAGACGGCGCCGCGGGCGACGCTCAGGGCGGCTGGTACCGCGTCCGCGGGCTCGTCGGCCAGGACGGCGGCGACCTGCCCGGCCAGGGCCGCGGCCGCCGCCGCGTCGATGGCCGCGGGGTCGAAGGCGCGGGCCAGCAGGGCCAGCGCCAGCAGCTGGGCGGTCACGGTCTTGGTGGCCAGCGGGGCGCGCTCGGGGCCGGCGGCCAGGGTGAGGGCGGAGTCGGCGGCCAGGGCGAGCGGTGTGCCCGCCGCGTCGGTGATGGCGAGCCCGTGGGCCCCCTGCCCCTGCCAGGCCCCCAGGGCCGCGGCCGGCTCCGGCCCCGCTCCCGGCTTGTCCAGCGCCACGGCCAGGTAACCGTGGTAGTCCCGGCCGCCGGGCGGCTGGAGGCCCGGGAGCTGGATGTCCGGCGGCTGGGCGTCCGGCGGCAGGATGTGGACCGGCACCTCGGTCACGGCCTGCAGCAGCTGGCGCCCGTAGCGGGCCACGCCGGGCGACGCGCCGCCGGTCAGCACGATGCCCGCCAGGTCCCCGGGAACGGCCCCGGTCACCAGGCCGGCGATCTCGCCGGCCCGGGCGGCCAGGGCGCTCAGCACGGCCGGCTGCTCGCGCAGGTCGGCGGCGACCCGCTGGCCGCGCGGCGACCGGGGCGCGGGCGTGGTGACGCCGAGCACCGAGAGCGCGCCGCGGACGCTGTGGCCGGTGGCCAGGGCCTGGCGTGCGTCCGGCGCGCTCGCGTGCGACAGCAGGATGACCATGGCCAGGCCCAGCTCGCCGCCGGACTGCCCGAGCGCGGCCGCGCAGGCGGCCTCGTCCTGGCCGGAGGCGTCCATCAGGATCCGCATGGTACGGGCGCGGAGCTTGGCGTTGCTCGGGCTGACCTCGACCATCAGGTTGGAGAAGGTCTTGCCGAGCCGGATCATCAGCGCGGTCGAAAAGCTGTTCATGATCGACTTCAGCGCCGAGGTCGCCTTCAGCCGGGTGGAGCCCGCGATCGCTTCCGGGCCCGTCTGGGCCACCACCGCGGCCCCGACCAGCGCGCGCAGCGGTGAATCGGGGTTACACGTGATCAGAGCGGTGTAGGCGCCGTGGTCGGCCGCCGCGGTCAGCGCGCCGGCCACGTAGGGCGTCCGCCCGCTGGCGGTCAGCCCGATGACGACATCGCGGCCGGTCACGTCGCGGGCGTCGTCGGCCCCGTGGCTGCGGTCGTCCTCGGCCCCCTCCACGGCCCGGAACATCGCGGTCTCGCCCCCGGCCAGGTGGGCGACGACCACGTCGGGCGGGAGACTGAACGTCGGCGCCAGTTCGCTGGCGTCGAGCATGGCGATCCGGCCCGACGATCCGGCCCCGAAGTAGTGCACCCGGCCCCCGGCCCCGATCCGCTGGGCGGCCTCGTCGACGATCTCGGCCAGGGTGCCGAGCACCGGGCGTACCGCGGACGCCGCCGCCGCGTCTTCGGCTTGCAGCAGGCCCAGCACGGCCCGGGTCGGCAGCAGGTCGATGTCGGTCGTGCGAGGATTCCGCCGTTCGGTCGGCGGCAGGGCGGCCAGGTCGAGGACCGGATCGGAAGCGGCCAGAGCCGCTCGCGGCGCATCGGGCGGGACGCTCATGGCTGTTACGATATGACAGATCAAAGGAGGAAGTCGTTGGTGATTAACGAATCATCTCCGGCCGCCCTCCCGCCCGGCATTCCGGGCCCGCTGCTGACCGGCTGCTTCATGGACCTGCTGGCCGACATCATCACCCCGGCCGACCGGGGCCTGGTGTCACGGTTCGCCCCGGCCGTCACCGCGCTGCTGGCCGGGGCGCCGCAGGCTTCGTTCGCCCGGCAGCCCGGGAACAGCCTGGCCACGTCGGCCCGGGGTGGCGCCCGTGGCTGAGGAGACCCGAGGGGTCAGTGGGGCTGGAGGGGTAGGCGATGCTGGAGGGCCCGGCCGGGCCGGGGACCTCAGCCGGGCGGGGGACCTCAGCCGGGCTGGGGACCTCAGCCAGGCCGGGGACCTCAGCCGGGCCGGGGATCTTAGCCCGGCCAGGGAACTGATCGCGGCAGCGGTCGCGGACGGGCCGCTGCCGGGCGTGGTGGCAGCGGTGGGCCGCGGGGACGCCACCGTGGCGACCTGGGTCGCCGGGCAGGCCGACACCACGCCGGGCGCCGCCCGCCCGATGACCACGGGCACCGTGTTCGACCTGGCCTCACTGACCAAGATGGTCGCGACCACGACGGCGGTCCTGGCCCTGGCCGGTCAGCGGCGGCTGGGGCTGGACGATCCGGTGCCCACCTATCTCCCGGCGTTCGCGGCGGGCCGCCAGGGACCGGTGACCATCCGGCACCTGCTCACGCACACCTCGGGCCTGCCGGCTATCCGCACCTTCTACCGGTGGTGCACGACCCGCGGCGAGGTGCTCGGCGACCTGATGGCCAGCCCGCTGGAGGCGCCCCCGGGCACCCGGGTCGCCTACTCGGACCTCGGGTTCATGCTGCTGGGTGAGATCGTCGCTGGTGTCACCGGCGAGCCGTTCGACGTCGCCGTGGGCCAGTTGGTGACCGGGCCGCTCGGCATGCGGTCGGCGGCGTTCAACCCGGCCGGGCCGCCGGGCCGGTTCGCCGCGACCGAGCTGCGGCCGGACGGCACGCCCTGGGTGGGGGTGGTGCACGACGAGAACGCGCGGGCGATGGGCGGCGTGGCCGGGCACGCCGGCCTGTTCGCCGACCTGGCCGGCCTGGTGGCGTTTCTGGCCTGGTGGACGGGCGACGTGGACGGCCCGGTGCCGGTCCCGCTGCGGCGGCAGGCCGAGTCGTGCTGGACCGACGGGCTAGGCGGGCGGCGCGGGCTCGGCTGGACCTGTCGCGGGGACCGGCACGACATCCTCGGCCACGGCTGGCCGGACACGGCCGTGTCGCACACCGGGTTCACCGGCACCAGCCTCGGTCTCGATTCCCGCTCTGGCCTGTGGGTGGTGCTGCTGACCAACGGCGTGCACGCCGGGCGGGACGCGGCGGCGGTCAAGGCGCTGCGCCGCGACCTGCACACCGCGGTGGCCGCGGCCCTGCTGCCCTAACACGGCCCGCTCAGCCCGGGGTGGCCCAGGGCAGGGCCGGCCCAGCGGGACGGCGCTCGCGGTCGCGGCCCCCGTTGCCGCACGACCGGGCGCCGGCCCGCGGGCCTGGCCCCCTCGGCACCGGAGCCACCGGTGATACTCGTCATGCCGTGTCCTTTCGGTGCCGGCCCCGGGTCAGGACGGGGAGCCGGAGCAGGCCCGCTGCGGGCCGGCCGCCGCGGGCAGGGACGTCACCCCGCTGGGCAGCGAGCCGTGCAGCGCGTAGTAGGCCAGGTCGGTGGTGCGGGCCTGGGTCTGCGCGGCGGCGGTCGCGGTCCCCGATTCGTAGGCGTCGGCACCGGGCAGCGTGGCCAGCGGGCCGGCCACGATGTAGAACGGCGTCGAACCGCCGACCGCGGTCGAGGGGTTGGCCCAGCCGCACTGGTTGTAGTCCAGCGCGCCGGTGGCGGCCTGCCCGACCGCGATCACCAGGTAGTTGCCGCTGAGCGTGTCGGCCCAGGCGGTGGCGAACGACCGCGTCACCTGAGCGGCCGGCAGCCCGGCGGCGCTGGCCGCGGCCTGAGCGGTGGCGGCGTCATCGGCGGTGGCGGCGTACAGCACGACCCGGTCGGCCATGGTCGCCGGGGCGGCCGGCAGCGGCCCCGCCGACCAGGCGCCGGACGGGTCCGCGGCGGATCCGGTGGTGCCGGCCTGCAGTCCGCCGCCCGGGGCCGAGAAGAACAGCTGCGACGGCAGGCCCGGCAGCAGGTAGGCGTCCGCGCCCACGATGCCGCTGGCCGTGCCGGGCAGCGCGGCGGTCCGCCAGGCCCCGGTCCCGGCCGAGTAGTCGGCCGCGGGGTGGCCATCCGCTCCCAGGTAGAACACCTCCTGGCCGGTGGTGTCGCCGACCGTGCCCTCCGGCAGCGAACCCGGGGGCTCGGAGCCGGGAGGCACCGAGCTGGCCGGCGGGGTGCCCGGCACCGGCGAGCCCGGGATCAGGTAGCTGGTCGCGGCCAGCCCGCCGCCACGGGCGGGCCGCCCGGGCAGGCTGGCCACGGTCCAGTGGTTCCCGCCGGACCGGGTCACGGCGGCCAGGCCGCCACCGGGGCCGGTGAAGAAGATCCGGGGCTGGCCCGCGGCCGTGGTCACGGCGGCCAGCGGCTGGCCGGCCGGGTGCACCGGCAGCGTGGTGCTGCTCCAGCGCGAGCCATCGGCCGCGGTGACCTGCAGGGCGCCACCGGTGGTGGTGGCCGCGAGCACCGGGGTCTCGGCAGTGGCGGACAGGGCGAGCGACGCCGGGCGCACCGCCGCGCCCGGCAGGGTGGTGGCCGACCAGCCGCTGGATCGCGGCGCGGTCTCGGCCAGCCGGCCGTTGGCGCCGACGTAGAACACCGCGGGTGCGCCGCCGGTGAACGCGGCCGTGATCGCGCTGCCGGCCGCGGGCTGCCCGGGCAGTTCCTGGGTGACCCAGCCGGCTGACCCCAGATAGGTCTCGGCCAGCGAGCCGTCCGCGGCCCGGAAGTAGGCGTGCGGCGTCATCGCGTCCTTGACCGCCGGGTCCGGGTAGCTGAGCGCGGTGACCGGGCCGCTCGGATCCGGCTGGCCGGGCACCGGGACCTGCAGCCAGGCCGCACCGTCCCACAGGTCGGCGGCCAGGCCGCCCGCCGAGCGGGTGAACAGGTACTCATCCACCGGCGCGGTGGCGTACCAGACCGCGTTGGACGGTACTCCGGCCGCCGCCGACGACGCCCCGCTGACCGCCACGTCCCAGGTCAGGGTGCGGATCGTGCCCCGGCTGGAGGTCGCCGTGACCGTCACCGTGTAGGTGCCGGTCTCGTGGAACACGTGGCTGACCGTGGGACCGGCCGTCGAGTTGGCCGAACGCCCGTCCCCGAACGTCCAGTAGTACTGGCTGATCGACCCGCCCGGCTCGCTGGCGGCGGCGTGGAACGCGGCCGCCGTCCCGGTCGCGACGCTGCGCGGCCCGGTCATCGTGGTGTGCGGCACCGGCGGCTGCGCGCTGGCGGGCGGGGTGATGATCACCCACTGCTCGCCCGCGCCCCACTCGCTGGCGGGCCAGGTGCTCAGGTCGAGGTCGGTGTTGTACTCCACGGTGATTCCGTCCGAGCCGAGGAAGTCGCCGTTGACCATGTTGATCGTGCCGTCGGCGTTGACCGAGGTCACCACGCCCACGTGATCGGCGTAGGCGGCGCCGCTGACCGGGCCGGGGCCGAAGAACGCGATCGAGTCGCCCGCCTGGGGCGTGCCCTGGTCCGGGGTGAGCGTCTCACCCTGGTCCTGGCCCCAGCTGTAGAACGAGCTGGCCGCGGCGTTCAGTGTGTCCATGCCGGCGGTGACCCCGGCCTGCTGCCAGACCCACTTGTTGAAGTCGGCGCACCATTCTTCGTTCTGGTCCTCGACCTTGAAGTGCTGGTCGTAGCCGCAGCCGTCGGCGTTGGACGAGAACCCGGCCACCATCGTGCTGTACGGGTTGCAGTCCACGCCGCTGAAGCTGGTCTCGGCGGGGGTGGTGCTCACCCCGACCTGCTTGAGCGCCACGCTGGCGATCGCCTGCGACAGGCTGATGCCGCCGGCGGGCAGGGCGGCCAGCGCGTGCTGGGCGGCGGTGTGCCCGGTGGCCGCCGACACCGAACAGCTGGCCGGGCCGGCCAGCTGCCAGGCCTGCTTCAGGCTGGCCGGCAGCCCGGCCCCGCAGCCGTAGGGCCCGGTCCGGGTCAGGTGCCACACCCCGCCGGACCGGCGGAAGACGCCGGTGGCGGCACCGTCGGCGAATCCGGCGGCCAGCTTCCCGGCCGACGCCGAGGGAACGAAGCTGGCCATGGCCCAGTCGGCGCCCGACGCCGATCCCTGGTGCAGGCTGCCCGCGCGGACGCCGCCGACGGCCGAGGCGGGCAGGTGCCGCGCGGCCGCGAAGGCCTGCTCCAGCGGCGCGGCCAGCGAGCCCGCGCTGGCCGTGGTGGCCGCGTTGGCCGGGGTGTCCTGGCTGGCCGGGGCCGTCGCGGCCGACGCCGCCGAGCCGGTCACCAGGGCCGCCAGCAGGGCCGCCACCCCCAGGACGGGCCCGGCGGCGCGCCGCACCAGCGGGCCGAATGCGTAACGAGCCATGTGCTGCGCCCTTCCTCTGGCCCCCCGTGGCCGTGACTTACTTGCACACAAAGCGAAGAATAGGAAAATCCTTAACAGCTTGGCAGTGGGGACGTCAAGAGGACAGCCGCTGAGGCGGGCATCGTAGGCTTGGGAAGCCGATCAGGGCGGCAGGAGGAGTGTGGCGCGCGTGCAAGTCCGGGACGTGATGACAGAGGCGACGATCACCGACACGCCGACCGACAACCTCCGCACCGCCGCCGAGCGGATGTGGCGGGAGCAGACCGGCTCGCTGCTGGTCACCCAGGATGGCCGCCTGACCGGGATCATCACCGAACGGGACGTGCTGCGGGCGGTGGCCCTGGGCGCCGACCCGGACCGGGCCACCGTCGACGAGGCCATGACCGTGGACGTGTTCACGGTGTCGCCGGACATGCCGCTGCACGTGGCCGCGCGGGAGATGGCGGCCCGCTGGATCCGGCACCTGCCCGTGCTGGAGAGCGGCCAGCTGCTCGGTGTGGTCAGCATGCGCGACATCACCGGGGTGTTCGGCGCGCTGGGCGCCGGGGACAGCGAGATCGACATCGAGCACGAATTCGACCGGCTGGTCCGCAAGCGCCGCCTGGCCCGGATCGAAGGCAACGAGATCGACTGACCGGCCACGCCGTCCATACCGGCCGGCTCCCCGGCCACCGCCCCGTTACGGCAGGTCGAACGGGAGGTGCATCCCGTCCAGGGCGTGCGCGCAGGCGTCGTCGGGTTGCTCGGCCGGGAGGACCCCGATGATGCCGGCCACCAGGTCGCGCAGCCGGGTCACGTTGGCCGCGAACACCTCGAACACTTCGGCCTGGGTCACGCCCTGACCGGCCTCGATGCCCGCGTCCAGATCGGTGACCAGGGCCAGCGGGATGTAACACAGCGCCAGTTCCCGGGCCAGGGCCGCTTCGGGAAGCCCGGTCATGCCGACCAGGGTCCAGCCCTGAGCCGCGAACCACTTCGATTCGGCCCGGGTGGAGAACCGTTGACCTTCGATAATGATCAAGGTGCCGGTCGGCACGGGCGGCCAGCCACTGTCGTTGGCCATCGCGATGGCCCGTTCCCGTCCGGTCGCGCAGTACGGGTCGGCGAACGTGACGTGGACGGGGTTGCGGTCGTAGAAGGTCTGGTCCCGGTTCCGGGTGCGGTCCACCACCTGGTCGGGAACGACCAGGGTGCCGGGCCGGAAGTCGGGGGTGAGCGAGCCGACCGCGCTGGGCGCGATGACCTGGCGGACGCCGAGGGAGCGCAGCGCCCACAGGTTGGCCCGGTACGGGATGCGGTGCGGCGGGAAGCGGTGGTCGCGGCCGTGCCGGGGGACGAACGCGACCCGGCGGCCGTTCACCTCGCCGACGGCGATCGGATCGCTGGGCGGCCCGAACGGGGTGTCCGGGGTGATCTCTTCGGCCTGGTCCAGGAACTGGTAGAAGCCCGAGCCCCCGATGACCCCGATGTCGGCGACCGGCGGCATCGCCGTCAGGCGACCTTCTCGCCGGTGGACTTGCCCGGGGAAGAGCTGGAGGAGCCGGACGAACTGGAGCCGGAGTCCTTGCCGGAGCTGCCCGGGCTGCTGTCGGACTTGGCGCTGCTCTTGTCGCTGGACGAGCCGTCGGACTTGCTCTCGGACTTGCTGCCGGAGTCGGCCCGGTCCTTACCAGCACCGTCCTTGCCGTCCTGGTCCTTGCCGGTCAGCGAGCCGTTGCTGCCGGCGCGGCTGTCGGTGCGGTAGAAGCCAGAGCCCTTGAACACGATGCCCACCGGAGAGAACACCTTGCGCAGGCGGCCGCTGCAGTTGGGGCAGACAGTCAGCGGGTCGTCGCTGAACTTCTGCACCTTCTCGAGCTGCTCACCACACTCGGTGCAGGCGTACTGGTACGTGGGCACAGCATCTCCCTTCGGACTGCGCGATGCTAGCACTCTGGCGGACCGAGTGCTAATCGTAACTCACCTGCGTAACAGCCTGGAGACGCTCACGATTCCCTGGGACGGCAGGGCCACCGCCGATACCGGGCGGTCGTGCGGCTCGGCCGGCACCTGGTCGATCAGCTCGCCGTCGTACAGCAGGGCGATGACCGGGACCCGCTCCCCGACCCGGGCCAGGGCCCGGTCATAACTGCCGCCGCCACGGCCCAGCCGCAGCCCGTCCCGGCCCACGGCCAGAGCCGGCGCCAGCACCAGGGCGGCCCGGCTGACGGCTTCCACGCCACGGGACGGCTCGGACGGTTCCAGCACCCCCCGCGGCCCCGGCACCAGCGAGTCCGGCCCCTCATAGGAGGCCCACTCCAGATCCCCGTCCGCCCGCAGGCGGGGCAGGATCACGTAGGTGCCGCGTTTCCACATACCGAAAACGAGGCTGTGGGTGTCCGGCTCGGAGCCGAAGGAGTAGTAAGCGGCCACAGTTCCGGCCATTTCGGCCTGCGGGAGCGACAGCACATGATCGCGGATTTGCCGCCCGGCGGCCGCGCGCTGCTCCTCGGCCAGAGCCCGCCTCGCGTCGTTTACGCTGGCCCGCAGGGCGGCCTTGGCGGCCGCTACGCCACGCCGGTCGCCAGAAGCGTGCTCCTGCACCTGTGCCTCCGCAAACTCGTTAGGGTTCCAGCATGGCCGATTCTTCAGCCGTCACGAAGGCGGTCGTACTCGCCGCGGGCCTGGGAACGAGGTTCCTGCCCGCGACGAAAGCGACCCCCAAGGAAATGCTGCCCATCGTCGATAAGCCGGCGATCCAGTATGTAGTGGAAGAGGCGGTGTCCGCCGGCTTGGACGACGTACTGCTCGTTACCGGCCGCAACAAGCGATCGATCGAGGACCACTTCGACCGCGCCTACGAACTCGAGGAGGCGCTGGCGGCCAAGGACGACACCGACGGTCTGGCCCAGGTCCGGGCCTCGGCTGAACTGGCCACCGTGCACTACGTGCGGCAGGGCGAGCCGCGCGGGCTGGGCCACGCCGTCCTCTGCGCCGCCCGGCACGTCGGCCACGAGCCGTTCGCGGTGCTGCTCGGCGACGACCTGATCGACCCGCGTGACCCCCTGCTGACCCGGATGATCGAGGTGCGCGAGCGGTTCGGCGGCAGCGTGGTGGCGCTGATGGAGGTCGACCCGGAGCAGGTGTCGCAGTACGGCTGCGCGGCGATCAAGCCGACCGACGAAGACGATGTCGTGCACATCACCGACCTGGTGGAAAAGCCGGTGCCGGGCAGCGCCCCGAGCCGGTGGATCATCATCGGCCGCTACGTCTGTGACCCGGGACTCTTCGACACCCTGCGGCAGACCGAGCCTGGCCGCGGCGGTGACATCCAGCTCACCGACGCGCTCAAGGCGCTGGCCAGCGACCCCGATGGCGGCGGCGTGTACGGCGTGCTGTTCCGCGGACGGCGCTACGACACCGGCAACAAGCTCGACTACCTGCGCACCCTGGTCCTGTTCGCCACCGAGCGGCCGGACCTGGCCCAGGAGTTCATCCCCTGGCTGCGCACCCACCTGGACTCACTCTCATGACCACAGGCACGGCCCACGGCGGCCATCACCACCACAATCACGGCTCACCGGCCGACATGATGAGCGTCGAGGACCACCTGGCCGACATCTTGTCCACGGTCCGGCGGCTGACCCCGATCAACCTGGCCATCTCCGAGGCCGAAGGCTGCGTGCTGGCCGAGGACGTCGCGGCCAGCCGGCCGCTGCCGCCGTTCGACAACTCGGCCATGGACGGGTACGCGGTCATCGCCGCCGACGTCGCCGAGGCGTCCAAGGACACCCCGGTGACCCTGCGGGTCAGCGGCGAGGTCGCGGCCGGGGACACCGGCGCCTACGCCGTGACCCCGGGCAGCTGCCTGCGCATCACCACCGGCGCCAAGCTGCCCGCGGGCGCGGACGCGGTGGTGCCGGTGGAGGACACCGACGGCGGCGTGGCCCAGGTCGCGATCAAGATCCCGGTCGGCGCGGGGGACTCGGTCCGGTTCAGCGGCGGGGACGCCCGGCAGGGCGAGGTGCTGCTGCCCGCGGGCACCCGGCTCAGCCCCATGCAGATCGCGGTGCTGGCCGCGTCGGGCCGGGCCCGGGCCGAGGTCTACCCGCGGCCGCGGGTGGTGGTGCTGTCGACCGGGGACGAGCTCACCGACCCCGGGCGGCCGCTGGCCCCGGGCAAGATCTGGGACTCCAACAGCTACATGCTCACCGCGGCCGCCCGCGAGGCCGGCTGCCTGGCCTACCGGCACGGGCCGATCCCGGACGACCCGCTGGAGATGATGCCCGCCATCGAGGACCAGCTGCTGCGGGCGGACCTCATCGTGACCAGCGGCGGGGTCAGCATGGGCGGCGAGCACGACGTGGTCAAGGAGACGCTGGGCCGGCTGGGCACGGTGTCGTTCCGCAAGGTCGCCATGCAGCCCGGGATGCCGCAGGGTTTCGGCACGATCGGCGAGGACCACACCCCGATCTTCACCCTGCCCGGCAACCCGGTCAGCGCCTACGTGTCGTTCCAGCTGTTCGTGCGGGCCGCGCTGGGCGCGCTCCAGGGGCAGCCGGACCGGCGGCTGCCCATGGTCCCGGCCACCGTGACCGGGCCGCTGCGGTCACCGCCCGGCCGGCGGTCCTATCTGCGCGGCGTGCTGAACCCGGCCGAGGGCACGGTCGTCCCGCTCACCGGGCAGGGCTCGCACCAGATCGCCACCCTGGGCCGGGCCAACGCGCTGATCGTCGTGCCCGAGTGGGTGGTCCATATGAACGAAGGCGACAACGTCGAGGTCATGGTCCTCCCGTGAGCGAGCCGAGGGCCGCGGCGGCCGCGGGCGGGTTGACGCACCTGGACGCGGCCGGGCAGGCGCGGATGGTCGACGTGTCGGCCAAGGACGTGACCGCCCGCACAGCCCGGGCGTCCGGCCGGGTCCGGCTGTCGGCGGCCGCGGTCGCGGCCCTGCGCGCGGGCGAGGTACCCAAGGGCGACGCGCTGGCCGTGGCCCGCATCGCCGGCATCCAGGGCGCCAAGCGGACCCCGGACCTGATCCCGCTCTGCCACCCGATCGGGCTGCACGGGGTCACGGTCGGCCTGACCGTCACCGACGACGGGGTGGACATCACCGCCACCACCCGCACCGCCGACCGCACCGGGGTGGAGATGGAGGCGCTGACCTCGGTCAGCGTGGCCGCCCTGGCTCTCATCGACATGATCAAGGCGGTCGACCCGGCCGCGGTCATCACCGACGTGCGGGTGGACGAGAAAACGGGCGGCAAGACCGGCCCCTGGCTCCGGCCGGCCGCGGAGGAACTCTGATGCGCGCGCTGGCGGTCACCATCTCCAACCGGGCCGCGGCCGGGGTCTACCCGGACCGGTCCGGGCCGGTCCTGGTCGACCTGCTGCGCCGGGCCGGCTGCGACGTGGTGGACGGCCCGCTGGTCATCCCGGACGGCGAGCCGGTCGAAGAGGCGCTGCGGGACTCGATCGCGGCCGGCTACGACGTGGTCCTGACCACCGGTGGCACCGGCCTGACCCCGGCCGACCTGACCCCGGAGATGACCCGCAAGGTCCTCGACCGGGAGATTCCCGGTATCGCCGAGGCCATCCGCGCGGCCGGGGCGGCGGCCGGGGTGCCGACCGCGATCCTGTCCCGCGGCGTGGCCGGTCTGGCCGGGCGCACGCTCATCGTCAACCTGCCCGGCTCCACCGGCGGGGTCAAGGACGGCATGGCCGTGCTCAGCCGGGTGCTGGAACACGCGGTGGATCAGGTGCACGGCGGTGATCACCGGCGCAGCAGCACCGCGGGCCCCGCCAACGATTAGCCTGGTCATCAATCTGGCCGCGTTTGGATGGCGCCCAGCTACTTACCAGGGAAGAATTGAGCCCGTGGGACGAATGCGTGGCTGGCCCGCCACCCTGTACGAGCCGAGGCTCCTGGACGAGCCGGTCGCCCTGCGCCCGGTCCGGGCCCGGGACGCGCGGACCTGGCGGGAGATCCGGGTCCGTAACGCCCGCTGGCTGCGGCCGTGGGAGCCGACCAACCCGGAAACGCCACTGTACCGGTCCAGCCTCAGCCCGTACGTGTCGATGGTCCGCGCCATGCGGCGGGAAGCCCGGATGGGCCAGGCCCTGCCCTGGGTCGTCACTTACGGTGACGAATTCGCCGGGCAGCTGACGGTGGGCAGCATCGTGTGGGGTTCGGCCCGCTCGGGACAGGTCGGCTACTGGATCGACGAAAAATTCGCGGGAAAGGGCATCATCCCCACCGCTCTGGCCATGGCCGTGGACCACAGCTTCCGGGTGGTCGGGCTGCACCGGCTGGAAGCCAGCATCCGCCCGGAGAACCAGGCCAGTCGGCGGGTCGTGGAGAAGCTCGGCTTCCGCGACGAGGGCCTGCGCCGCCGGCAACTGCACATCGACGGCGCCTGGCGTGACCACCTCTGCTACGCCATCACCTCGGAAGAGGTCCCCGACCGGCTGATGACCCGCTGGCGTGGGGTCGTGCTGGCCTCGAAGTCCGGCACCACCAGCTGAACCGCTGGCCGCTGGCGCTGGGAGTCAGCGGTGGCCGGGGGGCTGGTGGCGGCCGATGTAGGCGCAGTCGATGATGACGATGCCGATCCACACCACCAGCAGGCCCCAGAAGCCGGCCGGGTGCTGCCCGGCGGCCACCGCTATCGCGCTCAGCGGGATGCCGGCCACCAGCGTGGCCAGGATGAAGAAGGCCGGGGTGCGCGGCCGCGCCGACCGGACCCGGCCCCCGCCGTAACCGGCTATCCGAGCGTCCACGCGGGCGTCGATTTCCCGGTCCACCTTGGACAGGAAGGAATCGATCACCGCGCTCTGATACTCGGGTGGAAGTTCCCGATGGGTCTCCGCGGCGGCCCGGATCTCGTCCGCGGTCCATGATGAGGTGGTCACGATTCAGGTATATGCGCGGGCCGCTGGAATTTCAGTGGGGAAAACCCCCGTCCTGGCCGGGGGCTCGCCGGCCCGGCCGGGGGCGGCCGGCTGGCGCCTCATCCGATTCGGTGATCTCGCGACACACCGGACGCAATCCTCGTCACCGCCTTCCCCAGCCTTTACGCTGCGTCACAAGAGCGGGCGTCCGACGATATCCTTCTCACTCGCCCAGCCCGGATGAGCCGGGCGTTGCTCCGATCGTCCGGGGGTCCCGGCCCGCCCGGTAACGACCGCCGAGGGGAGGGACCGTGAGCAGCGCGATCCTCTACGTCGCCATCGTGGCGATCTGGATCGGCGTGCTCGTCCCCCGCTGGCTCAAGCACGAGAACTCCCCGTCCGGGCTGCGCCGGCTGTCCCGTCACTTCGGCACCGCCCA
>DASXMW010000046.1:0-24430 GCA_036495425.1 Streptosporangiaceae bacterium | reverse complement strand
GCCATGGCTCCTCTGCCCCTGACACTGGCCTGCGGGCCCTACGACCGGACGCGGGCCCTGGCCGACGGCCGGGTGCCGGTCGAAGGCGCTGACCTGCGCTACATCGCGCTCGACCCGGAAGAGATCTTCTTCCGCATGCTCGGCCACGGCGAGTTCGACGCCTCCGAGCTGTCCCTGTCGTCGTACCTGCTGACCCACCTGGCCGGCGGCCCAATGGGTGGCCCAATAAGCGACACCGCCAGCCCGCTGATCGCGATCCCGGTCTTCCCCTCCCGCAGCTTCCGGCACAGCGGGGTCTACGTCCGCGACGAGTCCGGCGTCACCAAGCCCGAGGACCTGGCCGGCCGCACCGTCGGGGTGGCCGAGTACCAGCTCACGGCCAACGTCTGGATCCGCGGCATCCTGCAGGAGTACCACGGGGTGCCCGCCCGGTCGGTCCGCTACCGCACCGGCGGCCTCAACGAGCCGGGGCGGCAGGAGAAGATCCCGCTCGACCTGCCGCCGGACATCGACGTCCGGCCGATCCCGCCCGGCGAGACCCTGGCCGCCCTGCTGGCCCGGGGGGAGATCGACGCCATCTACTCACCCCGGGCCCCGATCGCGCCCGAGGGCGCCCGGCTGCGCCGCCTGTTCGCCGACCCCCGGCAGGCCGAGCAGGACTACTACCGGGCCAGCGGTGTGTTCCCGGTCATGCACGTGGTCGTTCTCCGGCGCCGGCTCTACGAGAGCAATCGCTGGCTGGCTCAGTCGCTGATGAAGTCATTCGAGAAAGCAAAGAGCCTGGCCTACGCGGACCTGCAGCGAACCGCGGCCCTGGCCGTCACCCTGCCCTGGGTCCGGGAGGAGTACCAGGCCACCGTGGAGCTGCTCGGCCCCGACTACTGGTCCTACGGCCTGGCCCCCAACCGGCACGTGCTGGAGACGTTCATCCGCTACGCCGGCCAGCAGGGCATGATCACCCGGCCGCCCGACCCCGCCGAGCTGTTCGCCCCGGAGACTCTCCACAGTGTGATCATCTAGCCCTCCCGTCACCGTTGTCACCAGCCGCTGCAGCGGGGACGATGAGCGGGTGCTGGAGTTCCCGCCGTATGCGCCGCCGGCCTGGCTGAACGTGCTGGTGCCGCCCGGTCACGGGCACGCCTTCGACGTGCCCGCGCCCGCCCTGGGCGACGGCGCCGCCGTGGCCGTGCGGACCTGGGCCCCAGCCGGGGTGCCCGACCGCGAGCCGCTGCCGCTGCTGGTGGTGCACGACGGGCCCGAGTACGACCTGCGGGCCGCCCTGACCCGCTATCTGGCCGCGGGGGTGGCGGGGGCCTGGCTGCCGCCGCTGCGGGCCGCGCTGCTGGCCCCGGGGCGCCGGGACCAGTGGTATTCGGCCCACCCGGCCTACGCGCGCACGCTGGCCCGGGCCGTACTGCCCGCGGTGACCGGCCGGCTGGCCAGCACGGCCCGGATCGGGATGGGGGCCAGCCTGGGCGCCCTGGCCATGCTGCACGCCCACGTCCGGCACCCGGGCACGTTCGGGGCCCTGTTCCTGCAGTCCGGCAGCTACTTCACCCTGCAGTACGACCGGATGGAGGAAGGCTTCCGGTACTTCCGCCGGATCGTCCGCTTCGTGTCCACCGCCCCGGGTCCCCGGGCCGGTATCCGCCCGGTGCCGGCCGTGCTCACCTGCGGCACCAGCGAGGAGAACCTGCCCAACAACCAGCTGATGGCGGGGTCCCTGCTGACCGCGGGCTACCCGGCCGAGCTGCACGAGGTCCGCGGCGGCCACGACTGGCCCCCCTGGCGGGACAGCCTCGACCCGTACCTGACCGGCCTGCTCCGGCGGATGGCCGGATGAACCGGGACGTGGCCGAGCTGTGGTCGGACGCGCTCGGGGCGGCGGGCACGGTGGTGCGCTACGGCCACTGGGGCCGCCCGCTGCTGGTGTTCCCGACCGAGGGCCAGGGCGCCGGGGAGTTCGAGGAGCAGGGCATGACCGGCGCGGTCGGGCCGCTGATCGACGCCGGGCGGCTCAAGGTCTACTGCGTGGACGGCTACGACCAGGCCTCCTGGTCCGACGGCACCCTCCCGCTGGAGGAGCGGGCCCGCCGGCACGAGCGCTACGAGGCCTGGATCACCGGCCAGGTGGTGCCCTGGATCGTCCAGGACTGCCAGGGCCCGGCCGAGATCGCCACCTTCGGCTGCAGCCTGGGCGCGTATCACGCGGCCAACTTCGCCCTCAAGCGGGCCGACCTGTTCCCGCTGGCCCTGTGCCTGTCCGGCAACTACGACCCGGCTTCCTGGCACGGCTGGGGCGAGCGCGGCGCCGCCACCTACTTCAGCAACCCCACCGACTATGTGCCGCACCTGCACGGCGACCACCTGGACTGGCTACGGGCCCGGGTCAGCCTGCTGCTGGTCTGCGGCCAGGGCCAGTGGGAGGACACCACCGGGTCGCTGGACAGTACCCGGCGGTTCGCCGGGCTGCTGGCCGAGAAGGGTATCCGGCACGAACTCGACCTCTGGGGCTACGACGTCCCGCACGACTGGCCCTCCTGGCGGGCCCAGCTCGCCCACCACATGCCGCGTTTCTGCTGACGACGGGAGCTGTTCATGACCGGTACTCCGCACCTGATCGGGCTGCTGCTCGGCACCGAGGAAGACTGGCCCCGGGCGTTCGAGACGATCCTGGGCCGGCTCGGTCCCATCACCGGGGTGGGCGGGGAACGGCACGTCTTCAGCAGCGAGCGGATCACCATCGAGCCGTTCAACCTGCGTGACCGGCCCCGCCACGAGCTGGTCATCGACCGCCTGGCCTACTGGTACTACCAGCCGCGCGAGTGGCTCAAGAAGGTCTCGATGATGAACGGCGTCTACTTGCTGAACAGCCCGTTCACCTTCCAGTCGATGGAGAAGCACACCGCCTACTGCGCGATGATGCGGCTCGGGCTCAAGGTCCCCAACACCGTGCTGGTGCCGTTCAAGAACCCGGTCGACAACGACCGCTACGCCTACACCGCGGCCAGGTACAACCAGCCGTTCGACCTGGACGCCATCGCCGAGCAGATCGGCTACCCGCTGTTCATGAAGCCCTTCGACGGTGGCGGCTGGCGGGGCGTGTCCAAGATCCGCACCCCGGCCGAGCTGCACACCGCCTACGACGCCAGCGGCAAGATGCTCATGCACCTGCAGGAATGCATCGACTTCGACGTGTTCTCCCGGTCGCTGTCGATCGGCCCGGAGACCATGGTCATGCGCTTCCAGCCGGACCAGCCCATGCACCTGCGCTACCAGGTCGACCACGATTTTCTCTCCCCGGAAGCGGGGTCCGAGGTGGTCACGATCGGCCGGCTGGTCAACGCCTTCTTCCGCTGGGAGTTCAACTCCTGCGAGACGCTGATCAAGGACGGCGAGATCTACCCCATCGACTACGCCAACGCCTGCCCGGACGTGGCCCTGACCAGCCTGCACTACTACTTCCCGTGGGCGATGAAGGCCCTGGTCAAGTGGTGCGTGTTCGCCCTCGCCACCGGCCGCCGGGCCAAGCCCGACCTGGAGACCGACCGGTTCTTCGAAGCCGCCGACACCCCCGGCGCCACCTATGCCGAGAAACTGGCGGTTTACCGTCAGCTGGCCGACGCCTATTTCGAGACCGACCGCTACGAAGATTTCTGCGCCACCAGCCTGGCCCATATCGACAAAATCGTCCTGGATTGGGTGGCCGGCCCGGATTTCGATGATCTTCTGGTACAAACCGTCCGCACGGTATATCCAGCCCCCGAACACGAGCAATTCATCGCCCACCTGCGCGGCCTGACCGGCCTCTGGGTCAAGGACGAAAGTACCCGTCTCCGCACCGCCTGACCAGGTATTGCCTCAATACGGGAACGAGCGGACGTTACCGCTGATCGCAGCGGTCTTATCGGCGGTCCTTCCCGCATTCATGCGATCAAGCCGTTAAGCTGCGGCGGTCCCGCTATTAGGCGCGCGGCCAGGGAGCTCGGCAAATTCAGCCGACATAGAGCTATTGCCGAAAATACCCCGGTCAATTCTTATTTGCCCCACGAGGGGCCCGCCGCGGCCGGTCGGGCTGGCGCTGAAGGAGGACGCGGCGGGTGAGCAATCCCTTGGGCACGGTGAGCCGGAAGCCATGGCGCACGCAACCAGCACCCGCCCCGTCCGGGCCGGCCGCTGTGGGCTGGCGTCCGTCGCCGTGGTGGGGCTTGGCCCTGGTGCTCGGGTACCTGGCCCAGGTGGCGTTCCGGCTGTGGCTGAGCCGCCACCAGGTGGTGCCGCTGGCCAACCCAGACGAGTCCGCGTACCTGGTCGAGGCCCGGGTGCTGGCCCACGCGGGCGCGCCGTCGGACTTCTCCTACGGCACCCTTTACCAGGGCGGCTATTCGCTGCTGCTGGTGCCGGTCTACTGGTTCACCAGCAACTCGGTCACCGTCTACCACGCCACCATGGCGGTCAACGCCGTGGTCAACGCGCTGCTCATGCCCCTGGCCTACCTGGCCCTGCGCCGCCTGTCGCTGCCGCGATGGCTGGCCTACCTGGGCGCGGCCGTGGCCGCGCTGGTGCCCGAGGGCGTGTTCTACACCCAGGCCGCCATGTCCGACGCGGTCTTCCCGGTGGTGGTGCTGGCCTGGCTGCTGGCCGTGCACACCTGGCTCACCGCCCGCGGCCGGCGGCCCTCGCTCGGCTGGGGCACGCTGTCCGCGCTGCTGGCGGGCTACTCCTACGCGGTGCACCCGCGCGGCCTGGTCGTCATCGTGGCCTTCGGCCTGGTCACGGTCTACGCGGCGGTCCGCCGGATGGTGCCCGCCTGGAGCGCCGGGCCCGCGGTGGTGATGCTGGGCCTGGTGCTGGCCGCGACCCGGAAGCTCGATGCCCGGATCAGGTCCCTGCTCTACCCGGAGGGCCCGCGCAGCCTGTCCGGGGAGGCCCTGAACCGCCTGACCAGCCTGCACGAGCAGAAGAAGATCCTGTACATGGCCTTCGGCCAGCTGTGGCGGGTCACCACCGACACCTGGGGCATCGCCGCGCTGGGCATCCTGGCCGCGGTGGTGCTGGTGTGCCGCCGCCGGGTGCGCGAGGACGTGCGGGTCATGGCCGCGCTGGCGCTGATCGTGCTGGCCGCCGTCGTCTACGTCGCCCCGGCCGCGCTCCCGGACGGACAGCAGTCCAACTGGGCCTCGGGCCGGTACCCGGACGCCCTGGAGGTGACGTTCTTCATCGCCGGCCTGGTCGTGCTGCTGCGGGCCCGCGGCCGCTGGCTGACCGGATACGCGGTGACCGCCGCCGTGCTGGCCGCGGGCCTGGGCGAGGCGGTGACCCGCTACGCGGGCGCCTACCAGCACGTGCGCGGGTTTGGCGCGTTCAACTGGGCCGAGCCGGTGGTGCTGACCCACGCCGGCGACGTCCTGAGCGTCCGCCGGGCCACCGCGGTGGCCATCGGCCTGCTGGCCCTGTGGACCGGGCTGGCCCTGGCCGTCCGCTGGCTCTGCGCCTGCTCGCACCGCCACCGGCGGCCCGGCCGCCGGCCGCTGGGCCGCTGGCGGGCCGTGGTGCTGGTGCCGATCCTGGCCATGAACGTCTACGCGCTGGTCCATATGACCGCCCGGGTCTCGGACCAGGGCACCCAGGATCAGCGGGGCAACTCGCTGGCCCTGATCACGGCCACCGGCCTGAAGCCGGGGGACAGGGTCGCCCTGGACCAGGACATGTGGCTCAAGTGGGGGTCCTGGATCCCGCAGTCGTTCGAGGTGTGGTGGACCCGCCTGCCCATGGTCGACGGGTCCAGGGGCGTACTGCCCGCCGGCACCACCCTGTTCGAGGTGGCCTGGCCGTCCGGCCCGGCCGCCCAGCAGACCTGGCCCCAGCATCTGCCCGGCTGGCACGTGGTGGCCAGCAACCGCGAGTACGGTTGGGTCGCCTGGCGCGGCCCCGCCGCCCGCGGGCACTGACCCGGGGGATATCCCCCCGCCAGGACGGGCGATAGCCACATTTCGGCAGGCCGGAGTCCTTTCTAGCGTTGGGCTCATGCGGAAAACGAAGATCGCCATGATGGCCACGTCCGTCGCCCTGGCCGGCGGGGCCGCGGCCGCGGCCGTACCCGCGGCCGCGTCGGCCGCCCCGGTCTCAGCCGCCAGCACCTCAGCCGCGGACGGCACCGGGCCGGGGCGGGGCTCCCATCCGGCCCAGGCGCACCTGACGTTGCCCGAGCCGACCGGGCCGTACCAGGTGGGCACCGCCTCGCTGCACCTGATCGACCGGGGCCGGGCCAACCCGTGGGCGGCCTCACCGTCCTACCGGGAGCTGATGGCCAGCGTCTGGTACCCGGCCCGGGACGCCAGCCGGTACCCGCGGGCCCCGCAGATGCTGCCCGGCGCGGCCGCGCACTTCGGCTCGGCCGGCGGGGCCGCGGCCCAGCTGTACAACGTGCCCCCGGGCACGGTGGACTGGGCGGCCACGCTGACCAGCGGCCACACCGGGGCGCCGGCCGCCCGCGCGGGCGCCTTCCCGGTCGTGCTCTACTCCCCAGGTGCGGGTGAGGACCGCACCTGGGGCACCACGCTGGTGCAGGACCTGGCCAGCCGCGGCTACGTGGTGGTGACCATCGACGCCCCCTACGACGGCTCCGAGGTCGAGTTCCCCGGCGGCCGGGTGGTGGACAGCGTGCTGACCGCCCGCCTCCAGCAGGCGCAGAAGAACGGCACGCTGACCGCGCTGGCCAGGAAGATCGTGGATGTCCGGGTGGCCGACACCCGGTTCGTGCTCAACGATCTGACCGCGCTGTCCCGCGGCGGCCACCCCAGCGGGGCCTCGCTCCCGGCCGGCCTGGCCCGGCGGCTGGACCTGGGCCGGGTGGGGATGTTCGGCGTGTCGGCGGGCGGGTTCACCGCGGCCCAGGCCATGGCCGAGGACCCGCGGATCAAGGCCGGCATCGACCTGGACGGCGCCACCGACAGCCCGATCATCCCGGGCAGCGACCACCTGCTGCCGGTGTTCAGCCACGGCCTGCGCCAGCCGTTCCTGTTCATGGGCGACCCGCAGACCAGCTGGCGCACGGTGCCCTCGTGGAAGTCCTTCTGGACCCACACCCCCGGCTGGCGCCTGGACCTGACCCTGCGCGGGGCCAGCGGCGAGAACGCCTACAAGGACGCGGTGCCGCTGCTGCCCCAGGTGGCGGCCCAGACCTCGCTGCCGTCCAGCGTGGTCAGCAAGGATCTGGGGACCATCCAGCCGGGACCGGCCGTCCGCGCCGAGCAGGCCTACATCTCGGCCTTCTTCGGCCGCTGGCTGCGCGGTCAGGACGGCCACCTGCTGGACGGCCCGTCCCCGCGCTACCCGCAGATCGAGTTCATTCGCTGACCCCGCCGGCTTCCCGGGCCACCCGCTCCAGGGTGGCCCGGTAGTCGTCCCACCAGGCCGCGTCGTCACTGCTCATGTTGCTGTTGTCGGGTCGTACGCCGACCGCCCCGTCGATGGTCTCGCGGATGATGTCGGCGTGGCCCGCGTGCCGCTCGGTCTCGGCGATCACGTGGACCAGGATCCGGTGCAGGCTCACCTCGCCCCGTTCCGGCGGCCACCACGGCACGCGCCCGACCGCGTCCAGCGGCAGCTCGGCGATGGTCTGGTCCCCATGCGCCCACACCCGCTGGTACAGCCCGGTGATCTGCTCACGCGACTCGTCGGCCCGGGCCCACATGTCCGCGTTCTCCTCGTCGGCGGACATGTCCGTCCACCCGGTCGGCTCGCCGAGCGGACGGCCGAACGTGTCGCCGAAGTACCCGGCCTCCACCGCGGCCACGTGCTTGACCAGGCCGAGCAGGTTGGTGCCGGTGGGCGTCATCGGCCGCCGCACGTCGTACTCGCTGGCGCCGTCAAGCTTCCACAGCAGGGCGTCGCGGCCCCGCTGCAGGTAGAGCTGGAGCTCGGCCTTGAAATCGGGTCCAGTCATGCCGGACAGTCTGCCAGGGCCCAGGCCTGCAGGCCCTCGTCGGTCAGGATGCGGTCGAAGCACAACTCGGCCGCGCCCAGCAGCGAGCCGTCGTCGGCCAGGTGGGCCGGCACCAGCGGGGGAGGAGGCAGGGTGCGGAACGCCATCAGCCCGTCGTGGTAGGCGGCGGTGGCGTGCGCGCCCGCCACCTCGAGCAGCTCCCGGCCCAGGCCGCCCACGGCCACCAGGTGCGGGTCGAGCGCGTTGACCAGGCCCGCGGTGCCCCGCCCGAGCGAGCGGGCCAGGCCGCGGACCGCGTCCACCGCGCCGGGCTCACGGCCGCGGGCGGCCGCCAGCAGCCGCTGGATGAAGCTGATCTCGTCGGCCGGGACCGGCTGGCCCAGGGCCCGCGACAGCGCCGTGCCGTCCAGGGTGGTGTTCCAGCAGCCCATGGCCCCGCACGGGCAGCGCACGGACGGATCGCCGAACGGCATGTGGCCGAACTCGCCGGCCGCGCCGGTGGCGCCGGTCACCACCCGGTGGCCTTCCACCACCGCGCCGCCGATGCCGACGCCCAGGTACAGATAGAGCATGGTGCCCGCGCCGGCCCCGGCCCCGTGCCGCGATTCGGCCACCGCGGCGCAGGTGGCGTCGTTACCGGCGATCAACGGCAGCTCGGGCTGGTAGTGCGGCCACAGCCCGGACAGGTCGACCTCGTGCCAGCCCAGGTACGGCGCGTACACCAGCTGGCTGCCGACCACCGTGCCGGGCACCGACACTGCCGCGGCCCGTATCCGGGCCCCGTAGCGCCCGGCCAGCTCGCTCAGCTGGGCTTCGACCGCGGCCAGCACCTGGTCCTGGTCGCGGTCGTGGACCGCCGAGACCGATGTCAGCCGGGTACCGCCCAGCTCGGCCACGGCCACCGTCCAGCTCTCGGGGGTGATCGCGGCCACCGCGGCCAGCGGGCCACCCGGGTGGGCCCGCAGCAGCGTGGTCGGCCGCCCGCGGCTGCCGGTGGGCGGGGCCGGCTCCTCGCTGAGCAGCCGGGCCGCGACCAGCCGGGCCACGGTCTCGGCCGCGAAGCCGCTGGGCATGCCCAGCTCCTGGGCCAGCGCCGCCCGCGTCACTCCCGGCTGCCCGTGCACGGCGCGCAGCAGCGTCGCCTGCGCCGTCGTCCGCGCGGCCACCCCGATCACCTTCCTCGGCCCGCTCCGGCGAATATACTCGCCCGCCGATTATAAGCCGCCAGCTCCCCCAACTGGTGCCGACACTCTCACGCCAGCAGCAGGGCCACGTCAAGCAGCATCACCAGCGCGGTGGCGAAGTGGATGCCGAAGGCCACCGCCTTCGACCCGCCATGACGCAGCACGATCAGCATGTCGGCCAGGGGCAGCACCGCGGTCGCGAGCAGGAACCAGGCCAGCACGTGGTGGCTGGCCGTGGCCAGCAGCACGAGGGTCAGCACCCCGTAGATCCCGTCCCGTACTCCCTTGATGGTCAGGTAGGCCCCGGTTCCGGGCTGGCTGGGGTCCGCGGGCACCCCGTACCCGATCGCGGCGCTGCGCGGCTGGAGCAGGAACCGCAGCCCGATCACCACCACCAGGGCCCCGATCACGATGGTCAGCACATCCACGAACACGCTCATGACCTGTCTCCTCTCGCGCCGGCCGAGTCACCCCGGCTCCGGCTTGCGCTGTCGTCCCGGGCCATCCCGGTCTCATTTTTCTAGCGCTGCTAGATATTTAATCACTGCTAGGCCTAGCGTCAACACAATTTCTAGCAATGCTAGAATCAGGACTCATGACCGCGACGCAGCGCCGGGAGCGGGATCGCCGCCTCCGGCACGAGCTCATCGTCCGCACCGCCCGCGACCTGGCCGAGGCCGAGGGCTGGGACGCCGTCACCACCCGCCGCCTGGCCGACCGGGTCGAGTACAGCCAGCCCGTGCTCTACAGCCACTTCGAGAACAAGGACGCCATCGTCCGCGCCGTGGCCATCGAGGGCTTCGTCGACCTGGCCGCCCAGCTGCGCTCGGCCCGCCTGGCCGCCGCGTCCCCGGACGCCGCCATACGCGCCGTGGCCCAGGCCTACCTGGACTTCGCCGCCGCGCATCCGGCCCTGTACGAGGCCATGTTCAGCCTGCCCATCGACGTCCGCTTCGCCAGCCCGGGCCAGACCCCCCAGCCGCTGCAGGACTCCTTCACCCAGCTCGTCGCGGTCCTCGGCCCCACCCCCCTGGCGCCCGGGGCGGGCGAGCCGTTCGGTGCTCCCGAGACCGCCCTGCTGGCCGAGGTCTACTGGAGCGCCCTGCACGGGCTGGCCACCCTGACCCACCGCGGCCGTCTCCCCGCCCCCGGGCAGCCGGCCCGCCTCGGCCTGCTGCTGGCCCTGCTGACCAAAACCGGCCCCGCCCCTTATTAAAATCGTCCGACGAGTATAAATTGGAGGGCGTGCCGGACGCCTCTGTTGCCGCCCCTGATCGCCCCCGTCGTGCCGCCGCCATTCCCACCCGGAGCCGGCTCGGGCTGACCGCCCTGGCCAGCGCGTCGTTCGTGTACGTGACGGCGGAGACCCTGCCGGTCGGGCTGCTGCCCCAGTTGTCCGCCGGGCTGCAGGTGCGACCCGGGACGGTCGGCCTGCTGGTGACGGTGTACGCCGCGGTCGCCGGGCTGACCGCGATCCCGCTGACCGCCTGGCTGGAATACCGGTCGCGCCGCACGGTCGTGGTGGGGTGTGTGGCCCTGCTGGCCCTGTCCCAGTTCATCGTGGCGGTGGCGCCGGACTACGCGGTCGTGCTGGCCGCCCGCGTGCTGTGCGCGCTGACCCACGGGGTGTTCTGGGCCATGCTGGCGCCGGTCGCGGCCCGCCTGGCCCCGTCCGGGCAGGGCGGCCGCGCCACGGCCATGGTGTTCGTGGGCAACTCGTTGGCCCTGGTCGGGGGCATCCCGCTCGGCACCGCGCTCGGGCACGCGGTCGGCTGGCGGGCCGCCATGGCCGCGCTCGGCGTGGCCGCCGTGCTGAGCGCGGTGGCGCTCCGCCGCATCCTGCCCGAACTCCCCGCCACCCCCACGACTCCCGGCCCTGGGTCCCCCGCCGCCCACGACGGCCAGGCCGGCCGGGACGGGGCCGCCACCCAGGGGGTGCGGGCCCGGCTGGCCGCGGTCCCGGCCGCGCTCGGCAGCGGCCCCCTGCTGGCCATCTGCGTGGTCACGATGATCGTGGTCATCGGTCACTTCGCCGCCTACACCTACATCACCGCCCTGGTCCGGCGGGACGCGGGCGTGTCCGGCCTCGGCCTGTCGGCCGTGCTGTTCGGCTACGGGGCGGCCGGGATCGCCGGCATCGTGCTGGCGGGCCGGATCACTGACCGCCGCCCGCGCCTGGCCAACGCGGCCTGCGTGGGCGGCATCGTGCTGGCCCTGGCCCTCCTGGCCACCGTGGCCCACGGGTCCACGCTGGGCACCGTGGCGGCGGTGGTCGTGTGGGGCGCGGGGTTCACCGCGATGCCGGTGTGTTTGCAGGCGGCCGTGCTGCGGGTGGCACCGCGGTCGGCGGACACCGCGTCCGCCCTCTACGTGGTGGCGTTCCAGATCGGGATCGGCGGCGGCGCGCTGGCGGGGTCGTTGCTGGTCAACGCGGGGGAGTTGGCCTTGCTGCCGGTGGCCGGGCTGATCCTGGCCGCGGCTGGGCTGCCGGTGGTGCTGAAGAGCCGGCGGGCCTTCCCGGCCCGTGGCGCCTAGGAGCCGTAGCTGGCCAGGGCGGATTCCAGGAGGGTGAAGGCGGCGGCGGCTTCGCCGTAGCTCTGGTCAGCGGTCTGGCCGGTGGCCAGTCCGGCCGCCTGGCGGACCAGGTTGGCGTTGGACAGGGCGCGGATGGTGGCCCCCACCAGCCCGGCGGCGACCTCGGCCCGGATCCGTGGCACGGTGATCGAGGCGGCCAGGCCGGCCAGTTCCTGATCGGCCTCGGCGCCCGACTGGAGCAGCATCATGGCCCGGCGCACGGCGGCGTCAGTCAGGTGCCGTGGCTGGTCGCCATCTACGCGCTGGTCGCCACCGTGATCCAGCCGCTGTACGGCAAGCTGGCCGACAACGTCGGGGTCAAGCCGGTGTACCTGGGCACGGTCGGCGCGTTCATCGCCGGCTCGCTGCTGTGCGCGGCCGCGACCTCCATGCCCCAGCTGCTGGCGTTCCGGGCCGTCCAGGGCCTGGGCGGCGGCGGCCTGCTCAGCGTGACCGTGGCCATCCTGGGCCATCTGCGGGCCGAAGACCCCAGCCGCGAGAGCAACGGCGGCAACGCGGCCGCCGGCCTGATGGTCGCCCTCGGCCTGGTCGTCGGGCCGCTGATCGGCGGCACGCTGGTTGCGCACGCCTCCTGGCGCTGGATCTTCCTGCTCAACCTCCCGCTGGCCGTGGCGGCCTGGATCATCGTGGCCACCTGACCGGCCTGGCCCTGACCGGGGCCGCCACGCCGATCGCCGTGCTGCTCGCCCTGCTCCTGGTGCTGGGGGTGGGCGTGGGGTTCGGCCTGGGTAACGAGATGATCTTGATCCAGCGCTCCGTGGAGCGGCGCGACCTGGGCACCGCCACCACCGGGGTACGTTTTGTTGAAACGCTGGGGACCTCGGTGGTGGCAGCGGCGTACGCCGCGCTGTTCGCGGTCATGACGGCCAACGGGCAGCTCGGACCGGTGCACGTGATGGGCGCGCTCGACGCGATCTTCGCCGTCGGGGCCGGGCTGCTCGCGGTGGCCACCGTGATCGCGACCCGGCTGCCGGCCAGCCGTCCGGCCGATCTTGCTGGGGAGAACCCCGGCGGGAAGCTAGGCCAGGCTGAGCAGGTCGTTTAATATGAAATTACCGGACGGTTAATGACAGGGACGACCATGCCTGAGCTCGTGGCCTCGCCAACCCCCGCCATGGCGGGGGTCTAGGCTAGCTCGCTGTGCCAGCCAGGGAACCAGTTGCTACGGCCGCCAGGCGGCGCCGGGTGACCGGGGCCCCCGTCCCGGGAGCCGCCGGTGTCGGCTGACGGCAGCTCCGCGACGCCGAGTGCGGTCGGCCAGCGAGGCCAGCCCCGCCGCGTACGCGAGGACGACGACCGCGCGCCCCGCGTCCCGCTCCGCGAGTCACTTCGGCGCCGCCGCCACCAGGCCGCGCTCCACGCCCGGCACGCCCTGCCGCGGACCTGGACCGTGACCAAGGCCGTGGCCTCGCAGGCCTGGGGGGACCGGATCTTCGGGCTGGCCGCCGAGGCCGGGTTCTGGGCCCTGCTCTCGCTGACCCCGCTGCTGCTGGTGCTGGTGGGTGCGGTCGGCTACCTGACCCCGCTGTTCGGCTCGCACATCGTGGTCGAGGTGGAGCAGAAGGTCCTGCACGCGGCCGGGCACTTCCTGGCCCCCCAGGCCGTGGACAACGTGCTCAAACCGGTGCTGACCGACGTGGTCCAGCACGGCCGGGGCGGCATCATCTCGATCAGCTTCGTGCTCGCGCTGTGGACCGGGTCCACCGCCATGAACACCTACGTCAACACCATCTCCATCAGCTACGGCATGCGGCACATCCGGTCGGCGGTCCGGGCCCGGCTGGTGGCGTTCGTGCTCTACCTGGGTGCGCTGGTGGCCGGGGCGGTGGCGCTGCCGCTGCTGATCACCGCGCCGGAGTGGGTGGTGCACCTGGTCCCGCACCCGATCTGGGACATGGTCAAGCCGATCGTCGACGTGGCCTACTGGCCGGTCATCGTGGTCGTCTGCACTGGCCTGCTGGCCACGCTGTACCACGTGGCGACCCCGGTCCGCGGCAAGTGGCGGCGCGACCTGCCCGGCGCCATCGCGGGCATGGTGATCTGGCTGGCCAGCGTGTTCGGCCTGCGCGCCTACCTGGCCTACGCGATCGGCCACAGCCCCACCTACGGCGCGCTGTCGGCCCCGGTCGCGGCCCTGCTGTTCCTGTACTTCACCGCGCTCGCGGTGCTGCTGGGCGCCGAGATCAACGCTCAGATCGCGGACTGCCGTCACGACCAGCCGTCCGAAGACGAGCTGGACTGAGCTGCGCTGACGCCGGCCGGTTACGCTGGTCCCATGGCTGACCCGGCCGATCCGGCCGTCCCGGTTTCCGGTACCCGCGCCCGCAAGGTGACCCACCGCCAGGCCGCCCTGATCCTGGCCGAGCGGGATCCCGTGCTGGCCCGCCTGGTCGAGGAGGCCGGCCTGCCCCGGTTCCCGGCCCCCAGCGAGAGCAACTTCGCCACCCTGGTCCGGTCGGTCGTCTACCAGCAGCTGGCCGGGGCCGCGGCCCGGGCCATCCACGGGCGGCTGATCGCGGCGCTGGGGGAGGAGGTCACCCCCGAAGCCGTGCTGGCCACCCCGTCGGAGGCGCTGCGGGCCGCGGGCCTGTCCGCCCGCAAGGTCGAATCCCTGCGCGACCTGTCCGGCAAGGTGCTGGACGGCAGCGTGGTGCTGGAGGGCCGCCGCCTGCGCCGGGTCAGCGACGACGAGATCGTGGCCCAGCTGTCCACCGTGCGCGGCATCGGCAAGTGGTCGGCCGAGATCTTCCTCATGTTCCAGCTGGGCCGGATGGACGTGTGGCCCACCGGCGACCTGGCCATCCGTAAGGGCTACGCGCTGGCCTGGGGCATTCCCACCCCGACGCCCAAGCAACTGGACGCGCGGGGCGAGCCGTACCGCCCGTACCGGACCGTGCTTTCCTGGTACTGCTGGCGGGCCGCCCAGCTCTACGGCGCCTCGGCCGCGTCCGCGGTCACGGCTTAGGCCGCTGAAATCTGGCTGCATAGCAGGTCCGGGCGTGGGTAGCGGGGCCGTCATGGCTAAGATCACGCAATCAGCTACGTACGGCGTCCCCGGCCTGGGGAGCAAGGACGCGTCCGAGGTGGCCACCATCCTGCAGGACCGCCTGAACGCGCTGAACGACCTGGCCCTGACGCTCAAGCACATCCACTGGAACGTGGTGGGTCCGCACTTCATCGCCGTCCACACCATGCTCGACCCGCAGGTCGACGCGGTCCGGCTGATGGTGGACGACACCGCCGAGCGCATCTCGACCCTGGGCGGATCCCCGCACGGCACGCCGGGCGCCATTGTCTCCGGCCGGACCTGGGACGACTACTCCCTCGGCCGCGACGACGCCCTGGCCCACCTGGGCGCCCTCGACCTGGTCTACGCCGGGGTCATCGAAGCCCACCGCAAGGCCATCGAGGCCACCGAGGAGCTCGACCAGGTGACCCAGGACATGCTCATCGGGCAGTCCGAGCAGCTGGAGCGGTACCACTGGTTCGTCCGCGCCCACCTGGAGACGCCCAGCGGCGAGCTGAAGACCTCCGGCACCCATACCGAAGCCGACGCAGCGTCGCGGACCCGCAAGAAGAAGTAGCACGGGCCCGTTCCGGCCGCCCTGGCGCGCTGTAGCGCCGGGGCGGATTTACCTGGGCTGGCCGACCCGGATGCTGGTGGTCCGGACGTCGATGTGCGCGCGCTGGCGGTCCAGCAGGGTGGCGTCCTGCCCGTGCACGCCGGCCCGGGCGGAATAAGACGAGCCGTTCGCGGCCACCACACCGGTGAACCAGAGATGATCCCCGGCCACGATGTGCAGGGGTCTCAGCGGCCCGACCAGTTCTACCCAGACGCGCATGCCGCGTGAGCCGATCCAGAAACCGTTCCGGGTCGCGACGCTCTCGACGACGGCACCGGTGGCGTCGGCGTGACCACCGATCGCGGTCCGGATCGGCCGCTGCGCGGTGACGGCCTGGTTCCCGACGCTGAGCCTGAAGATCCTGGCCGGGGCCGGGGCGGACAGCGTGGTGCTGACCGGGGTGGCCGGTGGGTGGTGCACGGCGGGCGCGGCATGCCCTGAGAACATGCCGGTGCCGACAATCACGGCGGTGGCGACGGCCGCCGTACCGGCCGCGGCGGATGCCCCCGCGGTCCCGGGGTTCGCCTTGGCCTTGGTGAACAGCCGGGCCAGCAGTGCGGCCGGGACGGTGAAGGCGGTGAGCGCGGCGCTGCGTTTGCTGAGCGGCTCGCTGAGTGTGGCGCAGGACTCGCAGTGCAGCAGGTGCTGCCCCGCTTGCAGTTGCCGCTGCCGCCGGGTGTCGCCCGCGGAGACGGCGAGCAGTACCCGCCGGCACTGTTCCGACGGCAATTCGGCGTGCCGGAAGGCCAGCAGGTACTCAAGCCGGAGCTTGGCCCGGATCCGGGCCATCCGCACCCGCAGCGCCCCGCTGGCTTCCCGTGTCTCGCGGTCCGGTACCGGGATGGCGTCGTAGTAGGCCAGGATGTCGGCGCGTTCCTCGGCTGACAGCCGGTTGAGCGCGGTTTCCATCGCCTGCTGGGCTTCGCCGGCCAGCACCGTGTCTTCGGGCCGGTCCGGCTCGCGCAGGTCGGCGACCAGCGGGGCCAGCGTGGACCGGCGGGCCGCCGTGCGCATGTGCGAGGTGACGGCGTTGCGTGCGGTGACGATGCCGTACGGCAGGACGGTTTCGGGGGCCAGCCGGCCGTGCGCGCCGAGCAGGCGCTCCAGGCAGTCCTGCACCAGATCGTCGATGTCGGACGGGTTCGTCACCCGCGCGGCCACCACCCGGCGGATGACGGGCTCGATCGCCACCACATCCTCGGGCGAGGAGGCGAGCACGGATTCTTCCACGAGAGTGTCGCCTCCCCACCGGCCGACAGCGGAAATGCGGATCTACCCGGCCCAGCTGTTTCAATCACCCGCAATGGGGGCGGCCCGGGTACCACCGGAGGCGGCCGCCGTGACGGGCAGCCGCCTCCACAGTGGTCACTTCCTGGGCTGGCTAGCGGGTCCGGCGACGGTCGTCCACGTCAGCGTCGTCGATCTGTTCCTTGCGTACCGACTCGCTGACCTCGGCATCCTCGGTCACCGTGTCGGTGGCCAGCCGGACCCGCTCCACCGGCACGGCTTCCTTCTCGACCACCGGCCGCTCGGCCTGCAGCGTGACCTCGTGCTCGTCCTCGCTGATCGGTTCCCCGGACAGCGCGGCGTCACGGTTGGCCTCGGTGACGGGTTCCCGTTCCAGCCGCACCTCTTCGTGGCTGACGGGGACGGTCCGGGTCACGTTCTCGGTCACCACATGCTTGCGCAGCCGCGCCCGGCCCGCCCGCACGGTCTCCTTGCCGACGTTCAGCCGTTCCTCCGAGCGGGTCATCGCGTCGTCGGTACCCGTGGTCCGCTGGCCCGCCGTGTCACCGGCCGTTTCCGCCGCGTCCCGGGAGTGTCCGGCCTGGCCGCGGCCGGTCGGCCCGGTCGGCCCGGTCTGGCCGGCCGTCTGGTCGCCGGCGTAGCCGTAGTACTCGTACAGCGCGTCCTGCTCGCTGCCGCTGATGTGCTCGTCGTCGTCCACGTTGGGGGCGTCCTTGATCGTGTCTTTTGACACGGCCAGCCGGACGTTCTCCCCGTCGAATTGCGACCCGGGGATAGGGGCGAAGCTCTGCCTGCTGCCGAACAGGCCGGTGCTCACCGTGACCCACAGCGGCTCGCCGGTGCGGTCGTCGAGGTAGATCTGGCCGATCTTCCCGATCTTGGTGCCCTCGAGGTCGACCGCGGTGCGGCCGACGTACTGGTCAGCGTCGTTGGGGCTCGTCATAAGGGATCTCTCCAGAAGGTAGCGGTCTGCTGTCACCCCTGGAACGAGCCGGCCGGCCCGGCGTTACGCACGGACCGGCCAATTTCTCCCTTGCGCTTCCGGTCGCCTGGATGATCCTCTCAGTGGTACGGACACGTACCCACGAACGTGCCGGGATCAGCGCGACGGGAGATGAGATGGAGAGCTACCACAGCGTGGCCGACCTCGAAGCCGCGGTGGGCCAGGAGATCGGCCCCACCGACTGGTTCGAGATCGACCAGCAGCGGGTCAACGGCTTCGCCGACGACACCGAGGACCACCAGTGGATCCATGTCGACCCCGAGCGCGCCGCGGCCGGGCCGTTCGGCGGACCCGTGGCCCACGGCTTCCTCACGCTCTCGCTCATCCCGTATCTGACCAGCCAGCTGCGCCGGGTCGACAACGTCACCATGGGCGTCAACTACGGCCTGGACCGGGTGCGGTTCCCCGCCCCCGTGCTGGTCGGCAGGCGCATCCGCGCCCGCGCCACCATCACCAGCCTCGACAAGATCTCCGACGACGCCGTCCACCTGGTCACCCGGGTCACCATCGAGGTCGAAGGCAACGACAAACCCGCCTGCGTCGCCGACATGGTCAGCCGCTACTACTTCGCCGACACCCTGACCGCCACGCCCACCGCCAGCTCCTGACCCCGGCCGCGCCCCGTCGACCTCACCTGCCTCAGAGCCCCCCATGCGCGGCGCCCGGCCCCGCGCTTAAAAGAGCGAACTCTGAGGCAACGTGGAGGCGCCGCCGTTCGTCCTGGGCGGGTGACGAGGAGGCGGTCAGATGGCGGGTGACCCAGCCGGCCCCCAGCTCGAGCAGTTGCTGGCCGAACGCGGTCCCTCGCTCATGGCCGCGGCGATCGCCCTGGCCGGGAGCCGTCCGGACGGGGAAGACCTCCTGCAGGCCGCCCTGGAGCGGGTGCTCAGGAAGCCGCGCCAGGTCCACGGTGACGTCGAAGGTTACCTTCGCCGCGTCCTGTACAACCTGGCCGCCGACGGCTGGCGGCGGCGCGGGACCTGGCGGCAGAAGCTGCTGCCGGTCCTGCGCGCCGAAACCGCCCACAGCGAGCCGGACCCGACCGGCGAGGTCGATCTGCGCGACACCCTGGTCCGGATGCTGGGCCAGCTGCCGCCCCGCCAGCGGGCGGTGATCGTGCTCCGCTACTGGGAGCAGCGCAGCGAGGCCGAGACCGCCGCCCTGCTCGGCTGCTCGGAAGGCACGGTCAAGTCGGCCGCCGCCCGCGGCCTGCGGCACCTGCGCGAACTGAGCGCCCTGAACGACGACCCCGCGGAGCTGACGGAGAAGAACTCATGAGCCGCAACGTCGAAGAACTCGTGCGTCAGGGCCTCGACCGGGCCACCGCCGACGCCAAGGTCCCGGCCACCCTGCTCCGCCGGGCCCGCCACCACAACCGGCGCCGCCGTGAGGCCATCGCCGGTGCGCTGGCGGCCGGCGGCGCCGCCATCGCCGCGGCCGCCACCCTCGCCGCCACGGCCGCCCCCGGGATCAGCGCCAACGCCCGGCACGGCCAGACCATCACCTACGTCACCACCCGCGCCGAGCAGGCCCTGGCCCACATAAGCCAAGGCCGGGCCATCGAGAGCGACACCCGGACCGTCACCAACAGCAGCTTCGGCGTGACCGTGGTGAACCTCGCGTTCAACGGGTCGACCGGAAGTACGGCTCAGGAGCCCAAGGTGCTCAGCGATCTGCACGCCAGCCGGGTGATCGACTGGACCTACCGCGACCTGGACCTTCAGCAGGGCTACACGGCCAGCGGGAAGCTCGTCTTCTCCGCGGCGATCGGCCCGGTCGGCACGCGGCACGGCAAGCAGGTGTACGAAGGCTACGGAGCGGCCTACCCGGAGCGCACCCAGTGGCACACCCCGCTGGCCGGCGGCCCGGCCTTCAGCGAGCCGCTCAACTGTGCCAACTCCGGCTTCGACTTCCCGAGCTGGCAGCGGGGGATCGCCAAGGCACTGTCCTGCCACGTGTTCACCCTGGCCGGGAACCAGGAGATCAACGGCATCGACACCATCAAGCTGATCCGCAAGCCCCGGTTCGGCATCGGCCAGACGCTCTGGGTGGACCCCACCAGCTACCTTCCGGTGCGGATCAACACCACCTTCGAGCAGCGGCCCAAGCGCCCGGCCGTGCAGACCGACAACTTCCGCTGGCTGTCGCCGACCACCAGCAGCCTCGCCGCCCTGCACGCGGCCGAGAAGCGCGGGGCCATTCCGAGCAATTTCCGGTCGCTGCCCAGCACCTATCTGCCGCTGCCCGGGGCCGATACCCCGGCGCCGTAGCCGGGCGGGCCCCGCGCCCGTCAGGTGAAGGCGCTCAGCCCGGTGACGGCCCGGCCCACGATCAGCTGGTTGATCTCCCGGGTCCCCTCGTAGGAGTAGAGCGCCTCGGCGTCGGCGAAGTAGCGGGCCACGTCGTTTTCGAGCAGGATCCCGTTGCCGCCGAACACCTCGCGGGCCAGTCCCACCGTTTCCCGCATCCGCTGCGTGGTCACCGACTTGGCCAGGGCCGAGTGCTCGTCCTGGTTGATCCCGGCGTCCTGCAACTGGGCCAGCCGCACCACCAGCGCCAGCGACGAGGTGACGTTGCCGAGCATGGTGGCCAGGTGGTCCTGCACCAGCTGGAAGGCCGCGATCGGGCGGCCGAACTGCTCGCGCTCCTTGGCGTAGGCTACGGCCAGGTCGTAGGCCGCGGTCATGCAGCCGACCGCACCCCAGGCCACCCCGCCGCGGGTCAGCCGCAGCACGTCGGCGGTGTCCGCGAACGAGTTGGCTCGCTGCAGCCGGTGGTCCTCGTCCACCACGCAGTCGTCCAGGACGATGTCGGCGTTCTGCACCATCCGCAGCGCCACCTTGCCTTCCATCTTGGTCGCGCTGAAGCCCGGCGTCCCCTTCTCGACCACGAACCCCTTGACCGCATCGTCGTCCAGATCCCGGGCCCAGATGATGACCAGGTCGGCGAACGTCCCGTTGCCGATCCACCGCTTGGCCCCGTTCAGCACCCAGCCGTCGCCGTCGCGCCGGGCCGTGGTCTCCAGCCCGCCGGCCACGTCGGAACCGCCGTGCGGCTCGGTCAGGCCGAACGCCCCGATCTTCTCCAGCCGGGCCATCGGCGGCAGCCAGCGCCGCTTCTGCTCCTCGGAGCCGCAGCGGTTGATGCTGCCCATGGCCAGCCCGGTGTGCACGCCGTAGAACGAGTTGACCGACGGGTCGGCCCGGGCGATCTCCATGGACAGGAACCCGCTCAGCAGCCGGGTGCCGCGGTGCGCGGCCAGCCCGTCGTACATCAGGCCCGCGATGTCGAGCTTGCGGAACCCCTCGATGAGCTGGAACGGGAACTCGGCCCGGGCCCAGTAGTCGTTGGCGATCGGCTCGACCTCGGCGGCCAGGAAGTCCCGCACCCGGGCCACGATGTCCCGCTCCGGCCCGGACAGCAGCTCGGCGAACCCGAAGAAGTCACTCATGACCACGCCCTACCCAGCACCCCGCCGATCACGCCCGCCCCCAGCCTCCCAGCCCCGCAGCCTGCCCCCAGCCCGGCAGCCCGCTCACCCCGTAAACCGCCCGTTCCTTGCCACGTCGCAATCGATCGCATTCCGAAACCCAAGGAAAAGGTTTGCACCGATTGAGCTGGGTACCGGGGATGGTTGGAAGGGAGCTGTCAATGGCCCACGACGACGTGCGCGCACCCCGTACGCCCAGCTCAAAGCCTTTCAGGCCACCTGGCCTGGGCCCGAACCGCCTGCTGCTCAACCGCCGCGGTTTCCTGGCCGGCGCGGCCGCGCTCGGCGCCGGCCTGGTGACCGCCGCCTGCGGCGGCACCTACAACGTCGGTTCCGGCGTCACCGGTTCCAGCGGCGGCGACAACGACTCCACGCTGGTCTACTGGAATCTGCTCACCGGCGGCGACGGCACCCACATGGTGGCCATGGAGGACGCCTTCCGGAAGGCCCACCCGCACATCGACCTGCAGTCGACGATCCTGCAGTGGGGCGCCCCGTACTACACCAAGCTGTCGCTCTCCATGCGGTCCGGCAGCCCGCCCGACGTGGCCATCATGCACCTGAGCCGCATCCACCAGTACGGGCCGCCGGGCCTGCTCACCCCGATCAGCCCGGACCTGCTGGCCCAGCACGGCATGGAGCCCAAGGACTTCACCCCGCTGGCCTTCAGCAAGGCTCACTACAACGGCCAGCTGCTATGCATCCCGCTCGACACCCACCCGTTCGTGCAGTACTACAACACCAAGCTCTGCCAGAAGGCCGGCCTGCTGGACAGCTCGGGCACGCTGCCGCCGATCAAGAGCGCGGACGCCATGCTGGCCGCGCTGCGCAAGCTGAAGAAGGCCGGCGCCACCCCGGTGGTCTGCGACACGATCAACGACCCGGCCACCCCGTGGCGGCTGTTCTACACCCTGTACAGCCAGGCCGGCGGCCAGGTGCTGGCCGGGGGCGGCAAGGACATCGTGCTCGACAAGACCCTGGCCACCAAGGTGCTGACGTTCATCCACCAGCTGGCCAGCGAGGGCCTGATGAACGCGAACGTGGACCCGGGCGGCGGCGTCGCCGTCTTCCAGGCCGGCGACGCCGGGCTGTACTGGGAGGGCGAGTGGAACGTCACCGTGTTCCAGGCGGCCAAGATGGCGTTCAGCATGCAGCCGTTCCCGGCTCTGTTCGGCAAGGCGGCCGCCCAGGCCGACTCGCACACGTTCATCCTGCCCAAGCGGACCACGGCCAACCCGGAGAAGACCGCGCTCGCCCTGACCATGATCAGGACCCTGCTCGGCCAGAGCCTGACCTGGGCCGAAGGCGGCCACATCCCGGCCTGGCTGCCGATCCGGGACTCCGAGGCCTACAAGAAGCTCAAGCCGCAATCCAACTACCAGGAGGTGGCCAGCTACGCGGCCTACGACCCGCCCGCCTGGTACAGCGGCTCCGGCTCGGACATGGAGAACTACCTGGGTGAGCCGCTCGGCAACCTGATGCTGGGCGGCATGTCACCGCAGGCCACCTACGACCAGATGCTCGGGTCCCTGCACACCCTGTCGAAGGAGCCGGTGCCGGTATGAGCGCTCCCGCCGCGTCCGCCACCCTGCCGCGGACCACCACCGCCGACCGGGCCCGAGCCGAGAAGCCCCGCCGCAACTGGGGCAACTTCTCGCTGGTGGCCCCGTTCCTGGTCTTCTACATCCTGTTCCTGGTCGGGCCGCTGATCTACGACGTGGTGCTGAGCTTGTTCAACACCAGCCTGGTCAAGGGCGGCCTGGGCAGCTTCGCCGGCTTCGCCAACTACCGCGAACTGTTCGGCGACAGCCAGTTCTGGTCGGCGATGTGGCACACGATCCTGTTCACCCTGGTCAGCACGCCGCCGCTGGTCATCCTGCCGTTGTTCTTCGCGATCGTGGTCAACCGGATCAAGCGCGGGCAGTGGTTCTTCCGGCTGGCCTTCTTCCTGCCCTACATCTTGCCGTCGGCGGCCATCGCCCTGGTCTGGCTGTTCATCTACGAGCCGGGCTACGGCCTGCTGGCCGGGTTCTTCAACCTGATCGGGGTGGGTTCCCCGGGCTGGCTGTCCGACCCGAACGTGTCGATCTACTCGATCGTCATCGTCACCGTGTGGTGGACGATCGGCTTCAACTTCGTCCTCTACCTGGCCGGGCTGCAGGAAATTCCTCGCGACCTGTACCAGGCGTCATCCCTGGATGGCGCCAGCCGCTGGCAGCAGACCTGGCGGCTGACCATCCCCATGCTGGGCCGGACCACCACCCTGGTCACCGTGCTGCAGGTCATCGCCTCGCTGAAGATCTTCGACCAGATCTACCTGATTCTGCAGGGCGGGCCGAACTACTCCAGCCGCCCGGCCATCGAGTGGATCTACGACACCGCCTTCACCAGCCAGCGGGTCGGCTACGCGTCGGCGGCCTCGTTCATCTTGTTCATCGTCATCCTCATCGTGTCGTTCGTCTGGCTGGCCCTGGTCCGCCGGCAGGAGAGTGGAGTCTGACATGGCCGTCTCAGCCCCCTACCAGCGGACCGGCGGCCGCCCCGGCCACCGGCCGGGCCGCCCCCGTCAGCGCGCCAGCCTGTTCGCCCGGGCCACCACCGGCGTGGTCATCGCGCTGGCCCTGCTCTGGCTGTTCCCGGTCGCGTGGGCCCTCGACACCTCGGTGAAGAGCGAGAACGACACGATCATCGTCCCCGCCACCTGGAGCATCCCGCACTTCACGTTCTCGGCCTACCGCGGCGTGTTCAGCGCCAGCGACCTCGGCCGCTGGTACATCAACTCGGCCATCGTGGCCATCCTGGTCACGGTGCTGACCGTGATCACCGCCAGCATGGCCGGGTACGCGCTGTCCCGCCGCCAGTTCCGGTTCAAGGGGCTGATCTACGCCGCGATCCTGGCCGGCATCATGATCCCGCCCCAGGCCCTGATCGTGCCGCTGTTCCGCGAGTTCCAGTCGGTGCACCTGATCAACACCTACTGGGCGCTGATCCTGCCCCAGGTGCCCGCGCCGATCGCGGTGTTCATCTTCAAGAAGTTCTTCGACGGCGTGCCGATCAGCCTGGAGCAGGCGGCCGAGGTTGACGGGGCCAACTGGTGGGTCAGCTACCGCAAGATCGCGCTGCCGCTGGCCCGCCCGGCCATCGCCGCCGTCTCGATCTTCACCTTCGTCTGGACCTGGAACAACTTCCTGTGGCCGTTCCTCGCCGCGACCAGCCCGACGATGATGACGATCCCGGCCGGGCTGGGCACCGTGTTCTCCGGGGTCGGGATCGTCTTCGCCCTGCAGATGGCGTCGGCGGTGCTCGGCGCGCTGCCGCTGGTCCTGGTCTTCCTGCTGG
>DASXMW010000045.1:0-20948 GCA_036495425.1 Streptosporangiaceae bacterium | reverse complement strand
AGACCAGCGGGACTGAACTGACTGGTGGGGCTAACGGGACTTGCTGGTCTGGTGGTGCTGGTGGGGCCTGCTGGCCTGGTGGGGTTTGCTGGTCTGGTGGGGTTCGCGGGGCCTTGCCCGTCTGAGGGTTGCGGGGCTGGTGAGGCTGGCTGGCTTCTTGGGGGGTTAGAGGTCGGGCAACCGCTCCGCCCCTCATGATCGATGTACGTTTACACCCCCTATAGGGTGCACAAACGTACATCGATCATGGAAAACGAGACTGGTGAGGCTCGCGGGCTTTGGGGTTCGCGGGGACCTGGGGTTCGTGGGCTGGGTGGGGTTCGCGGGGGACCTGGGGTTCGCGGGTGGCTCGGGGTTTGTGGGGGACCTGGGGTTCGCGGGGGCCCGGGGTTCGCGTGGGGCTTGGGGTTCGTGGGCTGGGTGAGGTTCGCGGGCGGGGTGAGGTTTGTTGGGCTAGGGGCCGGGTCACTCCACGGTGAGGGTGTGGGCCACGGCGTTGCGGACCACGGTGGCCAGGTCGCCGGACTGCTGATAGATCCGGCGCTGCTGAGTGGCCCCGTTGCCGCGGGCCAGCAGGTCCTGGAGCAGGTCGGTGGTCAGGCCGGGCCGACCGGACTCGCGCTCGGACTCGTCCAGGGCGTCCCCGATGTGCCGCAGCAGGGCCCGCAGCACGTTCTCGGCCGGGGCCGCCTTGCCGGTGACCGGGTGGATGAGCTCATCGTCCAGACCGGACCGGCTGGCCCGCCAGTAGGCCAGGTTGAGGGTTTCCAGCCGGGCCTGGACCGGCGGCTTGCCCAGCCGCCACTCGCGGGCGGCCGTCTCGACCATCGCCCGGGCCAGGGAGGCCAGCAGCGCCGCGTCGTGCACCCGCAGGCACACGTCGGCCACCCGGATCTCCACCGTCGGGAAGTGGCGCGACAGCCGGGCGTCGAAGTACACCATGCCCTCGTCGATGAGCGTGCCGGTGCTCAGCATGGCCTGGACCGTCGCGTGGTAGTTCTCGGGCGTGCCGAACAGCTCGGTCGGGCCGGACGACGGCCAGCGCCCCCACACCTGCCGCCGGTAGCTGCTGTAGCCGGTGTCGCGGCCCTGCCAGAAGGGCGAGTTGGCGGTCAGCGCCAGCAGCGGCGGCAGCCAGGGCCGGATCCGGTCCAGGACGGCCACGCCTTCCTCTTCGGACTCGATGCTGACGTGCACGTGGCAGCCGCAGGTGAGCTGCTCCTGCGCGGTCATGGCGTACAGCTCGGCCATCCGCTCGTACCGCTCGTCGAGGGAGACCGTGGGCTCGATGGGCAGCGGCGAGGTGGCCAGGGCCGCGACCTCGGCCCCGATCCGGTGCGCGGCCTGGCCGGCCGCGGCCCGCCGCTCGACCAGCTGGTCGGCCAGTTCGTCCAGGGTGGAGCAGGGACGGGTGTCGGTCTCGATCATCTCCCGCTGCAGCTCGTGCACGGGCCGGTCGTCGGCGGGATCCTCGTCCGGCTGGGCCTGGACCGGGGCGTCGCGGACGCCGACCCCGACGCTCAGCGGCCGGCCCGGGCCGACCACGGCCGGCTCCGCGGTGGCGGCAGCGGGCGCGGGCGGGTCGTCGTCATGGTCCGGCCGGGCCACCAGGTCGGCCAGGGCGACCGGGACCCCGGTGTCCACGTCGACCAGCAGCAGCTCTTCTTCGACCCCAAAGGTGCGCACGCCTGCGGTATGCCCTCAGTTGAGGCCCAAAACATAACCAAGATTGACCAGCTTGGATGCGGGTAGGCCGCCAGGAGGCGGGTAGGGTCGAATGTACGTTCGAAAGGAGACCACGATGAGCCACGGACCCGTGGAGAAGGACCCGGAGGACTGGGCCACCGGTGACGAGCCGATGACCGGTCCGCAGGAGTCGTACCTGGGCACCCTGGCCCGCGAGGCGGGCGAAGACGTGCCGGATGACCTGTCCAAGGCCGAGGCCTCGGAGCTGATCGACAAGCTGCAGGACCTCAGCCAGCGCCTCAAGAAGGCCTGACCAGCCAGCGGTCGGCCAGGGGGCCAGTCCCCGGGCGAGACCGGAGGGCGACCCCGGGGGCCCGGCGCGGGCCGCGGGGGGCGGAGGATGGGAACGGCCCATCACCGAACCTCCTGGAGCGCACCGATGCGGATCGCCAACGTGTCCGGCCGGCTGAACCTGCTGATTGACGACCGGCACGGGATCGACGTGGCCGAGGCCAGTGCCGGGACGTTCGCGGCCGACCCGCAGGCGGTGTACGAGCGCTGGGACGAGTTCGCCGCCTGGGCCACGGCCGCGCTCGGCGGCGACACCGCCAGTGCCCGCGAGTTCAGCCCGGACGACCTGGGGTCACCCGCGCCGCTCCCCCGCCAGGTGCTGGCCATCGGGCTGAACTACCGCAGCCACGCCGACGAGTCCGGGTTCGGCACCCCGGACACCGCGCCGCCGGTGTTCACCAAGTTCGCGTCCTGCCTGACCGGGCCGCGGGGCACGATCACGCTGCCGCCCGGCGGGCACACCGACTGGGAGGTCGAGCTGGTCGCGGTGATCGGCCGCCGCGGCCAGCATGTGAGCGAGCCGGACGCCTGGGGGCACGTGGCCGGGCTGGCCGTGGGCCAGGACCTGTCCGAGCGGATCAGCCAGCTGGCCGGCCCGGCGCCCCAGTTCAGCCTGGGCAAGTCGTTCGCCGGCTTCGGCCCGATCGGGCCCTGGCTGGTGTCCACCGACGAGTTCGCCAACCCGGACGACCTCGAGCTGGGCTGCGCGATCAACGGCGAAGAGGTGCAGAAGGCCCGGACCAGCGACCTGATCTTCAGCGTGCCCGCGCTGGTGGCCTCGCTGTCCCGGACGGTCACCCTGCTGCCCGGCGACGTGATCTTCACCGGGACGCCGGCCGGGGTCGGCCTGGGCCGGGATCCGCAGCGCTGGCTGGCCCCCGGCGACGAGCTGGTGACCTGGATCGAGGGCATCGGCCAGCTGCAGCACCGGTTCGCGGCCGCGGGCTGAGCCCGGCGCCGCCGCGCGGCCCGCGGGCTGACCCCCGTGCGGCGGCAGGCTGACCAGCGCGCGGCGGCGGGCAGGCCGGAGGCGGGTATAATCTTTCGTTTCCTAAGCAGACCTACGCACCACCGTCCCGGTTCGAGGGAGATCGCACCCGATATGTCTAATTCGTATGATCAGCCTGACGACCCCACCGGTCTGGACCAGGCCGACGAGCTGACGATCGGTGCCGAGGACGACGGCGTGATCGAGGGGTCGGATTCGCTCGAGGACGGGCCGACCGGGGATCCGCTGGACGCCGGCATCATCCCGACCGATCGCTACTACGGCGCCGACCGGTTCGGCACCACCGAGGAAGAGGAGGAAGAGGGCGAATCCCTCGACCAGCACCTCGCCGAGGAGCAGCCGGAGGCCGACCCCTACGCCGAGGCCGAAGCCGAGGACGAGGAGGCCGACACCGAGGGCGAGTACCTGGAGGAGACCGACGAGCCGGACCCGCGGGCCGGGCGGCTGGTCGCCGAGGACGAGGGCGCGCACCCGGACGCCGAGCCCGACCTGGTGGCCGAGGACGTGGGCATCGACGCGGGCGCGGCCGGGGCCGAAGAGGCCGCGGTGCACGTCGAGGACGAAGACGAGGCCGAGCGCCGCTACAACTGAGGGTCGCCTGGGGCCCGAGGGGTTAGCGGGCTGCTTGGGGCCCGAGGGGTTGCCGGGCCGCCCGCTTGGGGCCCGAGAGGTTGCCGGGCTGCTTGGGGCCCGAGGGGTTGCCGGGCCCTTTGGGGCCCGAGAGGTTGCCGGGCCGCCTGGGGCTGGACGGGTTGCCGGGGCGCCTGGGACAGGGTTGGCCGGCCGCGGTTACTCGGGCGCGGGCGCGGGCTGGGGCTCGCCGGCCACCGGAGCCTCATCGGCCACCGGCTCCTCGGCGTGGCTGGGCTGGGGCGGCTCGCCGAGCAGGGCCCGGGCCCGGGCGGTCCGCACCGCGGCCGACAGCGAGGCGATGTCGTAGGCGCCGTAGTGCCGCATCCCGTTGATGAAGAAGGTCGGTGTGCCGGACACACTGGACAGGTCGGCCGAGTCCACGTCCTCGGCCACATGCCCGGCCTGGGAGTGGTTGCGCAGGTCGGAGCGGAGCCGGTCCAGGTCCAGGTCGAGCTGCTCGGCGTAGTTCATCAGGTCCCGCAGGGTCAGCGCGCCCTGGTGGTCCAGCAGCAGGTCGTGCATGGTCCAGAACTCGCCCTGGACGCCCGCGGCCTCGGCCGCCTCGGCGGCCAGCTGGGCGTGCGGGTGCACGTCGGTCAGGGGCAGGTTCCGCCACACGTAGCGCACGTCGCCGAAGTCGCCCAGCAGCTCGCGCACGACCGGCTCGGCCCGGCCGCAGTAGGGGCACTCGAAGTCGCCGTACTCGACCACGGTCACCGGCGAGGCGGCCGGGCCCCGGACATGGTCCCGCTTCGCGTCGACCGGCACGGCCAGGTCGGTGATGCCGTCGGCGGTGCCCAGCAGGGCCAGGATCCTCAGCCGCTTGGGCAGCTTGGCCGTGGCCCGGAACACCGCCCAGCTCAGCCCGGTCGCGCACACCACCGCGGACAGCACCCCGACCTTGGCCTCGGCCAGCGCGTCGCCGTGGAAGGCCAGCGAGGCGATGAGCAGCGAGACCGTGAAGCCGACCCCGGCGATGGCCCCGGTGCCGGCCACCGCGGCCCAGCCGATGGGCGGCCGCACCCGGCCCCGGCTCAGCCAGGTGACCAGGGCGGCCCCGGCCCCGGTGCCGATCGGCTTGCCGATCACGTAGCCGACCAGGATGCCGAGCGTGATCGGGGAGGTGAAAGCCTCGGCCAGGAAGTGGCCGGTGATGACCACGTCCGCGTTGGCCAGGGCGAACAGCGGGACGATGACGTAGCTGGTCCAGGGGTGGAACCTGGCCTCCAGCTGCTCGTTGGGCGACAGCGCCGCCTGCACGCCCTCGGCCGCGGACCGGGCCAGTTCGGCGGTGGGCTGCTCACGGAACAGCCGGAACAGGTCGGTGGCCTGCTCCAGGTCGGAGCGGGCGGCGGGCCGGGCGTAGGCCAGCAGGCCCATGACCAGGCCCACCGTGACCGGGTCGAGCCCGGACTTGAACACCGCGACCCAGGCGGCCAGCCCGATCAGCAGGTGGATGGCGCCGAACCGGATGCCGCGGAACCGCAGCACCGCCTCCAGAGCCAGCAGCGCGATGCCGGCGATCAGCGGCATCACGTGCACCTGGCCGCTGTAGACCAGGGCGATGACCACGATGCTGGCCAGGTCGTCGACCACCGAGAACGTGAGCAGGTAGGTGCGCACCCGGTCAGGCAGCTTGGGGCCGATCAGGGCCAGCGCGCCGAGCGCGAAGGCGGTGTCGGTGGACATGGCCGTGCCCCAGCCGTGCGCAGCCGGGCTCCCGGCGTTGAAGGCCAGGTAGAGCAGGATCGGCACGATCATGCCGCCCAGCCCGGCCGCCAGCGGCAGGGCCAGCCGGCTGCGCTCGCGCAGTTCGCCCATGTCGAACTCGCGCCGGGCCTCCACCGCCACGACCAGGAAGAAGAACGTCATCAGGCCGGAGTTCACCCAGCCGTGCAGGTCCTGGGACAGGCTCGTCGAGCCCAGGTGCACGGACAGGTTCGTGTGCCAGAACGAGGCGTAGGAGCTGGCGCTGATGTTGACCCAGACCAGCGCGGCCAGGGTCGCGCCGAGCAGGAAGGCGGCGCTGCCGGTCTCGGTGCGCAGGAACCGCCGCAACGGAGTCACCTCGCGGGCCCAGAGCGTGGCCCCGATCTGCCGGACGGCCGGCCTCCGCGATTCCGTCATGCCACGAAGCTTAACTTTCGCCCCAGCAGGGAAGGATCTGTGGCAGACCCTCAGTGAGGAGGGAACGGGATGATCGGCAAACTGCTGAAGTTCGCGGCGCCCGCTGTCATCGGCGCGCTCGCCGCCCTGAGCTTCCCCGACGCCAAGCGCTACGTGGCGATCCGGCGGATCAGCTCCGGGCACCCGGAGGTCGTCCCGGCCGAGGGGGCGAAGGCCTACTCGGACGCCGCGCACGCGGCCCCGGACGGCACCGGCGACTTCGATTCGGCCAGCCGGGGCGGACCGGCGCAGGCTCCGCCGCGGGAGGCGCTCCCGGGCGAAGCCCGGCGCTCGTCAACCGCGGCCTGATCGGCGCCCGTCGGCCGGCGCCCCCGGAGCCCGGAAAGCGGGGGCGCGGGTGGATGACGCCCGCGGCCGGGACTCCAGCAGCGGCATGACCCGGGGCCCGATCACGGTCGACAGCAGCACCGCGCTGGTGGACCGGGCCACCCAGGGTGAGGCGTTGAGCTGGAGCAGGATCTGCTGCAGGTCGGTGTTGGAGGCGGCCGCCACCCGGCACAGCACGTCCGCGGTCCCGGTGGTGGCGTAGGCCTCGATCACGCCCGGGATCGAGGACAGGTCGCGGTGCAGCTTGTCCAGGGACCCCTGGGCGATCTCCAGGGTGACGAAGGCCTGGACCGGGTACCCGGCGGCGGCGATGTCGATCTCGGGCCCGTAGCCGGTGATGACCCCGGCCTTCTCCAGCCGCTCCAGCCGGGACTGCACGGTGGCCCGGGCCACCCGGGCCAGCCGGGACAGCTCCAGCACGCCGGCCCGGGGGCGCTCCCGCAGGGCGGCCAGCAGGGCCAGGTCCAGCGGATCGAGCACGGGGTCATCGGACACGGCCATCTCCCAGGCAAAAAGCTAGGCAATATGTATAGCTAATGTGCCACAGCTCCTATCAGATTGCCCAACCTGGACAGTGGCGAACGGCTTGGTTGCGCAGTTGCCCGCGGCGGCGTTGTGATGGCCCTACGGCCCGCCTCTTCCCCTCCAACGGAGTGGGGGAAGGGGCGGAACCGGCGGCCACGACTCCGGGGCGACGAGAGGTGCGACGATGACCATCGACCAGGCACTGAGCCGTGCTGGCCTCACCGGGCAGGAACAGCTCGCGGACCTCGACCTGAACCAGCTCAAGCAGCTCGTGGGGCTGGTCGAGTACGACGCCGACCAGGACCCGTTCCCGGTCACCGGGTGGGACGCGGTGGTGTGGGCGGTCGGCAACGCCACCCAGGCCGCGCTGGCCTACCAGCTGGCCTACGGCATGGAGCTGGTGGCCTACTCCGGGCCGGAGACCGGTAACCGCGACCACCACGCCTACGTGTTGCGCAGCGGTGCGGTCCGGTTCGTGCTCCAGGGCGCGGTCGACCCGGGCAGCCCGGTCGCCGACCACCAGCGGCGGCACGGCGACGGCATCAGCGACATCGCGCTCGAGGTCCCGGACGTGGACCGGTGCGTGACCCACGCCCGCGCCCAGGGCGCCACCATCGTGGCCGAACCGCACGACGTCAGCGACTCCAGCGGCACGGTCCGGATGGCCGCCATCGCGGCCTACGGCGACACCCGGCACAGCCTGATCGACCGGTCCCGCTACCACGGCCCGTACCTGCCCGGCTACGTGCACCGGAAGTCTGCCCTGGTGCGGCCAGCCGGGGCACCCAAGCGCTACTTCCAGGCCCTGGACCACGTGGTCGGCAACGTCGAGCTGGGCCACATGGACGAGTGGGTGGCCTTCTACAACCGGGTCATGGGCTTCGTGAACATGGCCGAGTTCGTGGGCGACGACATCGCCACCGAGTACTCGGCGCTGATGAGCAAGGTGGTGGCCAACGGCAACCACCGGGTCAAGTTCCCGCTCAACGAGCCGGCCGTGGGCAAGCGCAGGTCGCAGATCGACGAGTACCTGGAGTTCTACCGCGGGGCCGGGGCCCAGCACCTGGCCCTGGCCACGGGTGACATCATCGCCACCGTGGACGGGCTGCGGGCCAACGGGGTGGAGTTCCTGGACACCCCGGACTCCTACTACACCGACCCGGAGCTGCGGGCCCGCATCGGCCACGTCCGGGTGCCCATCGGCGAGCTGCAGTCCCGCGGCATCCTGGTCGACCGGGACGAGGACGGCTACCTGCTGCAGATCTTCGGCAAGCCGGTCGGGGACCGGCCCACGGTGTTCTTCGAGTTCATCGAGCGGCACGGGTCGCTGGGCTTCGGCAAGGGCAACTTCCAGGCCCTGTTCGAGGCCATCGAGCGCGAGCAGGAGAAGCGGGGGAACCTGTAATGGCCCACTACCGCGCGGTGGGCGACATCCCGCCCAAGCGGCACACCCAGCACCGGCAGCCGGACGGCTCGCTGTACGCCGAAGAGCTCATGGGCGAGGAGGGGTTCAGCTCGGACTCCGCGCTGCTGTACCACACCGGGGTGCCGTCGGCCATCGTGGACGCGATCACCTGGGACCCGGGTGACCTGGCCACCACCCCCAACCACCCGCTCAAGCCCCGGCACCTCCGGCTGCACGACCTGTTCCCGGGCGAGGACTGGAAGGCCATCGACCCGGTGACCGGGCGGCGGCTGGTGCTGGGCAACGCCGACGTGCGCATCTCGTACGTGGCCGCGGGCGAGGCGTCGCCGCTGTACCGGAACGCCGCCGGCGACGAGTGCGTGTACGTCGAAGCCGGCGAGGGGGCCGTGCAGACGACCTTCGGTGAACTGCCGGTCCGGGCCGGTGACTACGTGATCCTGCCCCGGTCCACCACCCAGCGCTGGCTGCCCGGCGGCACCGGGCCGCTGCGCTGCTACGTGATCGAGGCCAACGCCCACATCGCCCCGCCCAGCCGCTACCTGTCCCGGTACGGGCAGTTCCTGGAGCACTCGCCCTACTGCGAGCGGGACCTGCACGGCCCGGCCGAGCCCCTGACCGAAACCGGCACCGACGTCCCGGTGCTGGTCAAGCACCGGTCGGCCCGGGGCGAGGTCGTGGGCACCCGCTACGTGTACGCCAGCCACCCGTTCGACGTGGCCGGCTGGGACGGCTGCCTGTACCCGTACACGTTCAACGTCGAGGACTTCATGCCGCTCACCGGCAAGGTCCACCAGCCGCCGCCGGTGCACCAGGTGTTCGAGGGCAACGGCTTCGTGATCTGCAACTTCGTCCCGCGCAAGGTCGACTACCACCCGCTGTCGATCCCGGTGCCGTACTACCACTCGAACGTGGACTCGGACGAGGTGATGTTCTACTGCGGCGGGGACTACGAGGCTCGCAAGGGCTCCGGGATCGGCCAGGGCTCGGTCAGCCTGCACCCGGGCGGGCACAGCCACGGGCCGCAGCCGGGCGCGGTCCAGCGCAGCCTGGGGGCGGAGTACTTCGACGAGCTGGCGGTCATGGTGGACACGTTCCGCCCGCTGGAGCTGGGCGAGGGCGGCACCGCCTCCGACGACGGCGGCTACGCCTGGACGTGGGCCTCCCACCAGGGGTAGTCAGGCGACGGTGTCGCGTTCGGCGCCGGTGGCCAGCACGTGGGTCAGCGGCGGCCGCTCCAGCAGCTCGACCAGGTGCTCGTCGAGCCGCAGGCCGTCGCTGGTTCCCACCGCGTGCAGGTAGACGTCCCGCCGGGGCAGGGCCAGCATCTCCGACGGGTCGTGGGCCGCCGCACCGCGGCCGGCCAGCTCGGCCCGGCGGCCCAGGGCCCGCAGCACCGCCGAGCTCATCCGGGTCAGGTCGAACAGCGGCTGGTGCCGGTTCTGCCGCGTCTCCAGGTCGACCTGGGCCATGGCCGACAGGCCGGCCTCGTTCAGCACGTCGACCATCATCGCGATCTCGATCCCGTAGCCGGTCGCGAACGGGAGGTTGCACAGCAGCTCGCGGCGGGCGGCGAACTCCCCGGCCAGCGGCTGCACGAAGCCGGTCAGCTCCGGGTAGAAGAAGTTCAGCAGCGGCTTGGCCATCAGCTCGGTGACCCGTCCGCCCCCGTCCACCACCGACTGTGCACCCGATTGGCCGTCCTGGCTGAACGGGCGGCGGAACGCGGCCTTGCTGAACCGGATCTCCGGGTCGGTGAGCAGCGGGCCCAGGGTGCCGTAGACGAAGTGCTCACGGAAGTCGGTCGAGTCGGAGTCGGCGAACATGACCAGGTCGCCGCGGGCCACGGACAGGCCGCGCCACATGGCGTCGCCCTTGCCGTGGGCACGCCCGTACTCGGGCAGCAGCTCGTTCTCGGAGTAGACCTCGGCGCCGTGGCGGCGGGCGATGCCAGCCGTGCCGTCGGGCGAGTCAGCGTCGACGACCACGATCTGCTCGATGAGCCCGGTACGGTCGTTCAGCCGGGCCACGGTGTCGAGGATGGGGCCGATGGTCTCGGCCGTGTTCCTGGTCGGCAGGACCAGGGTGGTGGTGAGCGGAAGCCGGTCCGCGCCTTCGGTGAGACCGCGGAAGTCATTGAAGTGGAACGAGCGCTGCTCGAACCACTCCCACACCGTAATGTCCATATGCCAGTACGACTTTCGTTCAGGCCCGCGGAGGGGTGGCGTCCAGCGGGGAGACTTGATCTGAACCGATCTGGTTGCAGTAGCCCAATTCAGTGCGTCGTACTCCGCCCGTACCGCCCGTTCAGGTCCCCGGCGAGGGCGGAAATTACAGCTTATGCGGCGCCTCATTGATGACAAGTGATGCCAAGTTTCGGCCAGGTAAAAACCCGGTGCGGCCGGGACCGGTCCCGGGCCCCGGCCGGACCCGCGGCGGCCTAGAGTTTCTTCTCGTGATCACAGTCATCGGCGAGGCCCTCGTCGACCTCGTGGTGTCCCCGGACTGGGGCTGCCACGCCGCGCCCGGGGGGGCGCCCGCCAACGTGGCCGTGGCCCTGGCCCGGCTGGGCCGGGACGTGTCGCTGCGCGCCCGCCTCTCCGGTGACGGCTTCGGGTCGATGATGCGCGAGCACCTGACCCGCAACGGGATCAGCCCCCGCGACTTCGTGGCCGCCCCCGAGCAGACCACGCTGGCCATCGCCACCATCGGCGAGGACGGCTCGGCCTCGTACGGCTTCTACCTCAACGGCACCGCCGACTGGGGCTGGCGGGCCACCGACCTGAGCCCGCTCCCGGACGACGTGGAAGCGCTGTACCTGGGCTCGCTGGCCGCGGCGCTGCCGCCGGGCGTGGCCTACATCGAGTCGTTCACCCAGCTGGTCCGGTCGGCGGGCAAGGTGGTGGTGGTCTACGACCCGAACCTGCGGCCGACCGCGACCCCGGACCGCAACGCCGAGCGGATGCGGGTCGAGCGGCAGCTGCGGCAGGTGCACGTGGTCAAGGCCAGCGCCGAGGACCTGCACTGGCTGTACCCGGACCAGAGCGTGCGCGAGGTCAGCCGCCGCTGGCAGCGCATCGGCCCCGACCTGGTGGTGGTGACCATGGGCGGCGACGGCGCGTTCGGGCTGGCCAAGGACGGCACCGAGCTGACCGTGCCGCCGGTGCCGGCCGAGGTGGTGGACACGATCGGCGCCGGCGACAGCTTCTCGGCCGGCCTGGTCGACGCCATGGCCGAGGAGGGACTGCTGGGCCGGGACGGCATCGCGGCCCTGGCCGAACTGGACGCATCGCGGCTGGCCCGGCTGCTGACCAGCGCCAGCATCGTGGCCGCGCTCACGGTCGAGCGGCCCGGGGCCGACCCGCCCCGCAAGGCGGAGGTGCTGGAGCGGCTGGCCCAGCTGCGGGCCGACCTGGGCGGCCCGCCGGGGTCCGCGTGACCGATGAGGCTAATGGGGCCACAGAAGTTGCTGAGGCTAATGGGGCCACGGAAGCTAATGTGTTCGATGAGGCGCGCGTGACCGGTGGGTAGCGAGTCTTGTTTTTGATCGAAGGTCTGTCTCTGGCTGGCCGGCCGCCCGGGCGGCCCGGGCCGCGGGCTCGCGGGCGCGCGGGCGCGGGTGGCTAGAGGTCGGGGAAGGGCTCGCTGGACGTGCGCTCGGAGAGCAGGGCCGGCGGCCCGATGATCTTGTTGTCGGGCGACCCGACCAGCTCGGCGTCCTTGCGGGGGTAGTCGAACGCGGCCAGCACGTGCCGCATGGCCTCGAGCCGGGCTCGCTTCTTGTCGTTGCTCTTGACCACGGTCCACGGCGCGGCCGGCGTGTCCGTGTAGTGGAACATCGCCTCCTTGGCCTCGGTGTAGTCGTCCCACTTGTCCAGCGACTTGATGTCGGTGGGGCTGAGCTTCCACTGCCGGACCGGGTCCACCTGGCGGATGATGAACCGGGTCAGCTGCTCGTTCTGGGACACCGAGAACCAGAACTTGACCAGGTGGATGCCGGACCGGACGATCATGCGCTCGTAGTCCGGGGCCTGCCGCATGTACTCGTAGTACTCGTCCTCGGTGCAGTAGCCCATGACCCGTTCCACCCCAGCCCGGTTGTACCAGGACCGGTCGAAGAACACCATCTCTCCGTTGGTGGGCAGGTGGATGATGTAGCGCTGGAAGTACCACTGGCCCTGCTCGCGCTCGGTCGGCTTCTCCAGCGCCACCACGGAGGCGCCGCGCGGGTTCAGGTGCTCCATGAACCGCTTGATCGTGCCGCCCTTGCCCGCCGCGTCCCGGCCCTCGTTGACGATGACCAGCTTCTGCCCGGTGTCCTTCATCCAGTTCTGCAGCTTGACCAGCTCGATCTGCAGCAGCCGCTTGGTCACCTCGTACTCGTGCCGGGGCAGCCGCTCGTCGTACGGGTAGTCCTGCCGCCAGGTGTCCACCACCCGGCCGTCCGGCCAGATCAGGACCGGGTCGTCGTCGTCGGTGTCCTCGACGCGCAGACCAGCCAGCACGGCCAGGTCGTCGGGGTCCTCGGACCCCGGGTGGGGGAGCCGGTCTGACTGCGCATCCGATGCGGCGAGCGGGTCGGGAGCGGTGTCACTGGTCACCCGCATAGCTCATCACATCGGGCGCGGGTTGCCGAAGAGCGGGGCGAATTCTTTCACCTCCTGATCGCCTGGCGGTCATCGGGGTAGCCGTGAACGGCCCGATAGATTAGGCGGGAACTGACGGGGGGGCACAAGTCCGTGACAGACGAATACGACGTGCTGGTCATCGGGGCCGGGCCAGCCGGGGAGAACGTCGCCGACCGGGCGGTCAAGAAGGGCTTGACCGCCGCGATCATCGAGTCCGAGCTGGACGGCGGGGAATGCTCATACTGGGCCTGCATGCCGAGCAAGGCGCTGCTGCGCCCGGTGGCCGCGGTGGACGAGGCCCGGCACGTCGAAGGCGCCCGGGGGGCCACCCTGGACCCGGCCGGGGTGCTGGACCGCCGGGACCAGTTCGCGTCCCACTGGAAGGACGACGGCCAGGTCAAATGGCTGTCCGGGGCGCACATCGACCTGTACCGCGGCCACGGCCGCCTGACCGGGCCGAAGACCGTGTCCACCGGCCAGGCCGAGCTGCGGGCCCGGCACGCGGTGGCCGTGGCCACCGGCAGCGACGCGCTGATCCCGCCGGTCCCGGGCCTGGCCGAGGCCAAGCCGTGGACCAGCCGGGAGGCGACCAGCGCCAGGGAAGCACCTAAGCGGCTGGCCGTCATCGGCGGCGGCGTGGTCGGCTGTGAGATGGCCACCGCCTGGCAGGCCCTGGGCAGCCAGGTCACGCTGATCGCCCGGGGGCGGCTGCTGGCCGGCACCGAGGAGTTCGCCGGGCAGCTGGTCGCCGACGGCCTGGGCCGGGCCGGGGTGGACGTCCGGGCCGGGGCCAGCGCCACCGCGGTGCACCGGGCCGGCCAGGGCGGCCCGGTGACGCTGGAGCTGGACGACGGCACCACCGTGGAGTCCGACGAGGTGCTGGCCGCGACCGGCCGCACCCCGCGCAGCCACGACATCGGCCTGGACTCGGTGGGGCTGGAGCCGGGCTCGTGGCTGGACGTGGACGGCACCATGCGGGTCACCGCGGTCGAGGGCGGCTGGCTGTACGCGACCGGGGACGTCAACCACCTGGTCCTGCTCACCCACATGGGCAAGTACCAGGCGCGGATCTGCGGGGACGCGATCGCGGCCCGGGCCCACGGGAACGAGCCCGCCACCACGGCCTGGGCCGACCAGACGGCCGTGCCCCAGGTCATCTTCACCCAGCCCGAGGTGGCCTCGGTCGGCCCGACCGCCGCCGCGGCCCGGGCCGCGGGCCGGAACATCCGGGTGGTCGACCACGACCTGGGCGCGGTGGCCGGGTCCAAGCTGTTCGCCGACGGCTACACCGGCCAGGCCCGGATGGTGGTCGATGAGGACCGTGGCACGATGATCGGGGCCACCCTGGCCGGGCCGGGGGCCGGGGAGCTGATCCACGCGGCCACCGTGGCCGTGGCCGGGCAGGTGCCGCTGAAGCTGCTCTGGCACGCGGTGCCCTCGTACCCGACGATGAGCGAGATCTGGCTGCGGCTGCTGGAGACGTACGGTTTGTAGCAGGGGTCTTTTCAAGCGTGCCCGGGAAGGCGGCTGACATGCATTCGGTGGGACTGGTCCTGCACCCGCAGCGGGACTCCGCGGAAGCGGTCCAGGCCGTGCTCGGCTGGGCGAGCCAGCGGGACATCAAGGTGTACGGCAACGCGGCCGAGCTGAGCCGGCTCAACTGCGCCGCGCTGCCGCTCAGCGAGGAGGAGCTGGGCCGCCAGGTCGACCTGCTGGTCAGCCTGGGCGGGGACGGCACCATGCTCCGGGCCATGCGGCTGGTCGACGGGCAGCGGGCGCCCGTGCTCGGGGTCAACCTGGGCAAGCTCGGCTTCCTGGCCGAGGTCGACGTGCCCGACCTGGCCGCCGCGCTGTCCGCCATCGACGACAAGGACTTCACCATCGAGCCCCGGCTGGCCCTGGACGCCAGCTTCGGCGGCCAGACCGCGACCGCGTTCAACGACGTGGCCGTGGTCCGGGTCCCGGGCAACCCGTCCGCGGTGGTGTCGGTCAACGTGAGCAAGCAGCCGTTCGTCAGCTACGCGGCCGACGCGGTCATCGTGGCCACGCCGACCGGGTCCACCGCCTACAGCTTCTCGGCCGGCGGCCCGATCGTGCAGCCCGCGGTGGAGGCCCTGCTGGTCACGCCGGCCGCGCCGCACTCCGCGTACAACCGGGGTTTCGTGCTCTCGGTCACCGAGACCGTCGAGCTGGAGATGCTGCCCACCAGCGGCCGGCTGGCGATCGAGGTCGACGGCCTGGTCGAGGGTTACACCCAGCCCGGCGACCAGATCACGATGCGGGCCCGGCCGCAGGCGGCGGGGGTCGTCCGGCTCGGCAAGACCACCTTCTACCAGCGGGCCCGGCGCAAGCTGCGGCTGACCGACTCGGCCGAGATCCCGGCCAGCTTCGACGACGGCGACCGGAGAGGCCACGACGAGAGCACGCTGGCCGATGGCGGCATGTTCCAGCTGGCCAACCCGCTCACGCACCGAGATGGGCAGGGCCCGTCCGGACTGGACGAGCCCTGCCAGTGACCTTCGATATCCATCTGTAACTGGCTCGAAGCCGTACTCGAGCTCGGCGATGCCGAACCCTCCTCCACCGTCTGCGCCGCCTGCTGAGCACCAGGGTGCCCGGCCTGGGCGGCGGCCTGACGTTCGGACTCGGCGTTGATCTCGCCACCGACCAGAACCGCGATCCCGGCCAGGTACAGCCAGAAGATCAGCAGCGCGACCCCGGCCAGCGAGCCGTAGGTCTTGCTGTAGGAACTGTTGCCGAACTTCGACACGTAGAACGAGAAGCCCAGCGAGGCGGCCAGGAAGATGATGGTGCCGACCACGCCACCCGGGCTGACCCACTTCCAGCTGGGCATTTCCCGGTTGGGACCGAAGTAGTAGTAGCAGGAGAACAGCAGCGAGACCAGGATGATGGTGAGCACCCAGCGGACGACCGTCCACACGATGGTGAACCCGAGCCCGTGCCAGCCGATCAGGTTGGACAGCGCGCTGCCGAGCGGGGCGCCCTCCACGATGAAGACCGAGGACAGGCCGCCGAAGACCACCGTGCACAGGATCAGGACGAAGGCCTTGAGCCGCTTCTTGACGAACTTGGCGCTCTTAGGCACCTCGTAGGCCACGTCGAGCGCGGTCTCCAGCGCCACCATGCCCCCGGAGGCACTCCAGATGGCCAGCACCACACCCAGGATCACCGTAGTCAGCGCGCCGTTGGTCTTGCTGTTGGCCTGCTTGATGGCGGTTTCGAACACCTGGGAGGCCCCGCCCGGCAGGGCCTTGCTCAGGCCGTTGATCAGATGGTCGAGTTGGGAGGCGCCCAGGTGCACCAGGCTGATGACGCCGATCGCGGCCACCACCGCCGGGAACAGGGCGAAGAACCAGTGGTAGGCCAGGCTGCCCGCGGCCATCGGGCAGCGGTCCAGGGAAAACTTCTTGATGGCCCGCTTGAACGTGTTCTTCCAGCCCGCGGGCGGGATGTCCAGCGGGTTGTCGGGGCCGCCCTCCATCTGGTCGACCGGGGGAATGGCCTCATCGGGCGGCGAATTCTCGTTTTCTCGCGATCCAGACGACAATGCCCCTCCTTGACTGGCGATGAGCCCTCGACCTGCGGCTTCGTGTCAGCTACCCCAGAGCGGGGCGGGCTAACGACCGGAACCACCGGCCAGCAACGGGTTTACGGCCGCGCGGGGAAATTTCTGGCCGGCCGGGCTCACGTTCGCGGGCACGCGGGCGTCTACTGGACGTGACCATGAGGCCGTTCGAACAGATCGTGACCGAGTACGGGCCGATGGTGCTGCGGGTGTGCCGTGCGGTCCTCGGCCCGGTCGACGCCGACGATGCCTGGTCGGAGACGTTCCTGTCCGCGCTCGGCGCCTACCCGCGGCTGGATCCGGGCGCCAACGTGGAAGCCTGGCTGGTCACCATCGCGCACCGCAAGGCCATCGACGTGACCCGGGCCCAGGCCCGGCGGCCGGTTCCGGCCGGCGCCGCCGGGGCCGGGGATCTGCCGGAATCCCCGGCCGCCCCGGACGTTCCGGCCGCGGTCCTGGGCCGGCCCGAGGACTGGGACGGTGACCTGTGGGACGCGCTGCGGGCGCTGCCGGACAAGCAGCGCCTGGTCGTCGCCTACCACTACCTGGCCGGTCTCCCCTACCAGGAGATCGCCACCATCGTCGGCGGGACCGCGGACGCGGCCCGGCGCGCGGCCGCCGACGGCATCAAGAATCTGCGCCGCACTTATCTGGAAGGAGCGGCACCATGAGCGAGCCGCAAGGGGCGACGGGTCTGTTCGACGCGCTGCCGGTGAACGACGAGGACGCGGTGGCGCGGCTGCGGGCCCGGCTGGCCGAGACCGCCGAGCGGGACGGGCTGCTGGACGTGGCCTACCGCGAGGTGGCCACCCCGGTCGGGTCGCTGTTGCTGGCCGCGACCGAGCAGGGCCTGGTCCGGGTGGCCTACGAGAACCAGGACCACGACCGGGTGCTGGCCATGCTGGCCGAGCTGGTCAGCCCGCGCGTGCTGCGGGCCCCGGCCCGGCTGGACCCGGCGGCCCGGCAACTGGAGGAGTACTTCGGCGGTCAGCGGCAGCGGTTCGACCTGCCGCTGGACCTGCGGCTGGCCCACGGCTTCCGGCGCAGCGTGCTCGGCCACCTGCCCGACATCGGCTACGGGCACACCGAGAGCTACGCCCAGGTCGCCGCGGCCGCGGGCAGCCCGCGGGCGGTCCGCGCGGCCGGCACGGCCTGCGCGCTCAACCCGCTTCCGGTGGTGGTGCCGTGCCACCGGGTGATCCGCTCGGACGGATCGCTCGGAAAGTACGCGGGCGGGCCCGCGGCCAAGGAAATTCTTCTGGAGCTGGAGGGATCTAGATGAGCACGGTTCTGGCGGACAGTTATGCCGAGCGGGTGGCGGCGGCGGACTGGGCCGGGGTGGCCCGGTCGCTGGACGACGAGGGCGGGGCGCTGCTGCCGCGGCTGCTCACGCCGGCCGAGTGTGCCTCGCTGGCTGGGCTGTACGACTCGGCCGGGGTTTTTCGGGCCACCGTCGACATGGAGCGGCACCGGTTCGGGTCGGGGCAGTATCGGTACTTCGCCTCCCCCCTGCCGGAGCCGGTCGAGGCGTTGCGGCAGGCGTTGTACCCGCGGTTGCGGCCGATCGCCCAGGACTGGTACGCCAAGCTGGGCCGGACCGCCGAGTGGCCCGAGTCGCTGGACGAGTGGCTGGACACCTGCCACCGGGCCGGCCAGACCAAGCCCACCCCGCTGCTGCTCCACTACGGGCCCGGCGACTGGAACGCCCTGCACCGCGACCTGTACGGCGACAAGGTGTTCCCGCTGCAGGTGGTGATCAACCTCAACGACCCGGGACGGGACCACGAGGGCGGCGAGTTCCTGCTGGTCGAACAGCGGCCGCGGGCGCAGTCACGCGGCTCGGCGCGGCTGGTGCCGCAGGGCCACGGGCTGGTGTTCACGACCCGGGACCGGCCGGTGCGCTCGGCCCGGGGCTGGTCGGCGGCGCCGGTCCGGCACGGGGTCTCGGTCATCCGGTCCGGCCAGCGGCACACGCTGGGCCTGCTGTTCCACGACGCGGCCTAGATGGGGATCTCGCGGACCAGCCAGGCGGTGGCGCTGACCCGGGCCCAGCTCGACCGGCCGCACAGCCGCGAAGGCGATCCGCTGGCCCAGACCCGGCTGTGCGAAGGCATGCGGCCCACGCCGATCGAGCGGCTGCGGCCGATGCTGGCCGCGCGGACCCGGTTCTTCGACGACGCGGTGACCACCGCGCTGGCCGATGGCACCGGCCAGGTGGTGATCTGCGGCGCCGGCTATGACGACCGGGCCCTGCGGTTCCGGACCACGGGGGTCAGGTTCTTCGAACTGGACCAGGGCCCGACCCAGGCCGACAAGGCCCGCCGCCTGCGCGCCCTGGATGGGGCCGACCTGAACGGGCTGACCCTGGCCACGGCCGACTTCCGCGCCGATGACGTCGCCAGCGTGCTGGCCGGCCACGGGCACGACCGGACCCGGCCCAGCCTGTTCGTGTGCGAGGGCCTGCTCATCTACCTGGACGAGCCGACCCTGGTCCGGCTGCTGTCCGGCCTCGCCTCCTGCGCCGCGCCCGGCAGCACGCTGGCCGCCAGCCTGGCCGTGCACGCCGAGGGCCTGGCCACCGCCGACGTCCTGACCGCCGCCAATGCCCGCCGCCGGGCCGGCCAGACCGAGCCGTGGCGCACGATCCTGCCCCGGGACGAACAGCTCGCCCTGCTGGCCCGCGCGGGCTGGCGGACGGACCAGGCGGTTGACGCCGCCGACCTCGAGGCCACGACTCCGGCGGGCCGCACCCTGCTGGTGCTGGCTCATCCCGGCCAGGTGGAGACCAGCGCCTAGCTTCGGCAGGCACGCGCGCCCGGCGCCGCCCGGGTCAGGAGTTGGCCAGGACGCCGAAGGGGCTCGGAGCGAGGAATTCGACCCGCAGCACCCGCTGCCCGCCGGGCAGGGTGACGATCTGCATCCGGTCGGGCCGAGCCGACTTGTCGTCGTTCATGGCGGCACGCAGGGAGGACACGTAGGCCACGGCACTCATGGACGCATCCGGGTTGGCCGCAGCCAGATCGGCGTACCGCAACGGCACGTCCGGGCTGGCCCCTGAACCGGCGTTCCCGAACCCGACGATATCGATGGACTGGGCCGCAGCCGCATTGGCCAGCGCTTCGAACAGGCGCCCGTCGACGAGTCCGGACCGAAGGTCATCGGCGGCCGAACCGGACATCGTTATGTTCGGGACCTTGGTCAGCCCGGGCTCGTTGAGCTTACGCTGCGCCTGATCCCGGCGCTCCGATTTTCGGTACGCCTTGGCGCCCTTCGGCGCGACGACCCGGACGCTCACGGTCGACGCTCCCGAGCCGAACGAAGCCAGCGCGCTCGGCGCCCACGCGGTGACCAGGCTGCTGCCGAAAAGGTGCCGGGCGACCGGCGTGACGACCACGACGCTGGAGTTGGTCAGAGCGCCGTTCGGCCCCAGCTCGCGCAGGTTGTTCGGTGGGTAACCGCTGGTCACCAGCGCGCTGCACGTGGCCTTGTCACACGAGACGACGGTCTTCTGGCTGACCTGGGCGACGACCCAGCTCACCGCGGCCGCCTGGGCGGGCGCGGCCGGCGACCTGCCGCCCCTCGGCGTGCCGCCCTTGGACGCGATCATGACCGCGGCCACCGCTACGGCTGCGATCATCGCCACCACGCCGGTAGCCAGTCCGATCTTTGTCCGCCGCCGGCGCGCCTTCCTGTATCCGGGCCTGTATCCGGGGCCGGCCGGCTGAAGCTGGCCCGAGCGGCCGGGCTCAGCCGGCCGGGGCAGCCCAGCGGGCGGGGGGACGTCACCAAGAGGCGGTGCCGTGCTGGCTTGTGGCCCACTGGCACGTACGTGCGGTCCGCTCAGTGACTGGACATCATGCCGCGGCCCATCGGCGGGTGAGGCGCTGGCCGGTCCAGCCTCGGACGGGGCCAGCACGGACTGGGCATTGTTGGGCCCGGAGGGATGGCCGGGACCCAGGCCGGGCGGGGGTACCGCGGCCGGTGCGGGCAGGCTAGAAAAAGCGGCTTCCGCTCCGTGGGCCGAAACCGGTTCAGCAGGAACCGGATCAACGGACGTCTCAATTCCAGGCCCGGCGACGATGACGTTGGACCCGGGCGCAACGGCAGGGCTCGAATTGGGCGGCGGCTCGGCTTTTCCGTGGCGTTCGAAGCGAGCGCGGCGCCCGGGCTGGGGCACGCCCTCGGAACGCGCCGCGCGCTTGCGCTTGGCGGTGACTTCCCGGCCCGCTTCATCCTGTTCAGGGAGGTCGGGGGCGGACGACTGCGCGGGCGCCCCGGCGGCACGGCGCTGGGGCGGGTGGCGCAGCACCTCGGTGACCCGCTCGCGAGCCTGGGCACGCTCAGCGTCGACCGCGGCCTTCATGCGCTGGCGCAGGTCGTCGGTCAGTGCGGGCGGCCCAGCAGCAGTCGCGGCCGGGCGGGCACCGGCCTCGGTCGCGCCACGTTCACGTTGCGGCAGCGGGCGGCCTTCTTCACTCATACGGTCCCCCCAGCGGCCCGCACAGCGGGAGGATGCGAACCGCAAAGTACAGCGCAGCATACAACGAACCGCTTATTCAAGCGTGATGATGAATCGTAATCCTAAGTATTGGT